>DASZPW010000121.1:0-39349 GCA_035550155.1 Chitinophagaceae bacterium | reverse complement strand
AACTCCGGGAGGAACCAGCCGGGTGTATGCTACTAACTTTTCATTTATCCATCCCATGAGATGATAGGAAGACTGGTCTTTGTTGTCGGCATCCTGGAAAACACAATTTTGTTCCACTACGAACACCTCATTTCGCAATTGGAGAATGGCGTACAACTCATGCGGTGAAAGCTCATCAAATTTTTTGATTATCCAATTCATACATGAACTGATGAAAGACTGTTTTAGTTTATCTGCCTGGCATTGGAATCACTGCAAGACTTTCATTCCCATCTTCACTTACCGACTGCACTGCGAAAAAATAATTATCCTTTGAATATGGAAGTTCCATTTTTGAATCAGTGGTAAAAAATTTCTTTTGCCAAAAGGCGCTGGTTGTTTCTCTCATCAACACATAATAGCCTTTTACTTTTCCGGTTTTAGGAGCCTTCCAGGTAAGATTTGTAAAGTTGGTCAATCTTCTCACTTCAACTTTCACATCCTGCGGCATAGATGGTGATTTAGCAAGATTGGCAAGATTAGAAAGATTGAGGCAGGTGTTTTTTCTCAGGTATTCAAAGTCCATGAATTCAGGAAGATCTCCATATTGAATTCCATTTTCCATTCTCACATCCTGGTGCTGGTGATAATAATTCTCATTCATTTCTGTGATACGAACTGCAGCATAACCTCTCTGCACATACGGAGAATGATCCCCACCACGCAAGAAGCGGTCATTACGATAAACCATCACTACTTCAAGATTATCTACGTATCGTTCGCCGGTTTCTTTCACATATCGGGCTAATTGTCTCGCTTTGCCGTCATTCTCCAAACCAAGATTTCTTATCGTTGAAAGAACTCTTCCGGTATCGAGCACAGAAAGCCCTTCGCTGAATACCCTGATTTTAGTATTGTCAATAATATTTGTTTCACTGCTATTATTACTCCCCATAATATCATTGTTCAACACAGCTTCTATGTTCCAGTTTTCTTTTTTTGCTTTATCTGCCATATAAGTGGAACCTAATAATCCTTGTTCTTCGCCGCTTACTGCGACAAAAATGATAGTGGCAGGAAAAGAATGTTTGCTCATCACCCTTGCACATTCTAATACAGCAGACGTACCACTTCCATCGTCATTAGCTCCGGGAGCATCACCCGTGCTGTCCATCACACTGCTTCTCATATTATCCATATGTCCGCTTATAATAAAAATTCGATCATCGTTGGGATCAGTTCCTTTCAACGTTGCCATGACATTTCCTAAAACAATATCACGGTTTACTCTTCTGCCATCTTTCTTATATATAGTAGTATCAATGAAAGCCGTCAAACGACCCCCGGATTGTTTTGCAAATTCGTTGAACTTACTCAATACCCATTCCCTTGCAGCGCCGATACCACGATCCGGATTGGTTTGTGTACTCAATGTGCTCCTTGTTCCAAAACTTACCAGCTTTGTGATATACGATTTCAGCGAATCTTTTGAAACTTCACTAACCATTTTTTCTATTTCAGGATCTTTTTGAACAATTACCTGTGAAAATATAATTTGCGACAGGAGAGCAGTGCATACAATCAAAAAAAGTTTTTTCATTGTTGAAACGTTTTGGAAGAATAAATTTAGGTGAATCCTGATGTTTGGCATGATAAAAAATGTAATTTTAAATAAACAGGTTTTGTAATATGACAAAAGATCTCAGTGGCATGCACCAGTTGGTAAGTGATCTATTTCAATGGCCCCGCTGTATAGAAGAATGGCTGGAATACAAATTAAGTGAAGAGCAGATCGAATTTTTCAATACGAATGGTTACCTGGGCGGAATTAAAATGCTGGATGAAAAGCAGATCGAACGTTTAAAAAGCGAGTTGACAGAAATTGCAGATCCGAAACATCCGGCTCATGATTTATTTTATGAATTTCATTCCAACGAATCGACTGACCCTGACACAATATTGTTTCATGCATTAGGCGCCTGGCGTATTAGTCCCGGCTTGCATGACGTTTTGTGGAATCCGAGGTTTGTGATTGCAGCAAGTCAATTGCTCGGAAATATGCCGGTTCGTTTCTGGCATGATCAAATTTTTTGGAAACCACCCAAGCAGGGCGGTGTGGTAGCATGGCACCAGGATTATTCTTATTGGACAAGGACGACTCCTATAGCTCATCTCACCTGTTGGTGCGGATTGGATGATGCCACAAAAGAAAACGGTTGTTTGCAATATATCCCCGGTAGCCATAAGTGGGGTTTGCTTCCAAAACCTGTTATTGCAGGTGACCTGCATGGAATAAAAGATTTTTTAAATGATGAACAAAAAGAACGATTCGAAAATCCACAATATGCTGAAGTAAAAGCCGGCGAAGCAATATTTCATCATTCGTTGACATTACATGGCTCGGGAGCGAATGCTTCTTCAAGACCAAGAAGAGCTTTTGTGATCAATGTATTTGCAGATGGAGTGGTTTCTGATTCGAACGATACATTATTAAAAGGTGTTCCTGTTATTAAGAAAGGAGAAAAAATGTGCGGACAATTTTTCCCATTGTTATATAATCCGAACAATCAATAACCATATTTATCTTTCCATAAATTTTTCAGGAACTTTCTCAACTCTTCTTCTCTGGCGTTTTTTCCGGGATCGTAAAATTTAGAGCCGGATAATTCTTTAGGTAAATATTCCTGCGGGGAAAAATTCTTTTCATAGTCGTGAGAATATTCATAACCTTTTCCATAACCCATATCTTTCATCACTCTTGTCGGTGCATTCCGGATATGAAGCGGCACCGATAGATCACCTTTTTCTTTTACAGCATTCATTGCAGCGCCGATCGCAATCGTTGCTGAATTGCTTTTTGCACTGGATGCAAGATATATCGCACATTGAGATAAAATAAGAGACGATTCAGGATAACCAATTTTATTGACTGCCTCGAAAGTTGCGTTTGCCATCACTAAAGCGGTTGGATTGGCATTGCCGATATCTTCACTTGCCAATATCAACATTCTTCTTGCAATGAATTTTACATCTTCTCCGCCTTCAATCATTCTGGCTAACCAATAAACAGCAGCGTTTGGATCGCTGCCACGAAGCGATTTGATGAATGCTGAAATAATATCATAATGCTGTTCACCGCTTTTATCATACAATGCAATTCTTTTTTGGGCAACATCCATTACAAAATCGTCGGTGATAATCACTTTTTCTCCCGCTGCGTCACAAACTATTTCCAGCAGGTTCAATAGTTTCCTTGCATCACCGCCTGAAATATTGATCAGCGCTTCGGTTTCTTTTAATTCGATTTTCTTCTTTTTAAGAAATTCATCTTTTTCTATTGCTACATGCAACAACCTTTTCAGGTCTTTTTCGTCCAGTGGTTTTAAGACATATACCAGGCAGCGACTCAATAAAGCGCTGATAATTTCAAATGAAGGATTTTCAGTCGTAGCACCGATCAGAGTGATAATACCTTTTTCTACCGCACCTAACAATGCATCTTGTTGGGCTTTATTGAACCGATGAATTTCATCGATAAATAAAATGGAGCCGGGTTTTGATCTTGCTTCTTCAATAACTTCTCGTACTTCTTTTACTCCGGAACTGATAGCGCTGAGTTGAAAGAATGGAACACTTAATGTATGTGCAATAATATTGGCAATTGTTGTCTTGCCGGTGCCCGGAGGTCCCCAGAAAATAATTGAAGGCACTTTCCCATTTTCAATTGACGTTCTCAAAATACTTCCCTTTCCGACAAGATGTTCTTGTCCTACCAACTCATCCAGCGTTATTGGCCGGATCCGCTCCGCTAACGGCACATTGTTATTCATATAGTCAAAGTAACGAAAAAGTCAACTCAGGCTTTTAATAAATTATAGAATTGATAATTGAATTTTTCTACGACAAAATTTTTGCCTTAATCATGTAGCTTTGTAAACAAGCAAGAAAATATTCAATAGAAATTAAAATTGATCTTATGTACAATGATGCTACGATGACAGAAATTGAAGTTGCCCTGGATCAAGCATGGAAAGCCTTTCATATCTATCGCAGAATGAGTTTGAAACAGCGGGCAGATTTTATGAGAGCTATTGGAAAGGAAATTGAAAACCTCGGCGATGAGTTGCTGAAAGTAACAAATGAAGAGACTTCTTTGCCGGAGGCAAGATTACGCAATGAAAGAGCAAGAACTATTTTTCAATTGAACAGTTATGCTGATGCTTGCGAAAGAGGAGAGTGGCTGGAAGCGAGAATTGATACAGCAGTGCCCGATAAAAACCCTCCTAAGCCCGACCTGAGAAAAATGTTGATCCCGTTGGGGCCAGTGGTTGTTTTTGGTGCAGCTAATTTTCCTTATGCATATTCTACTGCCGGCGGTGACACGGCTTGTGCTTTTGCAGCGGGCTGTCCTGTGATCGTGAAGGCTCATCCGGCACATGCAAGAACAAGTGAAATGGTAGCAAGTGCGATCTTGAAAGCTGCTGCGAATTGTTATATGCCTTCAGGAATTTTTACACATCTGCATGGTTTTTCTTTTGAAGTGGGTAAAGCTTTAGTGACACATCCGCATACAAAAGCAGTCGGATTTACCGGATCCTTTGCAGGAGGAAAACAATTATTCGATTGGGCCAATCAACGAAACGAGCCGATACCTGTTTTTGCGGAAATGAGCAGTATCAATCCTGTTTTTTTATTGCCTGAAAAAATGAAACAATCTGCAGCAGAGCTTGCAAAAATGTATGCTGGCTCTATCACTTTAGGAGTAGGACAATTCTGTACCAATCCCGGTCTGATCATCGGGATTGATAACGCTGATCTGAACAATTTTATAAATGTTCTTTCAGAAGAGATTCGCAAAACAACTCCTGGCAATATGCTCAATCCCGGTATTTTTAAAAATTATGTGGAAAAAAGGGCCGCTGCTCTTTCGCAGCAGGACGTAGAAACTATAGCCGTATCTGAGCAGGATCCGATAGTGAACCAGGGGGCGCCGACCATTGCATCTGCATCAGCTCAAGCGTTTTTCAATAACCCAATTCTTCATCATGAGGTTTTTGGCCCTTTTTCAATAGTGATTCGTTGTAAAGATGCAAATGAAATGTCGGAAGTGGCGAAACATATCGAAGGACAATTAACTGCCACGTTAATGGCAACTGATGAAGATGTAAGAAATCATACTGACCTTGTCGAGAATGTAAAAAATATTTGCGGTCGCCTTATTATAAATGGCGTGCCTACCGGTGTGGAAGTTTGCTTAAGTATGCAACATGGCGGGCCTTTTCCTGCTACAACAGATTCAAGATTTACTTCTGTTGGTGCTGATGGTATTAAAAGATTTGCAAGGCCGATTTGCTTTCAAAATTGGAGTAATGACCTATTACCAGACGAATTGAAAAATGAAAATCCATTGAAAATTTGGCGAACGATCAATAACGAAATCACCAAAGCTGCTATATGAGACCTATAACTTGGATGTTTCTCTTTTTATTGAGCTTAGGTATAAAATCTTCAGCTCAGACACATGATAGTGCTATTAATCATGTACTGAAGTCTATCAGCAATTTTCGAAACGAGGAAAGAAAAAGAGATAGCATTTTGAATCATCCGTTAGGTTCAAACAGCGAAGAAGATTTTTTACGACGCTATACTTTTTATGATTCGGTCTATTCTGTTTTGAATACGATTGATACCGCTGCATTATCATTTGAAGGGCATATCAATCTTGAATTGCTGAAATATGAAATGGAGGATGAGATTTCTTCTTATAAATTCAAATCCTATCTGAATCCTATTTTATCTGACGAAGGCTTTCATACCGAGATTGCATCCATGGGCTCCCGGGTATTATCATCAAAGAAAGAATTTGAAGATTATATCAGTGATCTTAAAGATATTCCACGCTATGTTGATGAGAATCTTGATTTGATGCGGCGGGGATTACTGTTGGGGATCTGCCAACCAAAAGTTATTTTGAATGGATATCAGAATACTTATGAACAGCATATTGTAAACGATGTTACGAAAAGTGTTTTCTGGAAACCTTTTTTGAAAAAACCTTTTGGGATCAGTGATGATGACTGGAAAAAAATTACCGATGAGGGAAAAATTGCGGTACAGCAATATGCCATTGAAGGATTCCGGAAGATCAAGAAATTTTTTGATGAAGAATATTTACCGAAAACACGAACAACTATAGGCGTTTCTAATTTCCCCAATGGGCTGGCTTACTACCAGGATAGAGTGAAACATTATACTACTACTAATTTGTCTTATGAAGATATCTACCAGTTAGGGCTTAGTGAAGTGGCGAGAATAAAAAAGGAAATGCTGGATGTATTGAAAGAAGTTCATTTCAAAGGAACGTTGAAAGAATTCATAACGTATTTACGTACTGATCCAAAATTTTATGTCACCACGCCGGAACAATTATTAAAAGAAGCATCCTATATCGCAAAAAAAATTGATGGGCTATTACCTCAATATTTTGGCAAACTTCCACGTCAGCCTTATGGAGTGGAGCCAGTACCTGCGGACCTGGCGCCAACTTACACCGGCGGAAGATATTCCGGTGCGCCGATCCATAGTAAAAGAGCAGGTCATTATTGGGTGAACACTTATGATCTAAAGAGTCGCCCTTTATATGTTTTGGAGTCGCTCACTTTACACGAAGCAGTTCCGGGACATCATTTACAGATCGCATTGACGCAGGAACTCGATAGTCTTCCGGCATTTCGGAGAAATCTTTATGTCAATGCATTTGGTGAAGGTTGGGGATTGTATTGTGAATACCTTGGAACCGAGATGGGATTATATAAAGATCCTTATTCGCATTTCGGAAGACTGACGTATGATATGTGGCGGGCATGTCGATTAGTGATCGACGTAGGATTGCATGCAAAAGGATGGACAAGGGAACAGGCGGTTGCTTATCTTTCAGAAAACACCGCTTTGTCTTTACATGAGGTAAACACTGAGATCAATCGGTATATTTCATGGCCAGGACAAGCGCTTGCATATAAAATAGGAGAGTTGACGATAAGAAAGCTGAGAAAAAAAGCGGAAGATGCGTTAAAAGATAAATTCGATATACGGGAATTTCATGATCTTATTTTATCTGAAGGTACTGTGACGATGAATATACTGGAGCAAATTGTTGATCGTTACATTGCGAACAAGTTGAAATAGACATATGATCTTTCTCGACTCAAGATTTTTTAATAAAATGGGATTTCATTTCCTTTTCTCTAAACTTTAGTGTTGCTATTGATCAGGTAATTTTCTTCATTTAACACTTTCTCAGTTTCATTAACCTTAAATAACTATTCTCAGAAATGCTTTACTGCAAAGAGTTTCAGAGATAATCAATTGACTTTTGTTCTTCCACAACTATTTCCTTAACAGTTTCTTTAACGGTTTTTGGCACGATGGCATTTGCTTTGAAATACTACAAGCAGAAACAAAATGAAACCGGGAATAAAAATTAATTCAGATCTGAAGGAATTTCACCCGGTAAATTCCGAAAGATCAAAACAGTTAAATTTTAATAAAATGAAAAAGATCTTTACACTCGTCGCTGCCAGTTTATTTACAATGGCTGTATTTGCAGCGGATCACAGACCTTCTGTAACCCTTCAGGCAAATAAAAAATTTGAAATTGTAATTGATGGTAAAAGCTATTCCGGTTCCAATGCGGGTACCATCAGCATTGCGTCTCTCCGGAGCGGTTATCATACTGTTACCGTATATAAAGTTCAGAAGGGAATTTTCAAAAGAAACAAAAAAGCCATTGCAACTTCAACCTTCATGCTCCGCGGGAACGATATCAACATCTTTGTTGACATGTTCGGAAAGATCCGGGTGAATGAAATTCAAATGAAAAATGATCGCAAAGACTTTGGCTGGGATAAAAAAGACCGTGACAAAGGTTTAGGCAGGGATTATAGAAAGGATATGAACGATCATCTGAAAAAATAACAACAGGCTTTTTTATCGGTAGTTGGCTTAAATATAGCCGTCGCAGCAAGCGGCGGCTTTTTTATGCGATCATGCAATTGATAACTGCCGGTCTTCTTTTTCATGGCGGTTTACAAACCATCCTGTAATTAGAGTGGCGAGGATAAAATATATGATCATGAAATAACTTGCATAAGGTATTAACTCATCGATACCAAACCAGCCATCCTGCTTATAAATAATGAGGATGCCGAAAATATTTTTAAACCCTTCCCAAAGAATCGCATAGCGATTACGATCCATTAGTTCTGTGTAAGCGTAAACGCTAAGAAATACAAAAGCTCCATAAAGGAACATATCAGGACTTCCGATCTGTGCAATATTTCCGAACAAATAGCTGATGAGCAACAGCAGTATCGTCATTTGAATCCATGACCATGTGACCAATCCTTTAGAAGATTTGGGGTTGTATTTTTCAAAATGATATACATCTTCTATTTTTTCAACCGGATATTTTTCTTTCACGTCTTCGGGGCGCCAGCCTGTTGGCATAATCCATATTCTGAATTTATCTCTCCAACTATTAGTTCGCCAGGCATCCATCATTAATAACCATACATGTTGGAAATTAATTTTTATCGGATTCCATGTATGCGCAGGACGGGTGATGCCGAAGACAGGTGGAGCATCCGGTAATTCTTCCTGGAATGTGCCAAACAATTTGTCCCAAATAATGAATATCTGTGACAGATTTTTATCAATATACTCCGGATTCAACGCATGGTGTACCCTGTGATGAGATGGGGTCACAATTATTTTTTCCAGGAAACCCATTTTATTAATATGCCTGGTATGATACCAGAATTGAGCAAATAATTGCAACGGGGCAATAATAGCTATGACTTTGGCAGGAACACCCAAAAGCGCTGCTGGTAATAACAGGAATGCAAAAATCTTAACTACGGAAGAAATACTTTGTCGCAATGCACAGGCAAGATTAAATTCTTCACTGCTATGATGAACGACATGACCATTCCAGAAAAAATTGATCTTATGCTGCAGCCGATGTACCCAATAACCGGCAAAATCAATCGCTAAAAATCCAATTACATAGGTAAGCCACGTAGTTTTAATATGAAAGATTGCTACCCTTTCTTCAAACCATGCATACGCTAATATAGTAATGCTGAGTCCCAGTACATCTTTAGTAACATTAGTAATACCGCTGCTGAGACTGGAGATCATGTCTGTCGTTCGCACAGTTTCTGTTCCTTTGTACCAACCATACCATTTTTCAAATAAAACCAGAATAAGAAATGCCGGCATGGCAATCAATAATATTTTTCCGTATGCTTCCATTATTCTCTGATCAAATTTAATCAAATTATCAGCAGTGCTACCGGGTTTTTCGCAGTCATTTTGCAGCCTTTTACGGTTCTCAAAAACTATCCCGATTACCTTATCTTTGCCCCTCTTAAAATTTTTAACCAGATGAAGTTTGACAAGAATACCGTCATTGGTTTTGTGGTGCTTGCCGTGTTGTTTATTGGCTATTTCATTTATACCAGCAAAGAACAGGCGGCATATATGAAAAAGAAGGCCATTGAAGACTCTATTGAAAATGCCAAACATCCCAAACCCCGTTTAGATACACTCGCAACTAAAACAGATTCCTTAAAAATTGATTCCTTGAATCGCATAAATACTCAAGGGATCTTTAAAAATGCAAGTACTGGTTCAGAACAAATCGTCTACGCTGAAAATGACCTGGTTAAAATAGCGTTTACTAACAAAGGAGGTCAGCCGAAATGGGTAGAATTGAAAAAATTCAAAAACCAGGATAGCTCACTTGTGAAATTGGCTGCCACCGATTTTGATAAAATAGATTACACAATAAATACCGGTACCAATAGCAGCGCACCAATCTCAGAAATGATATTTTCGGGAATAGATTCGGTAAAGACCCCTGACAGCACCGTAATATCATTTAGTCTGAGATCCAATGATAGCGCATCATCTTCTTCAATCATTCACAGGTTTGTTTTGAAAAAAGATGAATACATGGTTGGGTTTACTGTGCAAATGAGTGGTGCCGACAAACTGCTGACACAAAGTACTATGAACCTGACCTGGCAATATACAGCTATGCAACAGGAATCCGACATCGCTTTTGAAAAACAAAATACCCAGATAGGGTACAGTATGAATGGTGATTTTGACTATCACACTGCGATAAAAAGAAGTACTGAAGATTTTAATAAACCGGTACAATGGATCGGAATACGTCAAAGATTTTTTAATACCATACTGGTGGCAAAAAATGATTTTTCTTCCGGTAAAATGGAATGGCAGATCCCGCCTGATAGTGCTAAAACAATCTTACGCTCTACAGCGAATATGCAGATCAAACTACCACCATCAACACATGCTGTAATACCTTTCAACATTTTTTATGGACCTGCAGATTACCACATTCTGAAGAAGTATGACATGAAGTTTGAAAAACTGATCAACCTGGGACAAGGGCTTTATGCATTCGTTCGCCCGGTCAATAGATTTTTGATCATGCCCATTTTCGATTTCATGAAAGGATTTGTCGGCAGTTATGGTTTGGCGATTGCATTACTGACGATCATTATTCGTTTGCTGATATCGCCGCTTACCTATACCAGTTATTTAAGCGGAGCTAAAATGAAAGTGTTGCGTCCTGAAATAGCAGCCTTAAAAGCAAAAGTCGGAGGGGATCAGCAACAAATGCAAATGGAACAAATGAAACTGTTCCGTGAGGCGGGAGTGAATCCGCTTGGAGGATGTATCCCGGCTTTGTTGCAGATACCTATCTTTTTCGCACTCTATAGTTTTTTTAATTCCAGTGTTGCTTTACGTGGAGAAAGTTTTCTCTGGGCAAAGGACCTTTCAGCCTATGATGTATTTATAAACTTTGGAGTAAAGGTTCCTTTACTCGGAAGTCATCTCAGCCTTTTTACGATTACGGCAGTAATAACAAGTCTTCTGATTTCTTTGTATAGCATGAGCATGACACCGGATCAGAGCAATCCCGTACTTAAATACATGCCATACATTTTCCCGGTGTTTCTATTATTTATTTTTAACCGACTTCCATCAGCGTTGACCTGGTATTATACCGTTTCTAATCTCATTACGCTGGCAATTCAATATGTAATTCAGACCTACATTATTGACCATGATAAGATTCTTGCTAATATTGAAGCAAACCGTAAAAAGCCAAAATCAAAAACAAAATGGCAGGAGCGGTTTGAACAAATGCAGGAGCAGCAAAAACGGATGAAACAAGCTCAGCAGAAAGGGAAAAGGTAAGTTAAATAACTCTTAAGAGATCCCCGGTACGGGGCTTTCCCGGCAGAAATTCCTGTAAAAGGAACATATTGATTAAATTGGCACGTCTTTTTATTTAGAAATGTAAGAATGAAAAATAAGTTTCAAATAGGAATTGTAATCATTACGTTGATTTTTTCTGTTCCGTTATTCGGACAGAAAAAACTGACAGAGGCTACCATTTCGTATGATATTGTGATCAACACCGATAATAAAAGCCCGCAGGCAGCCGACTTACTGGATGGAGCCACAAGTGTTATTTATCTTAAAGGGAATTCCAGTCGTTCTGAAATGATCAGTTCCCTGGGAACACAATCAACTATTATTGATGGAAAGACGGGAAATGTGACGATCCTGAAAGATTATGGTGATCAGAAGTACATGATTAAAATGACCACAGATAACTGGAAAGAATCCAATAAAAAATATGAAGGCGTCACTTTTACTTTCGAAAATGATTTTAAAACTATTGCAGGATATAAATGTCAGAAAGCAATCGGTAAATTGAGTGATACTTCAACATTTACCGTTTATTTTACCCGTGATCTGGAACCTATTAATAAAGATTTTCAGTACCTGAACAAGAATTTACCCGGCCTAGCAATGCAATATGAAGCGTCGTTAGGCAAACTAAAGGTAACTTATACTGTATCCAGTATAAATTTTAATCCGGTGCCTGCATCAAAATTCGATTTGCCAAAATCCGGTTATCGGGTAATGAGTTATGAAGAAAGTAAAGGTATTACCGGTGGAATGTAAAGAAATTATTGCCTTGTATTCGGATTGGGATTGAACGTAATCTTATCCAACAACACTCTCTTTTTGAGCGGCATGATATATGTGCTGTTTCCTTTCTGAAAGGTAATGACAGTGTTGATATTGATATATCTGTTTTTTTCAAGACTTACTACTTCATTGCCTCTGAAGTTGTATCCGGATTTTAGTGAAAAGGTACCGGGAGATAAAACTGTTTTGCTGGAAAGAAGTGATTTTTTAGAAGTATTTGTTTTTACTTTTCCATCACCCAATGTTGCAAAAGCAGCCCCTGCTGTAACAGCCAATAATGCCAGAACGGTCAACTTTTTTCCAAGCATTTTTAACATTATTGAAGTTTTAGTTTGCAATTGATCACAAATTTAACAATAAAAGGGAATATAAAACAAACCGTTTGTCCAGAAATTTTAGTACTTATTTAACGCCCGGAGCGGTCAAATTGTTACTTCTAATCCATAAAAAATCCGGGATTTTGCACATTTGGGGAAAAAATATAACATATAGCTACGGTCAAATTAGTTTAACTTGTTTGTAATAAGGTATTTCCGCAGATATTTGCCGAAATACGAAAAGCTCTTAAAATCCTTTACTAGCCAAAACATCCGGAATTCATGAAAGAAAATCCTTTTCGGGAAGATCGTGAACAGATACAGGAATTACTGAGGCTCTATGAGAATCTTAAACATGGTCGTACCCACTCATTCATTGAAGAAGAAGCCTTCGAAAAAATCATTAGCTATTTTGAAGCAAAAGAAAACCTGACCGGGGCGCTGGAAGCAGCTCAATTTGCTGTCAGGCAATATCCCTATTCGTCCACTTTGCTTATTAAAGAAGCCGATATACTCATCGGCTTGCGTCGTTATACACAAGCTTTGGAGGAATTAGAGCAGGCGGCCCTGTTGGATAAAGGGAACATTGACCTTTATATTTTAAAAACAGATATTTACCTGGCCCTGGATGAACAGGAAAAAGCTGTCATATTGTTGGAGGAAACCATTTCAAGTTTCCAGGGTGAGGAGAGGATTGAACTACTATTTGAATTAGCGGATGTTTATGATGATTATGAAGAGTTTGATAAAGTATTCGATTGTTTGAAAATGGTCTTACAGGATGATCCCAATAATGAAGAGGCCTTGTATAAGATTTGTTTTTGGACGGATTTTACCGGGCGCAACGAAGAAAGCATTCGTTTACATCAGCAGATCATAGATGATTTTCCATACAACGAATTAGCCTGGTTCAATCTGGCTGCGGCATACCAGGGTTTGAAGTTATATGAAAAGGCTATTGATGCATATCAATACGCTGTCATTATTGATGAGAAATTTGATTATGCCTATCGGAATATGGGTGATGCCTACATCAGGTTGAGAAAATATAAAGAAGCCATTGATGTGCTGGGAAAAGTGATTGAATTAGCTAAACCCGAATCCGTGATCTACGAGGCGATAGGATATTGTTTTGACCGGTTACATAATTATGCCCAGGCAAGGTTTTATTATCGCAAAGCATCTCACCTGAACCAGGGGGAAAGCAAATTATATTATAAAATTGCCTGCACTTATTTCAACGAACAGCAATGGGAAAATTGTGCAAGACAACTGGATATTGCATTAAAAATGCATCGTACCAAAGCAGAATATAATTTACTGATGGGAGAATGCAAGATGCAACTAGGTCTTCATAAAGATGCAATTCAATATTTTTCTAATGTAGTTCGTTTACGGCCACGCAATGCTTCGGGTTGGGAAGCGCTGATCCGCTGTTTGTACCAGTCAGCATTTTATGAAGAAGCACTTGAACAAGTGAATGCTGCCTTGCAATTCACTCAGGGAAAGCCATTATTTCTATTTTATAAAAGTGCAATTTTATTCCGGTTACAGCAAGTAACAGAAGCGATTGTTCAATTGGAAAAAGCGATGGAGAAGTCCCCCAAAATGCTCAAAAACTTCATTGAAATGAATCCCTCAATCTTACAAAATCAACAAGTGGTGGATCTGCTGGCACGATTCAAGCGAAGAAAATCGATCTGATACTTACTTACAGTTGTTTGCAATAAGTAAAATCATCATTACTCTGCACTTAGTTTCCTATTTTTGCGCCGTTCAAAAATAGTATAACAATTTTTCAGAATTCAAATCTTCGAGAATGAATTTTAACCTGACACAAATACCTCAACGTAATCAAAAGCCCCGCACATCCGGTATCACTATGGTCATGGATAAAGGACTGAGCGTAAATGAAGCTAAAAATTTTTTGAGTGTTTCTCACCCACATGTTGATGTAGTGAAATTAGGATTCGGAACTTCGTTTGTTACACCCAATCTGACTGAAAAGTTAGAAGTCTATCGTTCTCATGAAATTCCAATATATTTTGGCGGAACTTTATTTGAAGCTTTTCTTATCCGAAACCAGTTTGATGATTATATCAGTATCTGTAAAGATTATGGAATAACGTATATGGAAGTTAGTGATGGATCTATTACAATTCCTCATGCCGAGAAATGCGGTTACATAGAAAAACTTACCAAACACGGAGTGGTCTTAAGTGAAGTAGGAAGTAAAGATGCCAAAAACATCATGCCTCCATATAAATGGATCGAGCAAATGCGTTCAGAACTGGAAGCTGGAGCTTCTTATGTAATCGCTGAGGCCCGTGAGGCCGGTAATGTTGGCCTGTATCGTGATAGTGGCGAAGTTCGCCAGGGTTTAGTAAATGAAATTTTAACTCAAATCCCCGGTGAAAAAATAATATGGGAAGCTCCACAGAAAGCGCAACAATTATATTTTATCGAATTGCTCGGCTGTAATGTGAATCTCGGAAACATTGCACCCACGGAAGTAATACCGCTGGAAGCAATGCGTATCGGTCTCAGGGGAGATACATTCAGCCTGTATCTTAATAAAAAAGAAAATGCCTGATGCGGCTGTATGGATTAATCGGTTATCCTTTGGCCCATTCTTTCTCCAAAAAGTATTTTACAGAAAAATTTGAGAAAGAAGGTTTGTACAACTGCAGGTATGAAAATTTCCCGATTGTTTCCATTGAAAAATTTAAAACTGTTCTGGATCTTAATCCCGAGCTGAAAGGACTGAATGTGACCATTCCTTATAAAGAACAGGTCATTCCCTATTTAAACGAAGCGAGTAGTGTCGTACAAAATATCAAAGCATGTAATTGCATAAAGATTGAAGATGGAAAATTGATCGGTTATAATACTGATGTCATTGCATTCGAACGTTCATTAAAAAGCCAATTACAACCATATCATACTAAAGCATTGGTATTAGGCACCGGCGGTGCTGCTAAAGCCGTGGCTTTTGTTTTGGAAAAGTTGCATATTAATTGCCAGTTTGTATCCCGCAAATTTTCATCGAATAATATATCTTATGAGCAAATAACCCCGGCCACTATTGCGGATCATTTGCTCATCATCAACACCACTCCTTTAGGAATGCATCCTCATGTTTCAGAAATGCCGGTATTAATGTACAATGCGATTACTTCAAAGCATTACCTTTTTGACCTGATCTATAACCCGGAAAAAACGTTATTTCTGAAAAAAGGAGAGGAAAAAGGCGCCATTATAAAAAATGGATATGAAATGCTGATCCTCCAGGCGGAAGAAAGCTGGAAGATATGGAACAGTTAGATCAATTGCCAGCCAGTTTTGTTTTTGCCTCTTCAGGTACTGAAACGACTTTCTTTTTTTGATAATCATAACAAACCATTCCTGTTTTTGCTGTCGCCACAAGAATCGTAGTATCATTTTGTGCTTTTTCCAGTTTATAAAAAAGATCAAAACCCACTTTACTGAATTCGCCGGCTGTGACAGAAGCAATTAGTACATCGCCGTAAAACAACTCGTTTTTAAATTCAATCATTACATCACTCATGATCATTCCGACACCGGCAAAATCTAATTCTGAATAGCCAGCATTTTTCAAAAACTGCATTCTCGCTTCATGGATTAAGGTGAGTATTGTATCATTCCCTACATGCCCGCCATAATTCAGATCAGTGATCCTTAGGGGAATTTTTGTAGAAAAAGAAAATAAAGTTGGCAATTTAATTTTGAGCCTGGGCATATAAAAACCATTTGCAATAAAATTAGGGAAAACAGCTGTAGCTTAGTTGTTATCGTTCTGTAGTGATGTTATAAGGTTGAGAATATCCATAAAATTTCCCGGCGAAGGTGCCAATGATGAACAGGCAATCTTTTCTCTCCATCGCTGCAATTGATCTTTACAGTTCGCATCCTGGTCTTCTCCGGAGATACAACAGATCAGGTCAGCCAGCTTTTTTGACATTCGGAAAAAATTTCCATCAGGAGATTTCAGCATGATATAGCGATCAGAAAGATCTTCTGTTTCTGATTCATTACTAAATATCGGTTGCAGCATTTCTGAGAAATGCAAGTTGGGGTAGTTGGTTTTTGCATCAGAAATGTTTTCAATATAGTGGGCCGGAGCACTTAAATAACTTTCTTTGGCAAGCTTCAATTTGGTTGTCATCGGGAAATCATTTTTTGCCACGGTTCTTTTGCTTTCTTCTAAGGCAGCATCATCTCTTTTTTCTTCGGTTGCAGGCGTGGGATCGGATGGTGCGGTATTTAATGATTCCTTTAATGATGGAGACACAGAATCTTTTGTATAAGTTGTATTCCTGTTTGCAGCTATTTCATTTTCGCCTGAATTATTTTGTAACAGTTTTATTCCTACAAAGACCATCATTGCAATGAGGACTACAGCTGCGGCATAACGGTATATGCCCGGAATTAGTTTTGGTTTTGACACCGGCACCTCAATATCATGTTCCAAATTGTTTTTTATCTGCTGCCAGGCAGATTCCGGCGGAGGTACTTCAAGATCGAAAAGTTTTGTTGAAAGATTGCCGATTACTTTCTGATCATTCAGCGCAGTTGCAATTTTATCCCACGATCCCAATGGAGGTTTCACTTCAAAATCATACATCTTATTTCGTAGCTGGTTGCTCATGGATTTCTTTTTCTTTCTCTATGCTGTTCAATGAATTCTTTCACCATTTCCTGAAGAATGACCTTGGCTCTTGAAAGTTGCGATTTACTGGTACCTTCACTGATACCAAGCATTTCACCGATCTCTTTATGAGAATATCCTTCGATGACATACATGTTAAATACAGTCCGATATCCGGGGGATAACTGCTGTATCAGAGCGAGTATATCTTTTTCCGCCAATCCATCCAGTGCTGATACATATTTCCCCTCAATAGTATTTTCCTCTTTTTCGGTTACGGGCTGCAGATACCTTCTACGCCGGAATTGTTCAATAGCCGTATTCACGAATATGCGGCGGATCCAACCTTCAAAAGAACCATCGCCCCGGAAACTCTCTAATTTCTTGAAAACTTTTATAAATCCCTCCTGTAAAATGTCCTGGGCTTCTTCGGTGTTGGAAGCATAGCGTAGGCAAACGGCATACATTTTTGGGGAGAAGCGCCGATACAGTTCTTCCTGCATTACCCGGTTGCCTTCAATGCATCCATTGATTAAGTCGTTTTCGGAGATATATTGGTTGCGTTCAGGGATCAATTTCAGATGTTTGGTTTCAAATTATTCAAAAATGCTACCAGTTTTTCAACGGCTTTACGGCGATGGCTATAGAGATTCTTCTCCTGCAGTGTCATTTCTGCAAATGTTTTTGAAGAACCATCCGGTACAAAGACAGGGTCGTAGCCAAATCCCATGTTTCCTTTTTTTTCCATGCTTATTTTTCCCCGGGATATTCCTTCAAACAAAGTTTCTTTACCGGCGATGATCAATGAGATCACCGCTCTGAACCTGGCGCTGCGGTCCGCTTGTCCTTGTAATTTTTGTAAAAGTTTCTCAATGTTCTTGTCGAAAGATCTTTCATTTCCTGCATACCGGGCACTTTTTACGCCCGGCTCTCCATTCAGGGCATTTACTTCTAAGCCGGTGTCTTCACTGAAACAGTTGATGCCGGTTAATGTATAAATGGTTTTCGATTTTTCGCTGGCATTTGCTTCTAAAGTATCATGTGGTTCTGGAATATCAATATCGATGCCGGCCTCTTTTAATGTCAATAATTCAAACTTGTTTCCAATGACAGATTTTATTTCATCTATTTTATGCTGGTTATTGGTCGCAAAGATCAATTTCATACTTCAAGATAATGGAAAAGAATTTTAAATGCCAAAGATGCGACGCAGGCAAACCCAAAGCTTGCTTTTCAGAATATTATCTTTTTCCAATTCTTCAATTGCAGGTATAAATAAGAAAGTGCTGGTAGCGAATGATTGCACCTGGAACTGAGGAAAACTTATCGGCAATCCGAAGGAAGAAGGTTCGATATTAAATAATAAAACAATTTTGCTTTTGAAATATTCATGCAGGTTTTTATAGTTGGCACCGGGATTCTGGTTTAGATTCATCAATACAAGATCATCATAACTGATTGAACAGGCGTTCATCATTTTTTCCAGAAATGCATGTTGTTTTTTTGACAATTCAGTTTCCCCGGGATAATTTAACAGGAGTAAAATATTTTTTTGATTGTTCCCAGTATAATTCCATGTATTTTTTTTGTGTGAAGGAGCGCTATGTTCCTGTGTTTCTATAAGGGAGCCAGGAAAAAGAGCAGATACTAATGATGGTGTAAGATCAATATGATTCAGATCCATAATTTTATCAGGTTAAAACTAATGAGTGTTAGTTTTTTTCGTTTCTTTGCAGCGTAAAAATAAATGTTTATGATTGCAGCCATGGATATTTTAATTACCAAAGCAGAAAGAAGCAAATTACAGGATCTGGATCTGAATAATCTTCCTTTTGGAAGGTATTTCAGCGATCACATGTTAGAAGCTGATTATGAAAATGGCGAATGGAAAAATATCGAGATAAAGCCATATCAACCATTATTGTTAAGTCCTTCGGTAGCAGCATTGCATTATGGCCAGGCAATTTTTGAAGGAATTAAGGCATATAAAGACAGGCAGGGCAATGCTTATATATTCAGGCCATCTGATAATTACCACCGGTTTAATGTTTCAGCTGAAAGAATGCAGATGCCAGTTGTTCCCGAAGAATTATTTATGGACGGAATGCGTCAACTAATCGCATTGGACAAAGATTGGATCCCGATGAAAGAAGATCATTCCTTATATATAAGGCCATTCATGTTTTCATCAGATGAATTGATTGGCGTTCGACCTTCTGAAACCTATAAATTTTTGATCATTCTCAGCCCGACCGGCCCCTATTATAGTGCACCTATGCGTATCTATGTAGAGGAAAAATATGTACGTGCAGCACCTGGAGGTGTGGGCTTTGCCAAAGCAGCAGGAAATTATGGGGGGTCAATGTTAGCCACTGCGGAAGCAAAAAAGAAAGGATATGACCAGGTTTTATGGATGGATGCAATAGAGCATAAATATGTTCAGGAAATTGGCACCATGAACGTATTTTTTATCATTGGCAACACAGCGATAACGCCAAATCTTGATCAGGGAACAATACTGGATGGCGTTACCCGGGCCAGCTCGATCATGTTATTGAAAGAAATGGGATTTAATGTGGAAGAAAGGCCGCTAAGCATCGATGATATCATAGATGCATATAAAGCTGGTATTCTATATGAAGTTTTTGGTACTGGCACTGCTGCCACTATTTCAATGATCAAAGAGCTACGCTATAAAGATTATATTATGAAGTTTGATGTAGAGAAATGGAAAACGGCACCCATGCTTAAAAAATGGTTGACAGATATTCGGGAAGGAAGAAGAGAGGATAAATATGGCTGGATGTGGAAAATCTAGTTTTTACTTCGCATTTGATACTAAAAGAAGGGACAGTTTCGAGGGGATAAAAAATCTCAAAAAGGCAATTCAAAATCTGAAATCTTTCCCCTACCTTTGCCCTCCCTAAAAATTGGGAAAAATAAAGTTTTAGAATGCCTACAATTCAACAATTAGTACGTAAAGGAAGAGAAATTATCAGGGCTAAAAGCAAATCCAGGGCTCTGGATCAATGCCCTCAGCGTCGTGGCGTTTGCACCCGTGTGTACACTACTACACCTAAAAAACCTAACTCTGCACTACGTAAAGTTGCCAAAGTTCGTCTTACTAATAAAGTTGAGGTCATCGCATACATTCCGGGTGAGGGGCACAATCTGCAGGAGCACTCCATTGTTCTGATCCGTGGAGGCCGTGTTAAAGATCTACCGGGAGTTCGTTATCATATCGTTCGTGGCTCGTTGGATACAGCAGGAGTAAAAGACCGTAAAAAGAGCCGCTCCAAATATGGAACCAAGAGAGAAAAACAAGCAGCAAAAAAATAAATCCTGTAATAAGTAAAATCAATTTCACAAGAACATGCGTAAATCACAGGCAAAAAAACTTCCGTTAGCATCTGATCCTAAGTATAATGACAAATTGGTTACCCGCTTTGTCAATAGCCTGATGTGGCAAGGAAAAAAAAGTGGTGCTTTTAATATTTTTTATTCCGCACTTGAAAAAGTTTCCAAACAAACCAATGAAGATGGCTATGAAGTATGGAGAAAGGCATTAGCTAATGTTACGCCTTCAGTTGAAGTTCGCAGCCGCAGGATAGGGGGTGCTACATTCCAAATTCCAACGGAAGTACGTCCGGACAGAAAAATCTCTTTAAGCATGAAATGGCTGATCCGTTACAGCCGTGAGCGGAATGGTCGTAGCATGGCGGATAAACTTGCTGCGGAGATTGTAGCTGCAGCTAAGGGAGAAGGAGCTGCTTATAAAAAGAAAGAAGATACGCACCGCATGGCGGAGGCCAACAAAGCTTTTGCGCATTTCAAGGTGTAAAAAAAAATATAAAATTAAATTGCTCAAACCGCTTCCTTGCAAGCGGTTTTTTTATTTTCATCAGGGAATTTCAAATATTATTTCAAAGGCACTAACAACAGACGGATGAAAGCTAAAAACAAAGCCGCCCCATCCGGAGCGGCTTGTATTGTAGCTAGTGTTTCTGTTACATGGTCATCCCGTTGCCGTTATCGGTGCTATTGTCAATAGTAGTTTCAGTTGCCGGGTTCTCTTGTATCGGCTCTGGTTCCTGTTGAGGCATTGCCACCGGCACCGGTGCTGCTACAGGTTTAGGAGCAGGTTTTTTAGTAACCGGCTTTTTTCTTGCAACTTTTTTGGGAGCTGCTTTTTTCTTAGTTGTTATTTTCTTTTTTGCCGGAGCTTTCTTTTTCGCAACTTTCTTTTTGGGAGTTGCTTTTTTCTTTACTGCTGCTTTTTTCTTAGCAGGGGATTTCTTTTTTGCAACTTTTTTCTTTGATGCAGCTTTTTTCACAGCTTTTTTGCGGGATGGTTTTGATTTTTTCTTGGAGGCCATAAATAAAAATTTGGATGTTAAAAATCTTTTGAAATTATTTTAAACAGGGACGATGAAATTACAACGATTCAAAATCACTAACAAAATTTATCAGGGTATTTAATAGAGATTTTTAATAAAAAGCATTCCATTCAACTTCATTGTTTCGGCCCCCTTACCAGGCTTTATGCAATTCGAAAAATTATGCATGAATTCGCATCTCAAAAGCCGATTACCAAGCCCCTTTCCTGTTCTAATGGTGTAATTGGTTCCCATTGTTTCCGGGGGAAATATTATTCGAGGAATACAGTTGGTCTGGTTTCTCAAGAGAGACCCCGGAACGACTATTTTGTAACGTTATCCACAGAGTGGAATTAATAATGGATTACCTTCCTTTTTTACCTTGCTTTTTATTACCTTTGCGCCTCCAAAAACGATATAGTTATATTTAGTAAATAAACCCCCGAAAATAAACAAGTCATGGCAGACTTAAAATTTCAAAGAAACTTTGGTATTGCGGCTCACATTGATGCCGGTAAAACGACCACTACTGAGCGTATCCTTCGTTATACCGGGATGATTCATAAGATCGGTGAGGTACATGAAGGTGCCGCAACTACTGACTGGATGGAGCAGGAGAAGGAAAGAGGTATTACCATTACTTCTGCTGCGGTCAGCTGTAATTGGAATTTCCCAACCGAAAAAGGAAAACCAACATCCGATACTAAAAAATATTATTTCAATATAATCGACACTCCCGGACACGTTGATTTTACGGTCGAAGTAGAACGCTCCATGAGGGTGCTTGATGGTTTGATCGCATTATTCTCAGCAGTTGATGGCGTGGAACCACAAAGTGAAACAGTTTGGCGCCAGGCCAACCGGTATAATGTTCCCCGTATCGGTTTTGTCAATAAAATGGACCGGGCAGGAGCCGACTTCCTGAACGTAGTAAAACAAGTGAAAGAAATGCTGGGTTCAAAAGCTGTTCCCCTGCAACTGCCTATTGGTGCCGAAGATGATTTTCGAGGTGTTGTTGATCTGATAAAAATGAAAGGCATTATCTGGCATATGGAAACTGAAGGAATGACCTTTGATGAAATTCCTGTACCTGACGATATGAAAGCCGAAGCTGATGAATGGAGAGCCAACCTGGTGGAAGCTGTGGCTGAATACGATGATAAATTGATGGAAAAATTTTTTGACAATCCTGATTCCATCAACGAAGGAGAAATTCATGAAGCGATTCGCAAAGCAACCATTGACCTGAGCATTGTTCCGATGCTTTGTGGTTCTTCGTTTAAAAATAAAGGAGTACAAACAGCATTGGATGCCGTTTGCCGTTATCTGCCAAGCCCGGTAGATATTGAAGCTGTCAAAGGCGTGGATCCAAATACTGGAGATGAAATTATAAGGAAGCCGGATGCAAAAGAGCCTTTTTCAGCATTGGCTTTTAAGATCATGACCGACCCTTTTGTAGGCCGTTTGGCATTCTTCCGTTGTTATTCCGGTCATTTGGATTCTGGTTCTTATGTATTGAATGTTCGGAGTGGAAAAAAAGAACGCATAAGCCGTATCATGAAAATGTTTGCCAATAAGCAAAATCCTATTGATTTCATTGAAGCTGGTGATATCGGCGCTGCTGTAGGTTTTAAAGAAATAAAAACCGGTGACACGCTGTGCGACGAGGATCATCCGATCGTTCTTGAAAATATGTTCATTCCTGAGCCTGTAATTTCTGTTGCTGTAGAACCGAAAACCCAGGCCGACGTAGATAAAATGGGAATGGCAATTGCTAAATTGATTGAAGAAGATCCGACACTTCGTGTAAAAACTGATGAAGAAACCGGGCAAACCGTTCTGAGTGGAATGGGTGAATTGCATCTTGAGATCATCGTTGATCGAATGAAACGGGAATTTAAGGTGGAAGTGAACCAGGGTGCACCGCAGGTGGCATATAAAGAAGCATTCCAGGCTACTATTGAACACCGTGAAATTTTGAAGAAGCAGACTGGTGGTCGTGGTAAGTTTGCCGATATTGTTTTTGAGTTAGGCCCTGTAGATGCTGATTGGAAAGCAGAAAATCCTGATAAGAATTTTCAATTTGTCAATGATCTTTTCGGTGGATCTATTCCCCGTGAATATGTACCTGCAATTCAAAAGGGATTTGAACAATCCATGGTGAATGGTGTATTAGCCAACTACCCGGTCAATAATATGAAGGTTCGTGTATTTGACGGAAGCTTCCATGCTGTTGACTCCGATTCCATGTCATTTGAATTGTGTGCTAAATCCGGTTTCCGTGAAGCAGCAAGAAAAGCAAAACCAATTTTGCTGGAACCGATCATGAGAGTCGAAGTTGTAACTCCGGATCAATACATGGGTGACGTAACAGGCGACCTGAACCGACGTCGTGGAATGCTGGAAGGAATGGACAGCCGTGCAGGAGCACAGGTTATAAAAGCTAAAGTTCCATTGAGTGAAATGTTTGGCTATGTGACGCAACTTCGTTCATTGAGTTCGGGCCGAGCTTCGTCTACCATGGAATTTTCTCATTATGCACCTGCACCGAACAATATTGCAGAAGAAGTGATAGCAAAAGTGAAAGGAAAAGTGAATGCATGATAGCATAGAAACTTTACTTAGAGATAGACCCCGTTCCACAACGGGGTTTTTTATTTATATGAAATAAGTGATTCAAATCAATTGGTGAACTTCTTAGTGGCATTTGCTTTGCTATTATTTATCACTAAACTTTTTTCTTTTTTCCTGGAAAAGCCGGCTGTAATGCTATCTATGAAAAACAAGTCCAAAGGTTAAGGGCTCAGCAATGAGTCCTTTTCTTTTTAAGGCTACTCTCATCGAATGACCTTAATTTTATTTCCTGAAAAAATTCCCTGAATAAACATGGCAAAACACTTTTTTCTGTTTCTAATCACACTGTTTTTTCTTCATTGTTCACAAGCCCAGGAAAAGATACAAAGCGGAATGACCATCACTCATTCCGTAAAATTCAAAAAAGGAGTCTATAAAATTGATGCAGCGGATAATCTCGAGCAACCTGTAATAATTGTTGAGGGCAAAAACATCACAATTGATTTTAATAATGCCATTTTACAAGGAAGTAATTCTAAAAAAAATCCCAATGAATTTTTCGGCGTAGCTGTTTTGATTCGAAACAGTCAAAACGTAACCATAAAAAATCTGAAAGCAAAAGGATATAAAGTGGCTTTGCTTGCCAGGAATACAGAAAATCTTACCATTGATAATTGTGATTTCAGCTATAATTACCGCCAGCATCTGAACAGCACCCAGGAAAAAGAAGACATTTCAGATTGGCTGAGCCACCATCATAATGAAAAAGATGAATGGTTGCGCTATGGCGCTGCAATGTATTTACGACAATGTGATTATGCTACGATTACAAACTGCAAAGTCACAGGAGGACAAAATGGTTTGATGATGATGGAATGCAATGATGGCATGATCTATAACAATGACTTTTCTTTTAATTCTGGTCTTGGCATTGGAATGTATCGTAGCAGCAGGAATAAGATCATGTACAACCGGCTTATATTTAATGTGCGTGGTTACAGCGATGGTGTGTATAACCGCGGACAAGACAGTGCCGGCATATTGATATATGAACAGAGTAATGGAAATTTATTTTATAAAAACAATGTGACGCATGGCGGCGATGGTTTTTTTCTTTGGGCGGGTCAAACAACAATGGATAATGGACAAGGAGGCTGCAATGATAATGTCATCATGGGCAATGATTTTTCTTATGCACCAACCAACGGAGTAGAAGTTACTTTTAGTCGTAACACTATAGTAGATAACAGGATCTTTGAATGCGATCATGGCATTTGGGGCGGCTACAGTTATGAAACTAATATTAGCAGTAATAAGTTTCGCAATAACAGGATCGCTATTGCAATTGAACATGGTCAGCAAAATAAGATCACGTATAATTTATTCTACCAGGATAAAGAAGCCATTCGTTTATGGGGAAACAAAGAAGAACCATCGGATTGGGGCTACCCAAAATATCGTGATACAAGAAGTAAGGACTATATCATAGTTTCCAACAGTATTAACAAAGTTCCGACCGCTTTTAATATCAGCAATACTGTGAATCTGAGAATTTTTAACAACACTTTTTCCGGGTGTGATCAAGATTTTAAAACTGATTCAACTGTTACCGGATTAGATACAACTTTCAACGAGGAGTTATCAGAGCAACTTTCAGTTGATACCAGCATTGCAATACCTGTAATAAAAAATCCCAGCAATCCTTTTAAAGGGGTAAGTGCGTGGGCCGGAAGAAAAAATATATTTATCACAGAGTGGGGACCGTATGATTTTCGATCGCCGATCATCTGGAATACCAATCCTACAGATACCAGTGATGTAATGAAATTTGACCTGCTCGGGCCAAAGGGAAAATGGAAAATAAAATCATTCCGGGGTATTGAGAATATTTCTTCCTCATCAGGAGAATTTCCGGCTTCCATCACAGCGCATAAGATAAAAGCCGACCGGACAGATATAGTAATTGAATTGGAATATACCGGCTCAGCAATAACTACTCAACTTGGAGAAACAATTGCAGCCGGAAAAACATACCGGTTTTCTTTTCGAAAATTTTTTCAGCCGATGGATTGGCAGGTAAACTGGTATGGATTCGATTCTACTTCCAATCCGATAAAAAATGATTATTTATTTCCTCCAAATGTGAAAGAAACTCCTTTTCATTCCGAAAAAACGAACAAACTCGATTATACATGGTGGGGAGGCCTGAAAGGTGATGACGGGCATCAACACACTCAGTTTATTACCGTAGCAGATGCTACTACAGAAATCCCTAAAGGAGAATATGAATTGGGAGTAACCTGGGACGATGCTGTTCGGGTCTATGTGGACGATAAGTTAATCATTGATGAATGGAATCCTTCAAAATACGATTTTGATCAATCGCCTCATACAACTGTACGCCTTCAGTTGGGTGGAAACCACCATTTTAGAATAGAACATGTTGAGATGGGGGGATTTGCCACATTAAGCCTGAAACTCAAGCGGATCCAATAGACCCAGGATTGTGCATTAAAACTTTAAGTAAACATATAAAATTATTACCCAGCTATTTGGAGGATATCATGCACAACCCTACCTTTGCACTCCCAATAAAAAATTGGGTTTTCAGCGATGTCTCAGCGAATCAGAATCAAATTACAGTCTTACGATCATAACCTGGTAGATAAATCTGCCGAAAAGATCGTGAAAACTGTTCGCAGCACGGGTGCTGTTGTGACAGGTCCAATACCTCTGCCTACACGCAGAAAGATATTTACTGTATTGCGTTCACCGCATGTCAATAAGAAGAGTCGTGAACAATTCCAACTGGCTACTCATAAGCGGCTTTTGGATATATACACGTCTACTTCACGTACAGTAGATGCATTGAGTAAATTGGATTTGCCCAGTGGTGTGGAAGTGGAGATCAAAGCATAATTTTTGTTTGAAATAAAACAGGATAGCTCTTATAAAATTTTTTTATGCCATCTCTCAAAATTTCCTTACCGGGAAAAGAAAAGAGCTCTGGCCATTAAATAAAAACAAGCCCTTCGAGGTTTGTTTATCGCCGGTACTTCCCCACAAAGGAAAAGGTCGGTGATGAACCAGGATTGACCTCTTGCATAAAAAATGCGGGAAATGTCTTGACAACCTTGCGGGGATAAACCGTAAGAACATGAAAGGAATCATTGGAAAAAAATTGGGAATGACAAGCATTTTCGATCCTGGTGGCAAGCAGGTAGCTTGTACTATTATCGAAGCGGGTCCTTGTGTTGTGACACAAGTAAAGACCCAGGAGTCTGACGGCTACAACGCACTGCAACTCTCCTTCGGCGACAAAAATGAAAAGCACACTAACAACGCCGAAAAAAATCATTTCGCCAAAGCCGGCACTTCTGCAAAAAAATTCTCAAAAGAATTCCGAAATTTTTCCATCGAAAAAAATCTTGGCGACACAATCACTGTTGAGATCTTTACTGAAGGAGAAAATGTTGATGTCGTAGGCACATCAAAAGGTAAAGGTTTTCAGGGTGTGGTAAAACGCCATGGCTTTACCGGAGTTGGTAGTGCAACGCATGGTCAACATGACCGTTCCAGGGCTCCCGGTTCTTTGGGTAACTCTTCCGATGCCAGCCGTGTAATGAAAGGTATGCGTATGGCAGGACGTACCGGCAATGACAGAGTGAAATTGAAAGGCCTCAAAGTCGTGAAAATTTTTCCGGATAAAAATTACATTTTAATCAGTGGTTCTGTTCCGGGCCATAATGGTTCAATCGTTTTAATTCAGAAGTAATATGCAATTGGAAGTTTTAAATACAAAAGGAAAAAAAACAGGCAGGACGGTTGAATTGCCGGAAGATATCTTCGGCATTGAACCAAATGATCATGTCATTTACCTGGCTGTTAAACAATATCTCGCTGCTCAACGCCAGGGTACTCACAAAGTGAAGACCCGTGCCGAAGTAAAAGGAGCCAGCCGCAAACTTCATCGTCAAAAGGGAACCGGTGGTAGCCGTAAAGGAAATATCCGCAATCCATTGTATAAAGGTGGCGGTACTATTTTCGGTCCCAAACCTCATGATTATGATATCAAGCTGAACAGGAAAGTGAAAGATCTCGCAAAGATGTCAGCACTTTCTTATAAAGCAAAAGATAATGCCATCGTAGTAGTGGAAGATATTATTATGGAAACTCCGAAAACAAATGGTTTTGCAGATATCATGAGTAAATTGAAAGTGGGAGATAAGAAAACATTGTTCGTAATGCCTGAATATAATGATAACGTGTATTTGAGTTTCCGCAACATCCCGAAAGTAAATGGCATTTTATTAAGTGATATAAATACATATGATCTGATGAATGCAGATGTGCTGGTGATGACCGAGAGTGCAGCTAAAATTTTTTCAGAGCAGGAAAAAGAAGCTTAATTTATTAAACTGATTAAATAAAGAAAGATGAGACTTGCTGATGTATTGATAAAACCGATCTTAAGCGAGAAGGCAAATGCCCAACAGGAAAAATTACGTCGGTATGCTTTTCGTGTTGATCGCAAAGCCAACAAGCTGGAAATAAAAAAGGCAGTGGAGAATTTTTATGGGGTAACTGTAGTGGATGTGAATACTGCGGTGGCTCCTGGGAAAAATAAAACCCGTTATACCAAAGCCGGTTTTATCAAAGGCCGTAAACCATCTTATAAAAAAGCGTTTGTAACAATAGCAGAAGGTGATAGTATAGATCTGTATTCAAACATTTAACCACATTCTATTTCGTAAGAAAAGAAGAAAACGAATACTATGGCACTGAAAAAATATAAACCGATGACAGCGGGCACCAGATGGAGAATTGGTAATGCCTACGCTGAAGTCACCACTAATGAACCTGAAAAATCATTGGTGGAAACTAAAAAAAGCACTGGCGGCCGCAATTCATCCGGCCACCTGACCATGCGTTATATCGGTGGTGGTCATAAAAAGAAATACCGTAAAGTTGATTTCAGAAGAGATAAAAAAGATGTTGAAGCAACGGTATTAACGATCGAATATGATCCGAATCGTTCCGCTTTTATCGCATTGATCGAATATTCGGATAGTGAAAAAAGATATATTCTGGCACCACAAGGTTTGCAAGTTGGCGCAAAAGTGATCAGCAGTGAAAACGCAGCTCCGGAGATCGGCAACACACTTCAGTTGAAAAACATGCCACTCGGTACCATGGTGCATAACATAGAAATGCAACCAGGTCATGGTGGTAAGATTGCAAGAAGTGCCGGTTCATCTGCTCAGCTTACGAACAAAGAAGAGAAATATGCAATTCTCAAAATGCCCAGTGGCGAATTGAGAAAAGTGTTGATCAATTGTTTTGCAACGGTAGGAGTCGTTGGCAACAGTGACCATAATTTGCAAAAAATGGGTAAAGCAGGACGCAATCGCTGGAGAGGTATCCGTCCCCGCAACCGTGGAGTAGCTATGAACCCTGTTGATCACCCGATGGGAGGTGGAGAGGGTAAAGCATCCGGCGGTCATCCAAGAAGCCGTACTGGTAAATATGCAAAAGGAGAGAAAACAAGAACCAAAGGTAAAGGAAGTGATAAGCTGATCATCCAGCGTAAGAATGGTGCAAAGCTTTCAACACAACAATAAAATTGAATTTTTAAAATTAAACAGAATAATTAAATGGCTCGTTCAATTAAAAAAGGTCCTTATGTAGCCACTCACCTTGAAAAAAAGGTATTGGCAATGAACGAAGGCAAAACGAAAAAGAGTGTGGTGAAAACATGGAGTCGTCGCTCCACCATTACACCGGATTTTGTCGGACATACGTTTGCGGTGCACAATGGGAATAAATTTATTCCTGTGTATGTCACAGAATTTATGGTTGGGCATAAATTAGGTGAGTTTGCACCTACCCGTCAGTTCAAAGCACACTCAAGCAAGAAAATTGAAACAGCATAATTAAGAATCATTTAATCGAAGAAATTGCAGCCCTTTAAAAGGGATGCTTCAGAAAATAAATACAATGGAAGCAATAGCTAAATTGAAAAATTATCCTACTTCCCCACGTAAAATGCGGCTGCTCGCCGACCTGATTCGTGGTGAAAAAGTAGAAAAAGCATTGGCCATACTGGAACATCATCCAAAACATCCGGCTGTGCCTTTAAGGAAGCTGGTATTAAGTGCCATTAACAACTGGAAACAAAAAAATGAAAGTGGAGATGAAAGTGAATTGGTGGTTAAAACCATTTTTGTAGATGGCGCCAGAACTTTAAAAAGAATGCGTCCGGCCCCGCAAGGTCGTGGGTACAGAGTTCGTAAAAGAAGTAATCATGTGACGCTGGTTGTAGATTCAAAAAACGGATCAGCAGTGGTAGCAGAACCTGTGCACGAAGAACCAAAAGTTGCTGAAGAAGTTGCTGAAGTGAAGGCGGAAACAAAAGCAAAGAAAACGCCGGCAAAAAAAACAACAAGGAAAAAAACTAAATAAAAACAATAACACCGGGTTCCGTCAATTGAAATTGGTTTGCGGAATTCGGAGCACTAAAAAAATAATATGGGTCAAAAAGCAAATCCGATTGGCAACAGGTTAGGTATCATCCGCGGATGGGAATCTAACTGGTACGGTAGCAAAAAAGATTATGCAGTAAAGCTGATCGAGGATAACAAGATCAGGTCATATCTCAATGCCCGTATCAACAAAGGCGGAATTTCTAAGATCGTTATAGAAAGAACTTTGGGTAAACTGATCATAACGATCCATACCTCCAAACCAGGGATCATCATCGGAAAAGGTGGTGGTGAAGTGGACAGGATCAAAGAAGAATTGAAAAAACTTACCGGAAATGCTGATGTGCAGATCAACATCCTGGAGATCCGTAGACCGGAACTGGATGCTATGATCGTAGCAGATACGATTGCCCGCCAGATCGAAAATCGTATCAATTACAAAAGAGCGATTAAAATGTCTATTGCTTCTGCATTACGAATGGGAGCAGAAGGAATAAAAGTGAAAGTAAGTGGACGTTTGGGAGGCGCTGAAATTGCCCGTACCGAAGAGATCAAACAAGGTCGTGTGCCTCTGCATACTTTCAGAATGGACATTGATTATGCTAATGTATTTGCGCTGACAGTCTATGGTAAGATCGGCATCAAAGTGTGGATCTGTAAAGGTGAAGTACTGACAAAACGTGACCTGAATCCCAATTTCGTAGGCGGCAAGAGTGATGTAAGTGATCGTAGAGACAGAAGAGATCATGACAGAAGAGATGACAGGAGAGATCGCAGGGATAGAGGTGACAGAAGAGACAGGAGAGATAAAAGAAATTAAAAATTGAATTAAAAAATTTCAAAATAGCTAAAGATGTTACAACCGAAAAGAACGAAGCACAGGAAAATGCAGAAAGGCCGCATGAAGGGTGATGCCAAACGTGGCGCTACAATAGCTTTTGGCTCTTACGGATTGAAATCCCTCGATAGCCACTGGCTTACTGATCGCCAGATTGAAGCAGCCCGCCAGGCATTGACACGTGAAATGAAAAGGGAAGGAAGTGTGTGGATCCGTGTTTTCCCTGATAAACCGATCACCCGCAAACCTCTTGAAGTGAGAATGGGTAAAGGAAAGGGTAACCTGGAATTTTGGGCAGCTGTAGTAAAACCGGGTCGTATTCTATTCGAAGTAGATGGAGTGGATGAAAAAACAGCCCGTGCTTCATTGTCACTTGCAGCTGGCAAGTTGCCGATCAAAACAAAATTTGTGAAACGCAGGGACCTTGAAACTGCATAATAAATAAAAACAGTAATTACCATGTCAAAAAAGGCTGACTTTGTAAAAAGTATCCATGGAATGAACGAAAATGATCTGAAAGCAAGATTGCAGGAAGATCAGCAACGATTGAAGAAACTGGAATTTGCTCATTCCATCTCTCCATTGGAGAACCCTATGAGCATCCGTGGACTTCGCAAGGATATTGCCCGGTTGAAAACAGAATTGAAAAAAAGAGAAACAGGAATCTAATAAAAAGCTCATAAAATGGCTGAAAGAAATTTACGAAAAACAAGGATCGGGGTGGTTACCAGCAACAAAATGAATAAAACCATCACTGTTGCGGTTGAAAGAAAAGTCAAACACCCTATTTATGGAAAGTTTGTGAAGAAGACCACAAAGTTCCATGCTCATGATGAAAAAAATGAGTGCAGTATTGGTGATACAGTGAAGATCATGGAAACTCGTCCAATGAGCAAAACAAAAAGATGGAGACTGGTAGAAGTAGTAGAAAAAGTTAAGTAATGAAAATTTCAAATTTGAAATTTAAAATAAAAAATAATCTAAGATGATTCAGCAGGAAAGCCGTTTGAATGTTGCGGATAATAGTGGCGCTAAAGAAGTGCTATGTATCCGTGTACTCGGCAATAGCGGCCAACGCTACGCAAAGATCGGCGATACAATTGTGGTGACTGTTAAAGATGCGTTGCCGGCAGGTGGTATCAAAAAAGGAACCGTTTCCAAGGCAGTTATCGTCCGCACTACAAACAAATTGCGCCGTAAAGACGGTTCTTATATTCGCTTTGATGATAATGCTGTGGTGTTATTATCACAGGCTGATGAACCAAGGGGTACCCGCATTTTCGGACCCGTAGCAAGAGAACTTCGTGACAAGGGGTATATGAAAATTATTTCACTGGCGCCGGAAGTGCTTTAAAAAATTAATTAAGTAAAAATAATTTATAATAAAAAGGTCCTGTAAAGGATTTCGGATATGAAATCAAGATTTAAACCAAAGTATAACATCAGGAAAGGAGACAGCGTGGTGGTGATCACCGGAGAGGATAAAGACCTCACCCGTCCACGCACTGTAAAATCGGTGTTATTAGATAAAGGCAAAGTAATTGTGGAAGGCGTGAACATGGTGACCCGCCACAGTAAGCCCAGCGCCCAGAACACGCAAGGCGGTATCATAAAAAAAGAAGCACCGATTCATATCAGTAATGTAATGCTTTGGGACCCGGCACAAAAATCAGGAGCACGGGTAGCAAAAGAGAGAAAAGACGGTAAAACCGTTAAAGTATTTAAAACTGTAAGAAAATCGCAGGAGGGTAAAAAATAATGAGTACAAAAACATATACCCCGAGACTGGCTGAAAAGTATAAAAAAGAGGTGGTACCCGCATTGGTTAAAAAATTCGGTTACACTTCAATTATGGAAGCTCCGAAACTTGAGAAAATTTCACTGAATCGTGGTGTAAATGGAGCAGTAAATGATAAAAAACTGGTAGATATTGCTTTGGAAGAAATGACAACAATCGCCGGACAAAAAGCAATAGCTACCATGTCGAAAAAAGATATTTCCAATTTCAAGTTGAGAAAGAGCATGCCGATCGGCACGAAAGTGACTTTACGGGGAGACAAAATGTATGAATTTTTGGATCGTTTGATATCAGTAGCCTTACCACGTGTTCGTGACTTCAGAGGAATAAACGAAAAATCTTTTGATGGCCGTGGTAATTATACACTCGGTGTAACTGAACAGATTATTTTTCCTGAGATCGACATTGATAAAGTAAATCGCATTACGGGATTTGACATCACATTTGTAACTACGGCACGTACCGATGAAGAGGCGTATGAACTGTTGAAAGAACTGGGTATGCCTTTTAAAGACATAAAAAAATAAACAAAAATTAAAAAGGAATAAACATTATGGCTAAAACATCAGTAAAAGCCAGGCAAAGGAAAAGAGAAAAGATGGTGGCACAATTTGCTGCCAAAAGAGAAGCGCTGAAGAAAGCCGGCGACTGGAAAGCTTTGGATGAACTTCCGAAAAATTCTTCGAAAGTTCGTTTGAAAAACCGTTGCCAGATCAGCGGACGTCCGAGAGGTTACGTTCGTTACTTCGGGATTTCCAGGATCGCTTTGCGTGATATGGCTCTGGACGGAAAAATTCCGGGACTAAAAAAAGCAAGCTGGTAATGGAACCTTGCAGGGACAATTAAGTTCCGCAAAAAGCAATTTGAAAATTAAACATTCTAATTCAAGATAATTATGGTAACAGATCCTATAGCAGATTTCCTGACAAGAGTCCGTAATGCACAGATGGCAGGGCATCGTATTGTTGAAATACCTGCTTCTAATCTGAAAAAAAGGATGACGGAAATATTGTATAGCCAGGGCTATATTCTGAAATACAAATTTGAGGATGATAATAAGCAGGGAGTGATCAAGATCGCATTGAAATATGATCCACAAACCAAACAGCCGGCTATTCATACAATGGAGAGAATCAGTCGTCCGGGCTTACGACAATATGCTAAACCGGGAGAGTTTCGCCGGGTGAAGAATGGTCTGGGAATTGCGATCATTTCGACATCAAAAGGAGTGATGACTGATAAAGAAGCAAAATCACAAAATGTAGGTGGCGAAGTTCTTTGTTACGTGTATTAATTTTTTCACCTGTTTAATTTAATAAAGTATTATGTCTCGTATAGGTAAAAAGCAGATTAGTATTCCGGAAGGAGTCACCATTACAGTGGGAAGTGATAACGTGGTAACCGTAAAAGGGAAAAGAGGTGAACTGAAACAGGCTATTGATCGTGATATCAAAGTGGAAGTGAAAGATGGTCATGTGTCCTTTTCAAGGCCAACAGATCAGATCCGTCATCGGGCCATGCATGGTTTATATCGTGCATTAATAGCAAACATGATCAAAGGAGTCACCAACGGGTATCAAAAGCAACTGGAATTGATCGGTGTGGGTTTTAAAGCAGCTAACCAGGGCAACGTATTGGACCTCTCATTAGGATATTCGCATAATATCATTTTCGAAGTTCCTAAGGAAATAAAAGTTGTAACGGCACAGGAAAAAGGTCAAAACCCGGTTATTACATTGGAAGGAGTAGATAAACAATTATTGGGACAGGTTGCTGCGAAGCTTCGCAGCCTTCGTAAGCCGGAACCTTACAAAGGAAAAGGGGTTCGTTATGTTGGCGAAGTGGTTCGTAAGAAAGCCGGAAAAGCAGCAGGTAAGTAAAAATATAGGTGATAAACCTAAAACAAGAAATCAGAAACAAGAATATGAACTCAAAAGTTAAAACAGAAAGAAGACAAAGGATCCGTTACACGATCAGGAAAAAAGTGAGCGGAACCACACAGAAGCCACGTTTGTCTGTTTTCAGAAGTAATAGTGAAATATATGTGCAGTTGATCGATGATACGAAAGGATTAACGTTGGCATCAGCATCTTCAAGAGATAAAGATATTCAGGCACAAAAAGGAACCAAAAGCGATAAGAGCAAATTGGTTGGCCAGGCTATTGCACGAAAAGCATCTGAGCTTGGTTTTACAGAAGTTACTTTTGACAGAGGCGGTTATTTATATCATGGTCGTGTTAAAGCAGTTGCTGATGGTGCCAGGGAAGGAGGACTAAAATTCTAATTTAATATTTCAACATCTGATATGGCAAAATATAATGTAAACAGAGTAAAACCGGGTGACCTGGAACTGAAAGAAAAAGTTGTAGCTATCAATCGTGTGGTTAAAACCACCAAAGGTGGCCGTGCTTTCAGTTTTTCAGCATTGGTCGTTATAGGAAATGAAAATGGCGTAGTAGGTCATGGACTCGGAAAAGCAAAAGAAGTTCAGGAAGCAATTACAAAAGGGATCGAAGATGCAAAAAAGAATCTTATTCGTGTTCCGGTAATGCATGGAACCATTCCACATGACCAATGGGCTAAAGAAGGTGCTGCAAAGGTGTTGATCAAACCCGCTGCACATGGTACTGGTGTGATCGCTGGTGGCAGCATGCGTGCCGTCTTGGAAAGTGCTGGCGTTACCGATGTATTGGCAAAATCCTTGGGATCGGCCAATCCTCATAACGTTGTAAAGGCAACATTTAAAGCTTTGGCTTTATTGCGTGAGCCCGTTCATGTTGCCAAAACACGTACCATAGGTTTAAAAAAAGTGTTTAACGGATAAATCAATGTTACCAATGACCGGGTGTAAACCGGTTAATTGGTGAAATGAATAAAACGAATTCAGTTTATGAAAAAGATCAGGATCACATTAGTTCAAAGCCCAATCGACAGGCCGGAGCGTCAGAAGCAAACATTAAAAGCTTTAGGGCTGATAAAAACTAATGCTTCCAGAGAAGTTGAAGCCACTCCACAAATTTTGGGCATGGTTCGCAAAGTGAATCACCTGGTAAAAGTGGAAGAGCTTAATTAAATTAAAAGTCAAAGGTAAAATCTTAAAGGCTGTTGCAATTTTGGATTTACTTTTAAATAAAAGCGAGGGACGATTTTCCCGTAAGTATAAAATCAACTAAAATGAAATTACATCAGTTAAAACCAGCAAAAGGGGCAACTCATAAAGTAAAACGAATAGGACGTGGCGATGGTTCCGGACATGGCGGAACTTCTACAAAAGGTACAAAGGGTGGACAAAGCCGTGCCGGCTACAAAAGAAAGATGGCTCATGAAGGCGGTCAAATGCCAATCCAACGCCGTATTCCCAAACGTGGATTCAATAATATTAACCGTGTAGAATACAAGATATTCAATGTTGGGCAAGTAGAACAACTGTCAGATAAATATAATTTCACCGAATTCAACCCTGAGAATCTTTATGTAAATGGACTCATCGGTCAAAATGATAAAGTGAAAATTCTTGGTAATGGCGACCTGAAGAAAAAACTCAGTTTCAAAGTAAATGCTGTGAGTGGCAAAGCAAAATCCAGCATCGAAGCTGCCGGCGGGACAGTCGAGATAATCAAATAATTTTTACTAACTTGCAACGACGCATTAACAATGCGTCTTTATGTTTTAAGGGCTTTTAAACTTTATTTAACTCAGTGAAGAAATTTTTCAAGACACTTAAAAATATCTGGAGTATCGAGGAACTGCGTGACAAGATCCTTTATACTCTTTTACTTATTGCTATTTATCGTTTAGGCACGCATATAGTTCTTCCCGGTATCGACCCGCACGGACTGAAAACTTCAGGTAATAGTAATGGTATCCTTGGATTGATAGATGCATTTTCCGGAGGGGCTTTTAACCAGGCTTCGATTCTTGCGTTAGGGATCATGCCATACATCTCTGCTTCCATTTTCATGCAGTTGATGACAGTATTGGTTCCAAAATTTCAGAAACTGCAAAAAGAAGGAGACAGCGGCCGTAAAAAGATCAACCAATACACTCGCTATATTACTGTTGCGGTAACCGCATTGCAGTCATCTGCTTATGTTACTTACCTGGAGCGTATGACACAGCAGGGAGGAATGATGGCAGGATTTACTCCATATTTCTGGTTATCTACGGTTGTGATCCTTACTGCCGGTTCCATATTTGTAATGTGGCTGGGTGAAAGAATAACTGACAAAGGATTGGGCAACGGTACTTCATTGATCATCATGATTGGTATCCTGGCACGACTTCCACAATCTTTTTTACAGGAATTTCAAAGCAAATCTGTACGCAGTGGTGATATTTTGGTCTTTATTATTGAGATCGCTATACTCATTGCAATTATTTTAGGCTGTATTCTTTTGATACAGGGAACCCGGAAAGTTCCGGTGAATTATGCGAAACAAATTGTAGGAAATAAGCAATTTGGCGGTGCCCGGCAATTTTTACCACTTAAAGTAAATAGTTCAGGTGTAATGCCGATCATCTTCGCACAGGCGATCATGTTCCTACCAACATTGATCACTCTTGGTGGCGGACAAACTTTGAACGCAATGTTCACCGACCATCAGAATGTATGGTATATGCTTATTTACTCGGTTGTCGTTATTGGATTTACATTCCTGTACACTGCTTTAATTTTTAATCCTAAACAGATATCTGATAACCTGAAACAAAATAACGGATTCATACCCGGAGTAAAACCAGGGCAACCAACTGCGGATTATATTGGCACCATCATGGACCGTATCACTTTTCCGGGGGCAATATTCCTCGCCATTGTAGGCATTTTGCCGGGTATTGCGCAGCGTCTCGGGGTTACACAAGGTTTTTCAACATTCTTTGGAGGAACATCGCTGTTGATCATGGTAGCTGTTATATTAGACACTTTACAACAGATCGAAACACAATTGTTGATGCGCCAGTATGATGGTTTAATGAAGAGTGGACGCTTGCAGGGACGTCAGGCTACATCTGCAGTACAATATTAAAATTGAACATAACTTCTGATATAAGACCTGGTAAGTAATGCTTGCCGGGTCTTATTTTTTAAACGGATATTTGCAAAATGATCATTTATAAAACGAACGAACAGGTGGAACAAATGCGTCAAAGTGCATTGCTAGTCAGTAAAACTTTGACTGAAGTGGCAAAGACGCTACGTCCCGGACTCACTACGTTGTCGTTAGATAAAATGATTGGCGAATTTATCAGGGATCATAAAGCAACTCCCTCTTTTTTGAATTATCATGGCTATCCATTTAATTCATGTCTCTCTGTAAATGATGTTGTGGTGCATGGTTTTCCCAACAAAAACGAACTGAAAGAAGGTGATATTATTTCTGTGGATGTTGGAGTACTATTGAATGGATGGAATGGTGATCATGCATATACATTTGCCATTGGTGACCCGGGAAAAGAAGTGATGCAACTGATCAAAGTGACCAGGGAATCATTATACATGGGAATTGAAAAAGCTATTGTTGGCAATCGCATTGGCGATATTTCCTTTGCAATACAGGAACACACAGAAAAAAAATATGGTTACGGTGTAGTACGAGAATTAGTGGGACACGGTTTAGGCAGAAGCATGCATGAAGATCCGCAGGTCCCAAATTTTGGGAAGAGAGGAACAGGACCAAAAATGAAAGAAGGGTTAGTATTAGCAATCGAACCAATGATCAATCTGGGAAAAAAAGAAGTTTATACCGAAGATGATGGCTGGACCGTACGAACCAAAGATGGAAAGCCTTCTGTGCACTTTGAACATGATGTTTGCGTCAGAAAAAATAAAGCCGATATACTTTCTGATTATAGCATTATTGAAAAAGCTGAAAAAGCAAATACAAATTTGTTTACTGCCTGAAATGAAAAAAAAAATTCTTATATCATTTTCATTTATTCTTCTATTTGCTTCAGTCTATTGTCAATCCCCCGATATTTTAAAGATCCGGGATTACAGATCGGATCATGAAAAAAAAATAATAAACGAATTTGTTTCTTTACTTTCTATTCCAAACGTTGCTTCGGATTCAGAAAATATTCAGAAGAATACCGCTTTTATCATGGAAATGATGAAAGAAAGAGGGATTCGGGAAGTGCAGCTGCTGTTTTCTAAATCAAGCGGAGCTCCACCGGCAATCTACGGGGAAGTAAAAGTACCGGGAGCAAAACAAACTTTGGTCTT
>DASZPW010000120.1:0-8067 GCA_035550155.1 Chitinophagaceae bacterium | reverse complement strand
CAGCTTGAATATTCACCTATAGCAGCATTGAACCGTACTTATGCATTAGCAAAGGCAAATGGAAAACAAGAAGCCATTGCCGAAGCGGAAAAATTAAAACTTACAGATAATCATTTTTATTTTATTCTCCTGGGAGAATTGTATTCGGATTCCGATAATGCAAAAGCAAGACAACATTTTGAAAAAGCATTGACATTGGCTAAAACACAAACCGATAAACAGGCGATAGAAAGAAGAATGGAGAAATTGTAATATAGCTTTTACTTGAGTCTCTAATATATAAGAATGATGATTTGGAATGTTACTTTGTTTTGTAAAGATTGCATTCGCTAACTTTCCATAATGAAAAGTTTATTCCTTCTCTGTTGTTACGGTCTTTTGATTGGCAACAATAAAGTCATTGATCGTTCCGCTCCTGCGAAACCTTTTATAATTGTTTTAGGCATTGCGCAGGATGCAGGTTATCCTCAAATCGGTTGTGATAAATCCTGCTGCCTTCCTGCATGGAAAGACCCAAGCCGGAAACGATTTGTCAGTTCCCTGGCATTAGCTGATCCTTCTACTCATCAATGGTGGCTGCTGGATGCAACGCCGGACTTCAAAGAACAGTTACATTTGTTTCAGCAGCTTACTCATTCTGAATTTTCATTTTTACCCGATGCTATTTTCTTGACTCATGCACATATCGGTCATTATACAGGATTGATGCAGTTGGGCCGGGAAGCAATGAATACAGATAAAGTCCCGGTATATGGAATGCCACGCATGGTTGATTTTTTAAAGAACAACGGGCCATGGTCATTATTAGTGCAACTTCAGAATATCTCTTTGCATCCAATGGAGTCAGATCATCAGGTTACTTTAAATGCGACTTTATCGATCAAGCCATTTGTAGTTCCTCATCGTGATGAATTTTCTGAAACGGTGGGTTTTGAGATCGAAAAGGGACAGCAAAAAGTGGTATTCATTCCTGATATTGATAAATGGAAAAAATTTGACAGGAACATCGATAGCCTCGTTAAAGGATCGAGCTATTCTTTCCTCGACGGAACTTTCTATAAATATGGAGAATTAGTGGGAAGACCAATGAGCGAAGTACCCCATCCATTCATTACTGAAAGTATGGAACAGTTTCAATCATTATCTGTAGCAGATAAAAAGAAAATTTATTTTATTCATTTTAATCATACCAATCCATTGTTGAATGAAAGTTCAACGGAGTATAAAAAGCTGAACCAGGTTTTTCATACGGCAAAACAGGGAGGAATATACATGATTGAGTGATTTCATTGGATCGCAAGCCATATCTTTGAGCGTAAAAATTTAAATATGACTTTTGAATGGAAAGGCATTTTTCCGGCACTGACAACTCAATTCACAAAAAATGATGAGCTGGATCTGCCGTTGTTTGAAAGAAGTTTGCGATCACAATTAGATGCGGGTGTACATGGAATTGTGCTTGGCGGCACATTAGGAGAAGCCAGTACGCTGAGCACTGCTGAAAAAGAAACATTAGTTCGGTTTGCTATCGAAAAAATAAATGGGAAAGTACCGGTGATCCTGAACATTGCCGAAGCCTCTACTAAAGATGCATTACTACAAACAGCAAATGCTATCAAGTGGGGAGCCGATGGATTGATGCTGCTGCCGCCGATGAGATACAAAGCTGATGACAGGGAGACGGTTGTTTACTTCAAAAAAATTGCTCAATCCACTGATCTGCCTATTATGATCTATAACAACCCGGTAGATTATAAGATTGAAGTGACTCTGGATATGTTTGATGAATTGCAGGCCTGCAAAAATATCACTGCAGTAAAAGAATCTACCCGTGATGTGAGCAATGTAACGAGAATGAGAAATCGTTTTGGGAATCGTTACAAGGTTCTTTGTGGTGTCGATACAATTGCAATGGAAGAATTGTTATTGGGTGCTGATGGTTGGGTAGCTGGGTTGGTTTGTGCTTTTCCGAAAGAAACGGTGATGATCTATGAATTAGTGAAAGCAGGAAAGATCGAAGAAGCTACAAAAATCTATCGATGGTTCATGCCATTATTGGAATTAGATATTCATCCAAAATTGGTACAGTATATAAAATTAGCTGCTGCTCAAACAGGTTTGGGATCAGAATTTGTCAGAGCTCCAAGATTGATCCTGGAAGGAGCGGAGAGAGATAAAATTCTTTCTGTTATAAATAAAGGAATCGCTACAAGGCCGGAATAGTAACCAAACGATTACTTGATAAAAATCTGATTATACCGGTAGATCGCTAACTGCAAATTGAATATTGCTCAATGTCAATTCTCCTCGTCCCCTTTTTTCTTTTTATTCTTATCAGAACTTTCTTTGAGTTTCTTTTCATCCGGTTTTCCCTGTTGATCATAAATAGGATTATCGACCGGGAACTGTCCGTCTTTTAATTTTTGATTGAAGACTTTGCTGATATGAACCCATTTCCCATTGATCCATTTGAAACCTTCATTATCGCCGTCGGGTACATAAGTCCATTTATCATCCGGTTGATTTGTTTCTGAGATCAGGTGATCTACCAATATCACTCCAAGATCATCAATATAATTGACCAACGTGCTGGCGTCTTTCTTGTATTCAATACTGAAACGATCCTGGGTGGGACGAGGTATGCTGTCACGATTAAAAGTGAAATAAGGGCCACCGAACATCGGTTCCTTTTTATCATTGAATGTAAGCACCTCGATCCATTTCTTATTGCTCATGGCGCTGTTATTGTCATAGCCGAAAAGCGTGTAATAATTTTTTCCTTTGTACTCTGTTTTTACCATGTTATAATATACAGCTCCGATCCAGTTGTCTTTGTTGCGAACAGAATCCATCGGCTTTGCTGTAAATTCAGAATAATCTCGGAGCGGTATCAGTTTGAGCGAACCATCCGTAGTAGGTAACTGAATAGCGCCACGCTGCCGGTAATAATAACCCTCATCATCTAAAGAAAGGGACCATGTGAAAATTCTGAAAGATGTATCCGGTGCATAAAGTTTTGAAACGCCAATAACTGAATCAAATGAATAATAAAAGGAGTTTTTTATCTCCAATGCTCTCACCAATGTTCTTATGAACAAACTATCGGAGCGCATGCGATCTGCTATGGTACTATCGACGATCAGGTTTTTGGCAAGGATTTTCAGAGAGTCTTCTTTTGCCTGCAACTTTATAGAATCGGCGCTGGATATTTGCTGTGCATTAGAAGAAAAGCTTAAAGCTCCTGCCAGGCTGAAGACTAAGGAAAATCGGGATATAATTTTTTTCACCAGGATCGTTTGAATTTGTTTGTCAAAGTTACGTTTTAATCCGGATGGACGTACGGGAGGATAACGGCAAAAGGCCGGTAAAATTTTGTGAATTTTACAAAGCTTTTGCAAAATCGATAAGCGAATCAAAAGCAAGGTCAATATCAGGGTGAGGGATCGGATGTTCCGGTTTGGTAGTGCGGAGAAAAATGGTAAATGATCCGGCATTGCGACCGAAAAGCATATCACTGGAATTATTTCCCACCATAAGAGATCGTGAAATATCGATACCAGGAAAATCACTTTTTGCTTCAAATGCCATTCCGGGATTGGGCTTGCGGTTCGGATGTTTGGCATCGGCACTTGTACAATAATAAATTTTATCAATGTGTCCACCTGCTGCTTCAATTTCACGGATCATGTTTTGGTGAATATCAGCAAGGTCAGCTTCGGTCATCAAGCCACGGCCAACGCCCCGCTGATTACTGACAACAACGATCTTTCCGAATTTCTTGGAAAGAATAGCTAACGCTTCTTTCACCCGGTCGTAAAAATGAAACTCCTGCCAGTTGCGGATATAATCTTCCTTCTTCTCATGATTGATGACACCATCCCGGTCAATGAAAAGCGTCCAGCTTTTATCAATCGATCTTAAATCAGGTGATAGATATTTTAATTCATCCTGTGCTCTTTGGTAATCTTCCGGAATGCCGATGTCAATGAAATAACTATCCTGGATGAAACCATAAATATTGTTATTGGGATATTCTTTTTCTAAAAAATCTTTCTCAAATGAGAATTTGTTCGGAAAACCTTTTTTCAAAAAAGCCTCAGTATTCAGCATATATATTCCGCCATTGATGAGGCCGGATTGATAGAATTGTTTTTCTTTAAATTTTTTTAAAACGTTATTACTATCGATCTCTACCACGCCGTAACGTTCAAAATTGTTTAACGGTTTCAATGCGATGCTGCAAAGTGCTGAGTGATTCGTATGAGACTGATAAAGATTGCTTGCATCAATTTTATATAAGGTATCACCATTCGCCACCAGCACATTTTTTTCAGTTGCTTTTTCACAGGCAAAATGGATAGCACCGCCAGTTCCCAGAGGTTCTGCTTCAATGCAGCATTGATAATTTATAGTTGGAAATTGTGTATTTAAAAATTCTTCGATGACCTCATGTTTATAACCGAGAGAGAAAATGAATTTCTCAATTCCCTGAGATAGTAAATGACGGATCACATAGGTGAGGAATGGTTGCCCGTTTACAGGCGCCATGCATTTGGGAAGATCAGGAACAGTATCTCTTAATCTTGTGCCTAGCCCCCCGGCAAGTATGATTGATTCTTTGACCATTGATGATTGTTAGGTTGTTGAATTGTTTGATTGTTTAAATTTTTTAAACAATCAAACAATTTAGCCATACAACAACTATTTGAAATAATTTTCTTCCACCAATTGACAAATGATATGCCCGATCATGATATGACTTTCCTGTATCCTTGGCGTGTCCGATGAAGGAACATTGATAAGGTGATCGCTCAGGGATCTCATTTTGCCGCCACTGGCTCCGGTAAAACCGATCGTTGTGATCTTTTTTGCACGGGCTGTTTCAAATGCATTGAGAATATTTTTAGAATTGCCTGAAGTGGAAAGTCCGACCAGCACATCGCCGGCTTCGCCGATGCCATCGATCATTCGGGAATAGATCACATCAAAGCTGTAATCATTCGCAACCGCAGTGAGGTAAGATGTATTGCAATGCAGAGCTTCAGCCGGCAATGCTTTCCTATCGGTATAAAAACGTCCGGAAAATTCTGCCGCTAAATGCTGTGCATCAGCAGCGCTGCCGCCATTACCGCAGAAATAAACTCTTTTACCATTTTTAAAAGCAGTTACGATCACATCAACTGTTTTTTCTATTGCAGTCAGTAGCTCATCATTCTCTAAAATCTGTTGCTTTACTTTAATTGAATTTGTGATGATATCTCTGATCTTTTGCATAATTCGTAATTCTTAATTCTAAAATTGTAAATCAAAATTATACTGTCCATGTCGTCAACCCATGCTCTACAAACTTATAATCTCTGTGGCGTCCGCCAAATTTCTCTAAACTTTTTATAACCCTGTATTTTGTGGTGCCGGGACAATAAAAGATCATAAAACCACCGCCGCCGGCTCCGGAAATTTTTCCACCTGTAGCTCCGGATCTTTTTGCTGTCTCATAGATCTCATCCATCAGTTCATTGCTGATGCCTTCAGCCATTTCTCTTTTTTGTTTGAAACCAAAATCAAGTATCTCACCGATCTCATTCAGTTTTCCTTTCAGCAACGCTTCTTTCATCATCTGCGCCTGTTGTTTCAACTGGTGCATCGCTTCTATGGGGCGATCTTTTCTTTCAGTTACGTTCTTACTTTGCTTTTTAATGATCTCTGCAGACTCACGACTGGTTGAAGTATAATAGAGTAATAGATTATTTTCCAATTCAAATAAATATTGCTGTCTTATTCGTAAAGGATTGACGATCACCTTATCATCTGCATAAAATTCCATGAAGTTTACGCCACCAAATGTTGCGGCATACTGATCCTGTTTGCCTCCAGCCAGTTGCAGATCTTTTCTTTCAATGTCATAAGCGTAATGCGCCATGTCATATTCTCCTAATGGCAAGCGAAGCATTTCTGTAAAGGCGCCAATGATCGCTACGACTAATGTAGATGAAGTCCCCAAGCCGGAACCAGCCGGAGCATCTACATAAGTAGAAAGTCGAAATCCTTTGTAGTTGGTAATGCCATAATCTTTTTGAATGCGGTTATAAACGCCTTTCAATAGATCCAGTTTTCCATTGATGGGCAAACTGGCATTCCATTCGAATTGTTCTGTTTCATTCCTGTCTATGGCTTCCAGGATAATTTCATTTTCAGCCAATGGTTCGATAGTGGCATTGGCATATAATGACACTGTCGCATTTAATATAGCGCCGCCATACAGATCGCTGTACGGGCTTACATCTGTGCCGCCGCCGGCCAAGCCAATTCTAAGAGGAGCTTTACTTCGGTAGATCATTAGCTAATTGAGTAATTGTATTGACCATATTGGCCCAACTATATTTCTGTTTCTCTATGCGAAGATGCTGAATAAAATAATTTTCTCCTAATTGGTAGAATTTTAAAATGCCATCTGCGATGGATTTTGGATCAGGCTCTACTACCAATCCTGCTTTTTCATTTGGTACCAATGAGGGCAAACCGCCAACATTAGTAACGATCATCGGTTTTTCAAAATGATAGGCCAGGGGAGTGACGCCACTTTGAGTAGCATTGCGATAAGGTTGTATCACTGCATCAGCAGCACAGAGATAATATTTCACTTCACTATCAGGGATAAAATGAGTTCTCAGGATCAACTGATCAAATATTTTTAATTTCTCTATTAATTCCTGGTAGGGCCGCTGGTCCTCATAAAATTCTCCGGCGATCAATAATTTTATTCCGGATTTTTTTATTCTTTCATCAGCCATAGCTTGCAACAATATATCTAATCCTTTGTATTTGCGGATAAAACCAAAGAAAAGAACTATTGACTCCTGGCTCCCGACTCCCAACTTCTTCCTTGCTTCTTCTTTCGAAACAATTTCACCAAAACTGTCATACAAAGGATGCTGAACCAACTTTGCAGGTTTTTCTTTCTGAAATGTTCTCAGGTCATTCATTACTTTTTCACTCATGGTGATAAATGCGTCACAGCTTTTTAAAAAGTATTTGGTAAATGCTTTATCGCCTAATCTTTTTTCATGCGGGATGACATTATCGGCAATGCAAATGATCCTCGTGTGTTTATTCTTTCTTACTCTTCTCAAAATTGTTCCCAATGCCGGTCCCATGAACGGAAGCCAATACCGAACTACAATGATGTCTGGCTTTTCTTTTTTCAACCGATTCCCGATCCTGATCCAGTTAAATGGATTCACGGAATTGATAACTGAAAATATTTTTAATCCTTCCGGTGCAGGATCCTCAGAGTATTGTGTTTTGCCTGGAAATAAAAAAGAAGGATACTGTAAGGAAAAAGAATAAATGGAGCATTCATTTCCGGAATCGATGAATTCTTTTGCTAATCGCTGATTGAATGTGGCTAATCCGCCCCGCAACGGATGCCCGGGTCCTATGATGACAACTTTTGCCATTAGAAACCGATTTTTGAGTCGATATTATATGAATTGCGTCCCGGCGCATTACGACTGATCAATTCTCCCAAAAATCCGGCGAGGAATAGTTGCATCCCTATAACGAGTGCTGTTAATGCCAGGTAAAAGCCGGGTTTATTGGTGAGACCAAAGTCGAAGTCAATTATTTTAGAAACGATTAGATAAAGAGAAATGCCAAGGCCGATCAGGAAAAAGATGGTTCCCCACAATCCGAAAAAATGCATGGGACGCTTGGAGAATTTTCCGACGAATGTGATGGACATCAGGTCAAGGAATCCATTCACGAATCTTCTCCAGCCGAATTTTGATTTTCCATATTTCCTGGGGCGATGTTCAACAACTTTTTCCCCGATCTTTTTATATCCTGCCCATTTAACCAGGACCGGGATATAACGATGCATTTCTCCATATACTTCAATACTCTTCACCACTTTGTTCCGGTATGCTTTCAAGCCGCAATTAAAATCATGCAATTTGATCTTCGATATACGGCGGGTCACCCAGTTAAAAAATTTGGAAGGAATATTTTTCGTAAATGTGTTATCGTAGCGTTTCTTTTTCCATCCACTTACTAGGTCATAGCTATTTT
>DASZPW010000119.1:0-9146 GCA_035550155.1 Chitinophagaceae bacterium | reverse complement strand
ATAATGGTTTCATCCATTTAAATGGAGGGTTCCATGCATGAATAGCATAGTGCATGCTTCCATACATCAAATATCCAAGAATAAAACCGGGAAAAAACATGAATGCATTTTGCCTTGCGATCAAATACATCAGGCCGAATATGGCTGATGCAATGATGATGCTCGGAACCGGCGGCATGAACAACCGCTGCCTGTCCCGGGGATAATGATGGTGGTTGCCATGAAGAGTATAGGCGAATTTCTGGATGCGGGGATTTTCACTCACCCAATGAAAAATGAAACGATGTGCAATGTATTCAAAAAGGGTCCAGAAGAACATACCGCCGATAAAAGTCAATATGATCCTGCTGGTGGAATAATCTAATTTGGCGCCACTATAATAAAGCATATATACGATCACCGGCAAATACATACCCCAGATCACCAATGGATGTGTTTTAGTCAGCATTTCCAGGTAATCGTTTTTGAATAACCGTGCCTGCCCTTTATTATGAATTTTATCGAATTGCATGCTGCAAAGATAAATTGATTTTCGTTCCTGATCTTACAGATAAAATGATTTTTGTCAGTTTTGCAGAAGCTGCTCAACTGTTTGAAATTGATAACCCCTGGCCTTCAGCTTTTGTATCAGATCCGGTAACTTGAAATAAAACTTATCTGTCCTTTTTGGGTCGGTACCAATATGCAGTAACAGGATGAATCCATTCAACCCGGAAGGATGCGATTGCTCATATTTTATTATAGATCTAAAAATTTCCTCGCTGCTGCGATAGTTTTTCAGATCCGGAGTGGTGTAATCGGCATTGCTCAAAGTGCCCGGTGTGTAATCGATCAGTTGATGTCCCATTGCTTTTGTCCATGCCGCAATAGAATCATTGTACCATTCATAAGGAGGAAGAAAATATGGGGCTTCGTTTTCTTTAATGCCAAAATTATTCATTACAGCAAAACCTCTTTTCAGATCATCAGTGAATTGTTCTTTTGTAACTAATAAACTGTCCCGTTTATACCAATCGCAATACAACACATGCTGATCGGAATGCGTGGAAAGATAATTTTTATTGGTCCTCAGTTCTGTAATTACTTTTTTAAATGCGGGATTCCTGTAAAAATTCCCTGTGAGAAAAAAGGAGGCTTTGATATTTTCTTTTTTCAATGTATTCGAAATAAACGCTCCCCCATCACCAAATTCATCTCCTGTAAAAACCAATGCTATCCTTTTTTTAGTCGAGTCGCCCCGGATAATTCCGCCATGAGAATATGAAAAATGCGTCTCTTTGCTTTCGTTTTCTTTTGCGGCCAGCAGATAGATCAATGAAGCAGTCCCATCCATCGTTGGCTCGTTTGTGCTGTAATCTCCATAGTCATCATGATACACGGCCAAGTCACTTTGAAATTCGGAATATTCATCCGGCTGATACAAAGTGATACCGATAAGATTTTTATAGATACTTGTATAAACCGGCCCATCTACCAATCCTCCGTCTATCGGGTAATTTTTTAAATGTGTGAATGCAGAATGAGGATCAGTAGGCGTATCTCCATTAGATGGTAAGCCATAAACAAAACTTGTTCCCCATGGATTACAACCAAAGAGCCAATCAAAATTCGCCTGCTCGAATTCTGAAAACGTTTTATCGCCTGTTAATTGCTGATACCAATAGCATTGAATGGCAAAAGAAGTAGTAAGATTATTACTGCACCAAATAAAAGGAATGCCACGATAAAAAGCATTTTGTTTGGCTTTGTTCCAAACCCGTTTAATTCCTTCTTTATAGTATTCAACAATAGTGTCTCGCTTTTTTCCTTTTAATTGTTTGGCTAATTCATAATGACCGATATTGATAAAAGGATACCATTGATAATGTTTTGCCGTATCATTTCCCAACCATGGAGTAATTGGTTCTTGTTGAGCGTATTCAAATGCTTTTTTATCAAAATTCTTATTTGTCTTATTGATCAACTGCAGATCTGCCGCAGCTAATTCCATATCATCAGTCCAGTTATCTTCAGCGTAGATATAAGGAGATCGTACTGATGCGGTCTGAGTAACACCCGGTTTTTTATTTGCAAATGCATATGCAGAAATTGACTTCTCGTGAAGTTCTTTTGCATATGCATTATTTTCTTTATCAAAAATGATACTGCCAAGGGCAAACGCACTTGCAAATTTTCCGGCCGTTGAAGAAGTGCCGGTGGTATTATTCATAAACTTTCCTCTTTGCTGCGGCTCACCGCTTACAAAATAAACCGGTCGTTCATATCCTTTTCCATAAAAACTATCTTCCTTCGGAATTCGCATTCCCTGGTGATCCCGGTCATCACCTACCTGGTTGAACATCCAATTTTCTCTCGGATGCATTTTTATTAACCAATCCAATCCCCATTTGGCTTCGTCTAAAACATCAGGCAATCCATTACTTCCATCTAAACCATTAGCTTTTTTTTCATCTGCGAAAACTTTTGGAAAATCCCTGTACGCCGCAAGCAAATGATATGTTGCATTTGCAGAAGTAGTGGCGTATTGCAAATAATCACTGGCATCATGCCAGCCTCCAACTACATCAATATGAGTGCTGTCTTTGATGCCCGCCTTTTCTCCATACAAAACATAACCGTCGTGTGTATGACAACTATCTTTTAGAAAGGGATTGAAGCCGCTGCGCTGCTGCCGCATGTATCGTAAACAAAAATCGGCAGCACCTTTATATACATCATCACCGATTTCAAACTCCGGTGATTTGGTTTCACCAACCTGTAAATAATATCTTCCGGGTTTTTTAAATGCAGTAAAATTCAACCGATAGGTTTGTTTGAACGGTCCATAAGCGCCGAATGGTTTTCCCGCATCGCCTGATGCAACAACCTTTTTTGAATTGATTTCTACCAATTGCCAGCTGTGTATTTTCAATTGCTCCTTACTACACCAGACGGCTACTTTAATCCCGTTTGGCAAATACCCTAATTGGTTTATGCGAATCCACGAAGAATTAGTTTCCTGTTTACCTGTAAACGCAAAAAGCAGCAAACATAATGGCAACAAGCGGTGCATGAAAAAAATTTTGGTCAAGGTACAAATAAGTTCCATTGTCTATGCTCACCTTTCTTATGTTTGTAATTGTAATGATGCCTGTAATTGCAATTGATCTAGGTGCTACCAAATCAGCCGCTGCTGTTTTTAACAAGCAAGGCACTATTCTTTTTTCTGAAACACAACAGTTGGAAAAAAGAAGAGGAAAAGAAGTTGGCGCATTACTATTGCATCAGATAGCGACATTATTGAATAAGGCTTCAGCAAATAATTTTTCAATTCCTTCGATTGGCATTTGTGTGCCAGGAATTGCTTACGCAAAAACCGGCAATGTCTGGTGTCCTAATATTCCCGGTTGGGAAGATTACCCTTTGCGAGAAGAATTAGAAAATACATTTCCAGATAAAAAAATAAAAATCGACAGCGACCGTGCCTGTTATATTTTAGGTGAAGTATGGAAAGGAAATGCCCAAAATTGCAGTGATGCTATTTTTTTGGCTGTTGGTACCGGCATCGGTGCAGGAATATTGGTTAACAACCAGGTTTTACGTGGAGCCAATGACATTGCCGGAGCGATCGGTTGGATGGGATTGGATCTTCCTTTTCATGAAAAATATATTTCCTGCGGATGTTTTGAATATAACGCATCGGGAGAAGGCATTGCTAAAGTTGCCAAAGAAATGATCCGTTCCGGCAAATTCAATGAAAGTGATCTGGCAAAAACAAATCCAGATGATTTAACTGCTAAAAATGTTTTTGATGCTTTTGAAAAAAATGACCCACTCGCAAAAAAGATAATGGAGAATGCGATTGAATACTGGGGAATGGCTGTTGCCAATTTGGTAAGCCTTTTTAATCCACAAAAAATAATTTTTGGGGGCGGTGTCTTTGGTCCGGCTCTGAAATTTTTGGACGCTATTTATGAAGAAGCAACAAAATGGGCGCAGCCGATCAGTATAAAGCAAGTTACATTGGAAGGCTCTGCATTGGGAGCAGATGCGGGTTTGTATGGGGCTGCATGGCTTGTCCTAAAAGATTAATTTATTTTCACTCTTTAATATGTATAAACATAACCAGGTTTTTGCTGCTGCATGTATCGGAATGCTGGTATTCGGCATCATGTTCATTACGCTGGGGTCTATTTTACCATCACTTGCGGGAAAATTTATTTTAGATGAAGTAAAATCCGGAACGCTCACTTCTATTTTACCCATCGGCGTCATGGCGGGTTCATTATTGTTCGGACCAATCGTAGACCGATATGGTTATAAAATATTACTTATCATCACAACCTTGCTGATCATACCAGCATTTGAAGGAATAGCGTTTACCAATTCACTCTTTTTATTGCAGGTTTGCATTTTCGTGATCGGATGGGGAGGTGGTATTTTAAATGGAGCTACCAATGCGCTGGTATCAGACATCAGCACCGGGCATAAAGGAGCCAGCCTGAGTTTGCTCGGGGCATTCTTCGGTTTCGGTGCGCTGGGAATGCCGTTCTTATTAGGTGTTTTATCCAAACAGTTTAATTATACGGATATTCTATCTTCAGTCGGACTTGTTTTTATTTTAGTAGTTATCTTTTTTATAGCCACAAAATTTCCTGCTCCAAAGCAATCACAGGGATTCCCGATAACAGAAGGAATAAAACTTTTAAAAGATAAAGGCATATTACTGATCGGGCTTTTTCTTTTTTTCCAGAGTGGCACGGAGGCATTGGCGAATAACTGGACGACAACTTTTCTCCAGAAAGGAATAAATATTTCTGAGCAAGGTTCCTTGTATATTCTCACATTATATGTTACGGGGCTTACTGTTGCACGACTTGTGCTGGGATTTGTGTTAAAAGTAATTTCCTCCTATCGCCTAATGATAGTTTCTCTGATTATTTCGTCACTTGGTTCATTTATTTTAATAAGCGCACAAAACTATACACAATCATTGATCGCATATATAATTATGGGGATCGGAATTTCTGCAGGGTTCCCGGTGATGCTAGGATATGCCGGCCAGTTGTTTCCGAATTTATCAGGAACTGCTTTTGGGATTGTTTTAGTGATCGGCTTGATCGGTAATACGATCGTGAATTATTTATTTGGCCTTATTTCGCATAGCTATGGCATTCATTTATTGCCGTGGTTACTGCTGATCACTGCAGCTTGCAGGATCATAATTTTAGTGATGTTGAGAAAAAATGTTTTATTAAAAATAAAAATGTAAACTATGCTGGCGAAAACCTGGTTGCAGAATGCAAGAACAGTTATGGATAAAATTGAAAACACACAGATGGAAAATATCCAACAGGCAGCTGCGATGATGGCTGATACAATTGAATCAGGCCGCTGGGTGCATACATTTGGTTGTGGCCATGCAACACTACCTATTGAAGAAATGTATCCACGCATCGGAGGATTTGTTGGTTTTCATCCGATGATCGAATTGCCTCTGACCTTTTTTACCAATATTGTCGGTGGTATGAGTGTACAGAATTTTGTTTTTTTAGAAAGAGTGGAGGGTTATGGAACAGAAATTATGAAAGGTTATAATTTCGATTCAAGAGACTGCATGTGGTTATTTTCTCATACAGGTATTAACGCAGTAAATATTGATGTGGCTTTGGAAGCAAAGAAAAAAGGAATGAAAGTGATCGTATATGGATCAGCGAAAGAAGCGGAAGGAAAACAATCGAGACATAGCAGTAAAAAAAATATTTTTGAACTGGCAGATCTTGTTGTTGACACCTGTGTGCCGATCCAGGATGCCAGTGTACCTCTTAAAAATCATTTTGACAAAGTGGGGCCTGTGTCCACGATTGCATTCGTCACTGCGGTATGGATGACTGTCACTACTGTTGCGGAAATATTGGCAGAAAGAGGAGTGAAATTGTTTATTCATCCTTCGCATAATGTACCTGGAGATACCACTGCAAAAGAAAGATTGGAAGCAGCGTTGTCGGAATACAAACGGCGAATTGCAGGCGTATAATAGGGTACACTCAAAATTTTCGTTGCGACTATTAGTAACAAAGTATGCCATGCCTATTTTGTTTTATTGAAAGTTGCTGATTATAGTAGGCATGGCATACTTTACTTTCAATGAGAGAATTTGGGATGCCTCTGTATAATAGCAAAACAAAACTTTTCACTTTCTTTGCTCAAATTAAGACTGGAATATGAAAATAATTTCTTACCTGAAAGATGAACAGGAACAACTGGCTGTATTGATCAACGATACGGCGTATGATATGGATGTGCTGCACCCCGACCTTCCCGGCACGATGAGTATGTTTCTGAATTATTGGGAAGATGTGCTGCCTGTTGCCCAGGCCGGCGCATTATTGATAGCCGAAGGAACAAGATCAAGCAACAAAGGTATTCCCGTCAAAGACGTTCAGTTATTATCGCCAGTTCCATTGCCTACTTCTTGTCGTGATGGATATGCGTTTCGCCAGCATGTAGAAGCGGCGAGGAGAAATCGTAAAGTGCCGATGATCCCGGAGTTTGATCAATACCCTGTTTTTTATTTTACCAATCACCATAGCATACAAGGACCCGGTGAAATAAAATGTATGCCCGATCATTTTGAAAAACTGGATTTTGAACTGGAAGTTGCTATTCTTATTTGCAAACATGGACGCAATATCAAAGCAGAAGAAGCTGATGAATACATAGGCGGATTGATGATCATGAATGACCTCAGCGCAAGAAAACTGCAGATGGAAGAAATGCTATTGAATCTCGGGCCGGCTAAAGGAAAAGATTTTTCTACAGTGCTTGGTCCCTGGTTGGTGACATTAGATGAGTTGGAAGAATTGGTTGTGCCCGCAAAAGAAAACCATGTGGGAAAAAACTGGAATTTAAAAATGAAATGTTCTGTAAACGGCATACAGGTAAGCGAAGGAAACCTCGCTGATATGGACTGGACCTTTGCAGAAATTATCGAAAGGGCATCTTATGGAGTAAATTTATATCCCGGCGATGTGATTGGCAGCGGCACTGTTGGCACCGGATGTTTTTTAGAATTAAATGGAACAGGGAAATTAAATAATCCTGATTATACAGAACAATGGCTTCAACCCAATGACGTTGTGGAAATGGAAATTGACAGATTGGGAACATTAACCAATACCATCATTGCAGAAGAAACCGATTGGAGTATATTGAATAAGAAGAAGTCAGAAGCATGAGGTCTTATGTATGAAGTAAGAAAAACATCTTTTAGAAAATCACACTTCCGACTTCATACATCCACTTATATCACCACCTTATTCATTCTTTTTACCGGCGCATTTCCTTTATTGCTCACTTTTCCGAGGAAAGAATCTTTAACTTTTAATTCTTTTTCCGCATTTACTACTGCAGAACCAACGCCGCTATTTTCAATATCCATTTTCTGTACTACAAAATCCCCGGCTTTGATGCTGCCAACTCCTTTGTTTATGATTACAGCGCTTTCAGCTTTCCCATTCAAATTAATATTGCCAACACTTTTATTATCGACATTCAGGTTTTGAGCTGTCATTGTAAGATCGATGGCTCCTACGCTTTTATTTTTTATATCGAGATCGTCAAAACTGAGATTATTATCAGATGTAAGGCTACCCACCATATTCAATTCCATGCTTTTTAATTTTTTGAATGTCACATACACTTTCATTCCTTTCTTGCTGCTGAAGTTCACATCTTTCTTCATGCTGATGGAAAGTTTGGAGCCTTCACTTTTCACCTCAAAAAGATCCTGCAGGTTATCATCTGCTTCAATCTTTACATCTTCCTTATCGCCTTGTTTCAAAATAACGCTGAATATTCCACTGGAAGCCAGTTGATCGAACGGTTGCACACTCACGTCTTTGGTGATGACATTTCCGCTGCCTTCAATTTTGGGCTTGTCTTTATCCGATGTTTTATTTACCTGTGCCTGCAGCAACATTGATGATGACAACAGTGCTACGACAAATAATGAAAAAATTTTTTTCATGACTAATTGATTTAATTTTTTAAAAATATGGACAATAACATTTAAAACGAAGTATTTCGTAGAACGAAAATGAAACGTATTTGTTACACCTTCATATAAAAAAATATGAACGGTAAAATGCCGATGCTGAAAGGTGGCCGATGCTAAATGACCGGAACTAATGATATTTGCGTTGAATATTGCAATTATGATTCTTGATCTGAAAAATATCACAACTGTTGAACGACAGCATTACCTGCAGCATGTAGTGGCGCCACGCCCCATCTGCTTTGCTTCGACGATAGACAAAGAAGGAAATGTGAACCTGAGCCCGTTCAGTTTTTTCAATTTATTTTCCACTAACCCGCCCATCGTTATTTTCTCTCCTTCCCGAAGAGTGCGGAATAATACCACCAAACACACCTTGCATAATGTGATGGAAGTTCCGGAAGTGGTGATCAATATGGTGACATATGATATGGTGCACCAAACTTCTTTGGCCAGTTGCGAATATCCAAAAGGCGTGGATGAGTTTGTAAAATCAGGATTTACTGCCGAGCCGGCCAGTTTGGTAAAACCGCCGATGGTGAAAGAAAGTAAAGTGAAAATGGAGTGTACGGTGAACGAAATAAAATCATTGGGAACGGAAGGCGGCGCCGGAAATCTCGTGATCTGCGAAGTGTTGCGCATGCACATTGATGATTCATTGCTCGATGCTAATAATAAAATGGATCAGCGAAAAATTCATCATGTGGCACGGCTGGGTGCAGACTGGTATTGCGTGGTCAATGAATCAAATTTATTTCATGTACAAAAACCCAATACAGAGTTAGGAATTGGAGTAGATGCATTACCTGTTACTATTCGTAAGAGTACTATTCTTACAGGAAATGAACTTGGACAATTAGCCAATGTGCAGGAATTGCCAACTATCGACCCTTCATTTGATGATCCCCATTTAAAACAGATCATTCAATATTATGGCATCAACCCGGAAGAGATGGAAAAAGAATTACATTCCTATTCCAAAAAATTATTGCATGAAGGAAAAGTGAAAGAAGCCTGGCAGGTATTGCTTTCCGGGTCCTGATATAGATGGTAAAAACAATCTTTGATTCAATAAATAGTGATCAAATTTTTTTATCTTTAGTAAAGCGCC
>DASZPW010000118.1:0-3176 GCA_035550155.1 Chitinophagaceae bacterium | reverse complement strand
CATCTTTCAAATAAAACAAATTGATCTCTCTCGGATTTGCCTGTACTTTATAACCGGCCGCTTGTAAATGTTCAACCGTTTTTTCTACAATTCCTGATGCTGTTTGATTCAACAGATCATCTTCAAATAACGGAATCATCTGTCTTTTTAATGCTGCATCGTCAGGAATCAGCACAATCAAACCATATTCTGCAAACAGTGCATGTACAAAAGCAAAAGTGGCATCCTGTATTGAACTATTTTCCTTATAAGAATTTTTTACTAAGGCAATAATTTCTTCACCAAATGGAAGCACGGATAATTGTCCTTCTATCTGCGTAATGAGTTTAAGAAATTCTTTATCTATTTTCATTCTTCCCACAGCGCCGGTCTGCTTGGTGTTCCATTCCAATTTTTGTCCGTTCAAATGAAAATGTCCCAATTCATCAAGGTCTGCATCTTCAGAACCCATATAAAAAACCGGAATGAAATTATATGCAGGAAATGAGTGTTTCAGATGTTCTGCCAACCGTATCGTATGAAGTATTTTGTAAATAAAATATAATGGCCCGGTAAAAATATTTGGTTGATGTGCTGTTGTTATCGTAAATGTATCAGAGGAAAGTAATGCTTCAATATTTTCCTGAATTTTTGTATTCGGCGTAACAGATGCATACTGTTTTTTCAAGTACTGCACCAGCGTTTTTCTGTCTACAGTATGTTTTTTTCTTGCATCAATTGCTTTTTGTATTCCCTGCAATGAAGGTGGATGAGTGAAAAAGGGTTTCAGCGATACTGATTGATCAATATAATCCAAAGCAGTTTTGCTGAAATAGCCAGTTTGCCGGTAAGGAATTCGTGTAGCAATACAATCCATAAGTAGTTCTAAAAATAAAGACTATGATCCTTTTTATTCAGTCGTTCCTGAAATTTAACGTTCTCTTACTTTAATTGATATGCGACGATACTGTTTTTCAAGAATGTCGGTACATAGAGAATTTTTTTAACCGGATCAAAGCCAATATCAGCAGAATTGATCTTCTGTACCTGAGTGTCCAGCAATTTTTCTTTGCTTCCATCCGCTTTTACAAAATAAATAGCACCGACCCAGCAGGAAACTAAAAAATCATGTCCATTAATTGATTCCAAACCATCAGTACTTGACTCCATCCCATCAGCGATCTTTGTTAATGCTTTATTCTTTGACATTTTCAATAAAGCACCATTGTCCAGAATATAAAGATCGTCGCCAACGACAAATAATCCATTCGGGCCTTTCAGATCACTAAGAAACACATTCACCTGGTCATTTTCAATAGAATAAACTTTTTTTATCCTGGTATCCGAAACATAAACCACACCCTTGCCATCAATCGCAATATCATTCAGAAAAGTGGATCCTTTCACTGGAATTCTTTTTTCTATAGCGGCAGTAGCTGTATTGATCTCTACCACTTCATCCAGGTCGGCCACCCAAAGTTTCCCGTTATATAGTCCCAATCCTTTGGGAGCATTCAATCCTTTCACCCAATCGACTGTAATTATTTTCCCATCCAAGCCAATTTTTCCAATAGAGCCATTTCCATCTTTGGCATCTGATGCTCCATTGATATTTGAAACATAAAGAAAATTATTCCTGGAATTGAACAGGACAGATTCAGGTGTTTTCAGCAAAGTGTCTGTTTGCCATAATTTGATCAGCTGATGTTCCTGCGCTTTTATCAACGATATTGAGAAAACAGCAAAAAGAAAAACGAAAGCTTTTTTCATAGCTGAAAATTTTGACTAAGGTACTAACACAATTCGAATCAAATTGTTGAAACCCTTTCAGGAAAATCGCAGGGGATCAAAGGTCGTAATATCAATGGAAGTTGGTTTCCTGCCAATGATCTGTTCTATCAAATGTCCGGTGCCTGCTGCAGCAGACACCCCTAACATGGCATGGCCTCCTGCGTAAACCAGGTTGCTGAATTTATTGTACCTGCCGATATACGGCATTCCATCCGGGCTAACAGGACGATAACCGAACCATGCCTTTCCCGGTTGCGGAACCGGAAGATTCATTGCAGGATAATATTTTTTGAACGCATTGTAAATAGCCATCACCCGTTTTGGTAAAATCGTTTCACTGTGGCCGCTCAATTCCATTGTGCCACCGATCCGTAACCAGCGATCAATGGGAGTGGTAGCAGTACGGTCATCCACTAAAATAGAAGGATACTGCAGATTTTTTTCCAGGTCATTGTAAGAAAGACTGTATCCTTTTCCTGGTTGCATCGGTATGTATATACCTAAATGTTTTGAAATTTTCCCCAACCAGGACCCATTAGCAATGATCAGTTCATCACACTCCATCTTTGCTTTGTCGGTGATCACTGCCGTGACCCGGTTATTATTTTTTTCAAACGCTGTTACTTCTGTATTCAGCCAGAACTTTACTCCTGCATTTTGCAACTGCCGGTACATTGCTTTCATGAATGATGCAGAATCAATATGGCAATCGTCAAGATATAAAACACCACCGGCAACATTCACTTCCACCTCTGTCTCATACGCCTGCACGCCCTTCGGATCACAGATAACTGTCTTCAATCCAAATCCATGTGCCTGCTCCGCCAAATGTTTTTCATGATCGCCGGTTTTTTCCGTCTTGTACAACATCCAGATCCCTTTTTCGACCATGGGAAAAGCATCCATGAATTCTGTTTTCAGATCATTCATCAATCTCCGGCTGAGTTGCAGTAAATTATTAAGGTGCGGAGTATTCTGTTCTAATTTTTTTGCATTAGCGTTTTTCCAGAAAGTCATTCCCCATCGGATAAGGTCCCAATTCAAACGTGGCTTAATGTAAAATGGAGATGATGACTTCAGCATCCAGCGCAATCCCTGCGCAACAATTCCGGGAGTGGCGATAGGAATAAAATGACTGGGCGAGACATAACCCATATTTCCGAATGAACAACCATCTGTTATGTCATTCTTTTCAATGATCGTTACTTCATATCCTGCCTTTTGCAGATAATAAGCGGAGCATAACCCGATCACGCCTCCGCCAATAATCGTTACTTTCATTTTATGTAAACTTTTCCTTCCTGATTTTAATAATTCCCTCCATCTTCATACTTCGACTGATAATTTATTTTCACTTCTTTGATCTTTGTCGGCAACCAGACCTGCATCGCATTGGCGCCACGATT
>DASZPW010000117.1:0-20927 GCA_035550155.1 Chitinophagaceae bacterium | reverse complement strand
TCGTTACCGGTTGTGATTATCCTATTGACGGAGGATTCCTTAAACTTAATACATAGACACTATGAAATTGATCCGTTTTGGAATGCCGGGAGAAGAGAAACCAGGCGTTATAATTAATGACAGTTATTGTGACGTTTCTTCCTATATCAAAGATTATGATGAACAATTTTTTGCTGATGATGGGTTGAATTTTTTAAAAGAGATCATCACGGATGCAGAACTGCCGCAATTAGAAAAAGATATTCGACTGGGCCCGCCGGTGGCAAGGCCTTCTAAAATCATTTGTATTGGCCTTAATTATTCAGATCATGCCGCAGAAAGCAAGATGCAGGTTCCGGCTGAGCCAGTCATTTTCTTCAAATCAACTACTGCATTATGTGGCCCGAATGATGATCTCATCATTCCCCGCAACAGCACCAAAACAGATTGGGAAGTGGAACTGGCTTTTGTGATCAGTAAAAAAACAAGTTATATAACGGAGCAGGAAGCTATGGATCATGTAGCAGGATTTGTATTGCATAATGATTATAGCGAAAGAGCTTTTCAGATAGAACGAAGCGGGCAATGGGTGAAAGGTAAAAGCGCTGACAGTTTTGCGCCTCTCGGCCCTTTTCTCGCTACAAAAGATGAGATCGCTGATATAGATAATCTCAAACTCTGGCTGAAAGTGAATGGCAAAATGATGCAGGATGGAAATACGAAGAATATGATCTTCAAAATTCCATTTTTAGTTTCCTATATCAGCCAGTTCATGACCTTGCTGCCGGGAGATATTATTTCAACGGGAACTCCGGCCGGTGTGGGCATGGGACAAAAACCGGAGCCGGTCTATATTAAAAATGGTGATGTGATTGAATTAGGGATTGATGGTTTGGGAAGCAGCAGGCAGGTTGCAGTGGCTTATAAGTAAAGTGCAAATTTGAAAATGTGCAAATATGCAAATGAAAAGATACTGTCTTGCTTTGGATCTTAAAGATGATCCTTCTCTGATCGCAGAATATGAAAAATATCATCAGCAGGTATGGCCGGAAATAATTGATAGTATTAAGAACTCAGGTATTGATGTATTGGATATTTACAGGACAGGCAATCGTCTTTTCATGATCATTGAAGCGAATGAAAATTTTTCCTTTGAGAAAAAAGCTGCTTCTGATGCAGCCTATCCGAAAGTGCAGGAATGGGAAGAACTGATGTGGAAATTTCAGCAAGCAATGCCGGGGGCTAAGCCAGGAGAGAAATGGGTTTTAATGAAAAAAATATTTGAATTACCATGACGATCGATAGTCACGTACATTTCTGGAAATACAATAAGAAAAGAGACGCATGGATCACGAACGATATGAAGATCCTGCAGAAAGATTATTTGCCGGAACATCTTGCTCTTACTTTGAAGCGAACCGGTGTTGATGGCTGTGTTGCTATTCAGGCAGATCAATCGGAATTAGAGACTCATTTCCTGGTAGAGCTTTCGAAAACACATAACATTATAAGAGGAGTGGTCGGCTGGATCGATCTGCAAAATGAAAACATTGAGGAACGTCTTAATTATTTTTCGCAATATAATATCATCAAAGGATGGAGGCATATTGTGCAGTCAGAGCCCAATAATTTTTTGGTTGGGAAATATTTTCAAAGAGGTATCAAAGCATTACAGTCGTTTAATTATACCTACGACATATTGATCTATCATTACCAGTTAAAATCTGCGATCGGATTTGTTTCACAATTTCCTGATCAAAAATTTGTAGTAGATCATTGCGCCAAACCCGATATAAAAAATAAAAGCATTGATGAATGGAAAGCCGGAATAAAAGAACTGGCACAACATCCGAATGTTTATTGCAAACTATCCGGGTTATTTACCGAAACCAACTGGAAAGACTGGAGCGCCGGCGATTTTTATCCTTTTCTTGATGTGGTATTTGATTGTTTTGGCGTCAATCGTCTTTTGTTCGGAAGTGACTGGCCGGTATTATTACTTTCCGGGATTTATGTACAATGGAAAAGCCTGCTGGAAAAATATATGGAGCATTTTGATGAAGAAAGCAGGGAAAAAGTTTTTGGAAAAAACGCTATAGAATTTTATAAACTCTGATCATGGATCTTTTATTAAAAGATAAAGTCATCATCGTCACCGGTGGAGCAAAAGGTATCGGCGCCGGTATTACAAAAATATTAGCTAATGAAAATGCGATTCCTTTTGTGGTGGGAAGAAATGAAAATGATAATCAAAGTATCGTAAATGAAATGGAACGCAACGGGAAAAAATGTTTTTACATCACTGCTGAACTGACAAAACCTTCAGAATGTAAAAAAGCAGTTGATGGCGTTATTGAAAAATTTGATCGTATTGATGGTTTAGTAAACAATGCCGGAGTGAACGATGGCATCGGTTTGGAAAAAGGAAATTATGAATCGTTCATGGCTTCGCTGCACAAAAACCTGGTACATTATTATTTGATGGCTCAATACTCTCTTCCTTTTTTAATAAAAAGCAAGGGGCCTATTGTCAATATCAGCAGCAAAACTGCAGAGACTGGACAAGGAAATACTTCTGCTTATGCTGCAGCGAATGGTGGAAGAAATGCACTGACAAGAGAATGGGCAGTAGAATTATTGAAATACGGGATTCGTGTCAATGCCGTTGTTGTTGCAGAATCATGGACGCCGCTATATGAGAATTGGATCAACACATTTCCCGATCCGAAAAAGAAATTAGAATCTATCACGTCAAAAATTCCATTGGAAAAAAGAATGACGACAACAGAAGAGATCGCTAATACCGTGGCATTTCTTTTATCTGAAAGATCAAGCCATACGACTGGCCAGCTCATTCATGTAGATGGTGGTTATGTGCATTTGGATAGGGCGATCAGTTAAAAAATAAAAAACTCCGAAGAGCGGAGTTATATTTTATTGTCAGTATGTTTCTCCTTACAATCAATCGCCCCAAATCTCATCTTCTCCCTTGAGCCATCTCTCAACCTGTGCTGTTGTTACAGATTTTGGTCTTTCAATCGGGTACCCCAATGCTCTATCCCAGCAAAGGCTTGCCAATACACCCAAGGCCCGGCTAACTCCAAAAAGCACGGTGTAATACTCATATTCTTCCAATCCAAAATGAACCAGCAATGCACCGCTGTGTGCATCTACATTCGGCCAGGGATTTTTAATTTTTCCCAAAGATTGTAAAATTGGCGGCACCACCTCATAAATATTCCAAACCGTTTGCACCAACGGATCATTTGGTGTATGTCGTTTTCCAAAATTCATTTGAGCAATGAAACGTGGATCTGTCTGGCGCAATACCGCATGTCCATATCCCGGAACCACTCTGCCTTCACTCAACGTTTTCTTGACATATTCTTCAATTTGTTCTTTCGAAGGCATTTCCGTTTTCAATTCTTCTCTCATTTCAAATATCCACTTGATGACCTCCTGGTTAGCTAAACCATGTAACGGACCGGCTAACCCGTTCATGCCGGCAGCAAAACATAAATAAGGATCACTTAATGCGGAACCAACAAGGTGTGTTGCATGCGCAGATACATTTCCGCCTTCATGATCGGCATGAATGGTCATGTACAAACGCATCAACTCTTTGAATTCTTCGTTCTCATATCCCAGCATATGAGCAAAATTTCCCGCCCAATCCAATAAACCATTCGGCTGAATATGCTCTCCTTTTTTGTACTTACGCCTGTAAATGTAAGCAGCCACACGGGGCAATCGTGCAATAAGATCCATAGCATCATCAAATACTGCTTCCCAATAATCTTTTTTGCTCATGCCCTGCGCATATTGTTTGGCAAACTGTGATTCCGTCTGCAGCGCCATGATCGCTACAACAAATTGTGTCATCGGATGCGTATTCACCGGTAACGCCTCAATGGTATCAAATACATGGTTGGGCACATGGCTGCGGCGTTGCCAAACAGAAGTTACATGATGCACTTCCTCTTCCGAGGGCAGCGCACCAACCAACATCAGGTAAAAAAGTCCTTCCGGCAAAGGTTCGTTGCCGTTGGGAGCTTTGGGCAGTTTTTCCCGTAATTCAGGAATAGAAAATCCCCGGAAACGAATTCCTTCCTGCGCATCCAGCAATGAAGTTTCGGTAACGAGCCCTGTCATTCCTCTCATGCCCTGGTATATTTGTGATAATTGCACCTGGCCGATCACTTTATTGCCATGTTCTTTCATTAGGTCTTTAATTTCAGCGGCTACAATATCTGCTTTGGCTTTAAACCGGTCTTTGATAATTCCCATGATCGTAGATTTAAAAAAGAGTAAGAAAAAATAGATGTGTAAAGTTACACATTGAGCTATGGAGGAACAAAAATTCAGCTCAAAAGTTTGAAAGAGCTGGCATGATTTTCATTCAAAAAATTACTGATTTTTATCATGGCTACTTAGGTGTTTTGCGATACAACCAGTAGGCGACCAATGAAAATGCAGCATTGGGTAGCCATGCAGCAATGAAAGGAGAAAAATCTGCTTTGGTAGAAAAAACAGTTGAAAACCTGTCGGACAAAATAAAAAATGCCGCCATAGTGATACCTGTTGCTAAATGAATGCCACTGCCTCCTCTGGTTTTGCGGCTGGCAACGATGGCGCCGATGATCGTAAGCAATAACACAGAAGCCGGTGTCGCAGTTCGCCGGTAACGTTCCACTTTCAATGTATTCAATCCTTCCGTGCCACGTTCTTCCTCCTGTTTGATAAACGAAACCAATTCAGGAGTAGTGAGTTTGTCCTTCAGATAATCATCTTTTCTGAGTTCAACCGGTTTTACAGCAAGATTGATCACAAGCGTATCGTAATGATGTATGACCTCTCCCATGCTGTCCACTTTTCGTTCTACTGCATTGAATAGTGCCCATTTTTTTGTGGCGGTATCCCAACGGATAACGGCAGACCGGAGATTGTAAATGACTTTTTCGCCCTGAATTTTCTCCATGAAAAATCCCCTGGCCATTTTTGTTGCTGTGTCAAATTCTTTTATTCCAACAAATGTATTGGTGTCAGTACGGAGGTAATAACAATTAAAGCAATTGGTGAATGTCCTGTTTTTAGTCGGATCATTTTTATCTACGTAGTTCATTTGAAAATTACTTCGGATCACATTAGCTCTGGGAATAAAATACCTGTTGCCATACCAAAGCATCAGCGCTAATACAATTCCCCCGATAAAATACGGACGCAGAATCCGGTTATAATTAATACCGCTGGCCAATATGGCAATGATCTCCGATCGGGTAGCCATCCGGCTGGTAAAAAAAATAACAGAGATAAAAACAAATAAGGGAAACAAAAGGCTCCAGATCCAGGGCACAAACCCGAGGTAATATTGTTTGATCAACTGAACGGTGGTCAAACCTGATTTTACAAAATTGTCAGTCTTTTCACTGGTATCCACTGCTACGGCGATCACGGTGAACAGGAAGAGGCAAAAGAAAAAAGTCACAAAGAATTTTTTCAATATATACCAGTCCAGTTTGCGCATAAAATGAAAGAGGTCAAAAATACTTGAAAAATTGTTGCCGGGTTGTGAAAGAAATATTTATAAGCGCTGTTTCAGCACTTCCACCATTTCGTTTTTCCAGCTGCGAAAATGATTTTCTTTGATCGCTTTTTGGGCTTCCTTCGTCAGCCACATATAAAAAGCAAGATTGTGAATGCTGGCAATAGTGAGCCCGGTTATTTCTTTTGATTTCATCAAATGACGTAAATATGCTTTACTGTAATAATTGCTGATCTCGCAATCGAGCCCGTCATCAATGGGTGAAAAATCCTTTTCCCATTTTTTATTATCAATATTGATCACACCTTTCGTGGTAAACAACATCGCATTTCTACCGTTGCGGGTAGGCATTACGCAATCAAACATATCTACACCCAGCGCAATGCATTCCAGGATATTCCAGGGAGTTCCAACTCCCATCAGGTATCTTGGTTTATTCTCGGGTAAATGATCGCAACACAATGCCGTGAATTCATACATCATTGCTTCCGGTTCTCCCACACTCAATCCACCGATCGCATTACCCGTTGCATTTTTCGAACTAATAAAAGCACAGGATTCTTTTCGCAGATCCTGATAAGTGCCGCCCTGCACAATTGGAAAAAGATTTTGTATATGTCCGTATTTGGGCTCTGTATTTTTCAAATGATCAAAACAACGGTCCAGCCAGCGATGTGTCAGCTCCATAGATTTTTTTGCATAGCGATGATCACTTGGATAAGGAGGGCATTCATCAAATGCCATTATGATATCTGCCCCGATTGTTCGTTGTATGTCGATGACATATTCCGGGCTGAATAAATGTTTGCTGCCATCAATATGACTATGAAAAACGACACCTTCTTCTTTGATCTTCCGGTTTGCCGCCAATGAAAAAACCTGGTATCCGCCGCTGTCAGTAAGTATGGGCCGATCCCAATTCATGAAATGATGAAGTCCGCCCGCCGATTCCAACACTTCAAGCCCGGGACGCAGGTATAAATGATACGTATTGCCGAGAATGATAGAAGCGTTAATATCATTTTTCAATTGCTGCTGGGTAATGGCTTTGATGCTTCCTGCAGTTCCTACAGGCATAAACACCGGAGTGGAAATAGCGCCGTGGTCTGTTGTGATCGTTCCCGTCCGTGCTTTCGAAGCCCTGTCTCTTTGATGTACCTGGAATGATAAAGCTGCCATACTATTTTTAAACGCTGCAAGATAACCCGAAACGATCAACCGGATTCCAAAACAGTTTTATCCACAAGCTGTGAAATTTATGAAGATGCCGGAGCAACAGTAGTATTTATCTTCGCCACCATGCCATCTGTCCTTTGGGGGGAAATCGCTTTTTATGCTTTTGTTGCCGTCACCGGCTTGCAATTGTTTTATTATTTATGGTTTTTCAGCCGAATCGCTTTTTACAAATCGAAATCCAAAATTCAATCGCAGCAACACCCGGTATCGGTGATCATTTGTGCAAGGGATGAGGATGAAAATCTTGCCCGCAACCTGCCCGGTGTATTGGTGCAGGCTTATCCCAGCACCTATGAAGTAGTGGTAGTAAATGACAACTCCGTAGATGATTCTAAATACATTTTACAGGAATTGAAAAAAACATTCAAATCATTGAACGCAGTTGAACTGACACAAGAGGCGAAATTGATCTCAGGAAAAAAATATCCGTTATCAGTCGGTATCCGGGAGGCGAAACACGAGATCCTGCTGCTGACAGATGCGGATTGCGTTCCCGCCAGCGAACATTGGGTTGAAAAAATGCAAAATGCGTATGATGAAAAGATCGACGTGGTATTGGGCTACGGCGCCTATCATAAAAGAAAAGGTTTATTGAACAAGCTTATTCGATTCGAAACATTTCACACAGCGCTTCAATACCTTTCATATGCGTTAGCAGGCATTCCGTACATGGGTGTGGGTAGAAATCTTTCCTATAAAAAAAGTTTGTTTTTAGTTAATAAAGGATTTTCATCCATCAATCATATTCCCAGCGGCGATGATGATCTTTTCATCAATAAAGTAGCGACTAAAAATAATACAGCTGTTGTTCTTGATGCGGAAGCCATCACCCGATCCATTCCGAAAAAAACATTAAGCGGATGGCTGCGCCAAAAAGCAAGACATTACACTACTGCCAAATATTACAAACCGAAACATAAATTTTTGCTGGGCTTATATTTTATTTCGCAATTTGCTTTCTACCCGATGTTAGCACTTTCCATTTTGTTTTATGATTGGAAACTATCACTTGGTTTATTTGGAATTCGCTTTTTAGTACAAGCCTTTATTTATTACAAAGCGATGAAAAGGCTGGATGAAAAGGATCTTTGGCCATGGTTTCTTTTCCTGGACCTGTGGATGTTCTTTTATTATATCATCTTTGCACCAGCATTATGGAAAAAGCCCCGCACCAACTGGAATTGATCACAAAATATTTTTCTGACTTCACTGATCGGCAATTGGAACAACTGGCTGCTTTAGATCCGTTGTACAAAGAATGGAATAATAAGATCAATGTCATTTCACGAAAAGATATTGACAGCCTTTATGAAAAACATGTGCTTCATTCGCTGAGTATCGCTGCAGTTTTTGATCCGATAGCTATCGGATTCGAAAAAGATTGCGAGATCATCGATATTGGTACCGGTGGAGGTTTTCCAGGAATTCCGCTGGCTATTTTTTTCCCTGAAGTAAAATTTCATCTCGTTGACAGTATTGGTAAAAAGTTGAAAGTTGTTCAGGCCATTGCAGAAAAAATTGGATTGAAAAACGTAACGATACAGCAAATCCGTGCTGAAGCGATCAAAGACCGAAAGTTTGACTATGCAGTTTCCAGGGCAGTAGCTCCTCTTAAAGAACTGTGGAACTGGAGCAAACCATTATTAAAAAAATCAAGAATTGATATACCGCACCCGCCTGGATTGATCTGCCTGAAAGGTGGAGATCTTACCCAGGAGATCCGGGAAAGCAATACTCATCCCCGTGTCATGGAGATCGCTGAAATATTCCCCGAACCTTATTTCAAAGAAAAATTCATTCTCTACATCACTCGTTGAAAATAAAAACTACCGGAAAGTGGTATTGTTATATTCTGACCGAAAACTGACCTTTACACGATGAAAGAGATCTCTGTTTGCATTGTGGAAGATAATAATGCGCTGCGCAGTGCACTGGAAGAGATCATCAATATGTCGCAAGGTTTTAAATGCCTTGGATCAATGGGCAGCGCTGAAGAAGCCATGCTAAAACTTCCGGAACTGAAACCCGAAGTTGTGTTGATGGATATTGATCTTGGTGGTGAGGAAACAGGTATTGATTGCGTCAGGGAATTAAAAGAGAGGATGACCACTACCAATTTCATGATGTGTACGGTATATGAAGAAAATGATAAGATTTTCGAAGCATTGCGGGCCGGGGCCAGCGGATATATTTTAAAAAAAACAGCACCGGCAAAAATGCTGGAATCTATCCGGGAATTATATGAAGGGGGTTCTCCCATGAGTAGCCAGATAGCCCGAAAAGTAGTAGCAGCATTTCAAAACAGGGTTCCGGGGGTAGTGCCAAACGACAACATGAACATCAATATTCTTTCTGTAAGAGAAAAAGAAATTCTTGAATTGCTTTCAAAAGGTATGATGTATAAAGAAATCGCACAGCAACTGAACATAAGCCAGGAAACTATTCGCAAACATGCCTACCATGTTTATGAAAAACTCCATGTCAGCAACCGGGTAGAAGCTATAAACAAATTTTTAGGGCGCTAATGTTTGCGGGTTTCTGCGGGTTAAGTTTAAAAACCCTGAAGCAATACCACTAAAGTGGTATTGAGCAGGTGATAAAAAGCTATTTATTTTGCAATCGATAGAAGCTATAGAGGGCCCGCCATTTACCATTAACCTTGCGCAACTCTAAATATAAATTGCGCCATCAAAAGCCACCGCACATGAGCAGTGGTTTTTTTGTTGCCGGCATTTACCATTTTAATTCCAGCTTATTATTCTTTCGGTCCACATCTGCCATCCTTTGACTCGGGTCAATTTCTGCTGAAATGATGTCTGTTAATTTATGATCCGTCTCAATGACATAAGTTTCGGCAGTCCATTTCCATGCAGGATAAATAATTCTGCTTGCTGTAGAATCTTCGTTTGACTTTTCTCCATACATAAGATCTAAAGGGATGTAATGAATTTCTTTTGTACTGTCTTTAAATGTGAGTTGGAAATCTATTGGCATAGGCATTAAACCTATACGCCGCAGCCGAACCATTGTTTTAGTGCCCTCCTGCCACAAGCTGTCAATACCATAATCAATTGTTTTGGTAGAATTGATCCAGTATTCTTTATACCAATCCAACTGCAACCCGCTAACTTCTTCTGCAATGCGGATAAAATCGGAGCCATTCGGATGTTTGAATCTCCATTTCCAGTAATAGTCCAGTAAAATCTTATCAAATACCGAATTGCCGGTGATATAACTCAATTGTTCAAGTAATACTTCTCCTTTATTATATACAGCGCTGTTATAAGCGAAGTTGGTATTGTAATGATCTGCATGAGTGGAGAGCGGTTCCTCTTTACCACTTCTTGCCAGGTTAAAATATCCCGCATATGCACTTGCATATGGAAAGCCATCCCTTCTTCCAAGAAAAGCGGAGATCCTGTCATCGGCATAGGATGCAAACCCTTCATCCATCCATGGATAAAGCGATTCATTATTTCCTAAAATGCCATAATACCAGCAATGCATCCACTCATGAATGGCAGCACCCGGGCTTGCCAATAATGTTGCCATCGGGTATTCCATACCACCATCACCACCATGAATAAATGAATATTGCTTGTACGGATAAGGGCCAAATGTTTTTTCTATGAAAGGCATTGCTTTTTGAGCCATATCCAATAATCCCTCCCATTGCTGCGCTGATGCGTTGGTGGGTTTGTACAAAACATGAATGGTAAGGCTATCTTTCAACTTCCTGGACACATGAACAAAGTCCGGATCAGCAGCCCACATAAAATCGTGAACGTTAGGTGCAATAAAATGCCAGGTTAGTTTATCTCCTGCCGGGCGAACTATTTTGGCGCCTGGTTTTTCATATCCATACCCGATCTGGTTGGCATTTTGCAAATAACCGGTACCTCCCAGGATATAATTTTTATCAATAGAAATGCTGACATCAAAATCACCCCACACTCCATAAAATTCTCTTGCAACGTATGGATCAGGATGCCAGCCGTCATAGTCATACTCACACATTTTCGGATACCATTGACTCATAGAATACCGAACTTTGGTTGTTGGATTATCTCGTCCGCTTCGACGAACCTGTAAAGGCACCTGAGCTTCAAATTCCATTTCAAAAGTCACTTTGGATTTTGGAAGAATGGGTTTATCCAATTGCACTTCAAGAATTGTTTCCAAAACTTGAAACTTTTGCGGACGGCCATTCATTTTTAATGAAAGGACTTTTTGATACCCGATCTCATCCGGTTTCAAATTCTGAATACGATCTTTTACCCGTGAATCCCAATCCCTGACAGGATTCCCGTTTCTATCCATTCCCAATATGATTGTTCCTTGCCGGCGGCTCCTCGTATCCATCATACTGTTGGGCTGAAATGCATTCCAGTATAAATGATAAAACACTTTATCCAAAGTATCAGGAGAATTGTTCCAGTATTCAAGAACCTGTTTGCCCGTGAAACGATTCGTCTGCACATTCATATTTATATTCATCACATACTTTACACGTTGCTGCCAGCGTTCCGGTTGAGAGAACACTACAAGAATAAACAAACACCCAATTACTGTTAAATAAAATTTTTTCATCATTCTTTTTGAATTTGAATTTTCAAATTTCGGGAATGCAACGTTATAAGAAAAGTAAAATTGATCAAAGGCAGGAGTCATCAGATAGTGATGGATTCCCGTAACAAACGGCCTTTTGTATTGAAATAAAGATATTTTTTCTGTAGGTCATTTTTCTTTACAAGTATCCTATATTGTTCTGTTCCGCCGGGAAGATAGAGCATTGCCACTTCCACAGTATCCCAATCTGCATATTTGCTTTTAGAAAAACCATCTTTCACTGCATCAGAAAGTTTGTCAAACGAGCATTCTTTCTCGCTACCCTTCCATGCTCCTTTATTAGAATATGTAGCAATATAATTTTCTCCGTTCAATATAAAATGAACGTTCACCTTTACCAGTTGATCTTTGTAATCTACATCCGTTGCCCCCGGATATTGGTGTGTAAAAGCGTCTTCTACTGCTATTGGAATTTCCCGAACCTGAGCTGTACTGAATAATCCGATCATAAGAGTTGCAAACAGAAAAAAAACTTTTTTCATACTATTTTTATTTTATTTATAAGAACAAAAAACCATGCCTGATCTATTACGATTTGCCACCTACCACAATAACGATCTCACCTTTCACGGTTTTTTGTTTAAAATAATCACAAACTTCCTGCAGAGTTCCTCTTTTATTTTCTTCAAAAACCTTTGTCAACTCACGGCTAACCGAACAAAGCCGGTCGCTGCCAAAATATTGGATCATCTCTTCCAGCGTTTTCACTAATCGCATGGGTGATTCGTAAAATATCATGGTTCGTTCTTCTGCTGCCAATTGTTTGAATAAAGTTTGCCTGCCTTTTTTCAGAGGTAAAAATCCTTCGAAAACGAAACGGTTAGCAGGAATGCCGCTGTTGATCAATGCAGGAACGAAGGCCGTTGCACCCGGTAAACACTCTACTTTTATTCCTGCTTTGATACATTCCCGAACGATCAGAAATGCCGGATCAGAAATGCCAGGTGTGCCTGCATCGGTAATCAATGCCATTTTCTTTCCCTGCAGCAACTGATCAACGAGATGCTGAAGAACTTTGTGTTCGTTGTGCTGATGATAAGGTGAAAGCGGTTTGCTGACCTGGTAATGATTCAGTAAATGAGAAGTGGTCCTGGTATCTTCTGCAAGAATGAGATCCACATCTTTTAAGACTTCCAATGCCCGCAATGTGATATCTTTTAAATTACCAATGGGAGAAGGAACGATATAGAGCATGAATTTGAAAATTTGAAGATGTGCAAATTTGAAAATGAAGTTTCTGAAAAGAAGAACAATTTTCAAATTCCCAAATTGTCACATTTGCTAATTAACATAGATTTCAAAATACTCCATCACAGGATTAGCCAACAACTTTTTACTGGCATCTTCTGCAATTTGTTTTGCCTGGTCCGGATTTTCTGCATCGATCTGTAATGTGATATTTTTCCCGATCCGAACATCTTCAATGCCATTTAATCCAAGACTTTCGAGGCCGCCTTTTACAGCTTTTCCCTGCGGATCCAGAAGTTCTTTCAACGGCATCACTTTGATCTGAACTGTGTAGGTCATGCAATTTTATTTTTGAAAAACAAAGATACAAGAACATAAGCGACGAAAATGACCGGCACTGCCAACCATTTCAACAAAAGAATAGCAGCTACAGCAATTGCGATCAATAAATATTTAGGCCAATTATTTGCCAAAGAAAAATTTTTAAACTTTAAGCTTATCATCGGCAAACTTGAAACCATCAGGTAAGAGACCAATAAAATGATACCATACAAAAACCATTTGTTCAGCAGCAATTGAATCACCCAGGCTTCATTTACATTCCAGTAGATCAGTGGCAGCGAAGCAATCAATAAACCAACGGCAGGCACAGGCACTCCTTTAAATGAATATTGCTGTGTACTGTCTAAATTAAATCTTGCGAGGCGATATGCTGCTGCGGCAGGGATAATAAAAGAAACAAACAACCAAATTGCAGAACTGTCCAAACCATCGGGTTGCTGCGCATGGCTCAGGCGGAGGAATTGATAAATGATCATTCCGGGAGCAACGCCAAAACTCACTACATCTGCCAGTGAATCCAATTGCTTTCCCATGTCAGATGTCGCTTTAAAAAGACGTGCAATAAACCCGTCAAAAAAATCAACCGCTGCCGCCAAACCAATAAACAAAGATGCCATCCATATCTTTTCAGGAATATCCAGCAATTGAGATCCTTCTTCATTGGTGAACATGATGATCCCGTTTTGCAGCGTAAAAACAATGGCAATACAGCCAAAAATGAGATTCAGGAGTGTAAATAAATTAGGAATTTGTTTCATAGAAAGTCCATAGTCCATGGTCAACAGTCTACTGCAGACCACCTATTATTTTAAATCATTTAAAGAATTAATCAAAGCCTGGATCATTTTAACTAAGGTTTCGACCCTGTTATAAATGTCTGCAAACTTTTCTTCGTCAACATACTTCCTCCTCCTTGCCAAATATAAGCAACCTACCACTTCGAGGGCAGACCGATTTGCAATTGTTAGGAATCTTTTGAATTCTGTATCGCTCAAGCCGGTTGAGCCCTCAACAATATTAAGCGAAACTGAATTAGCAGCTCTCCTCATTTGACTGGTGAGGGAATAAAGCTCATATTGAGGAAAAGATTTTACCAGAAGGTCAATTTCATCAGCTAAATCAAGAGACAACTGCCAAACTTTTAAATTTTCAAATTTAAAGGCCATATTATGTTGTTTGCTGCAGACTATAGACCATTGACTGTCGTCCGTCGACTACTTCTTCATCAACGCTTCAATTTCTTCCACAGTGATCGGGATCTTTGACATCAGGTCCTTGTTGCCATTACGGGTGATCCATACATTGTTTTCTATTCGCACTCCCATTTTTTCTTCTTCAATATAAATGCCCGGCTCCACGGTAAATACCATTCCCGGTTTGATCGGCTCTGTCCTTGTGCCGAGATCATGCACATCAATACCAAGATGATGTGAAATGCCATGATACAAATATTTTCTGTAAGCCCTGTTTTCCGGGTCTTCGTTCTTCACATCATTTTTTCTAAGCAAACCAATTTTTAAAAATTGCTGAGTTGCTTCTTCTCCTATTTTTTCAGTGTAGTCAACTATTGTTATACCGGGCTTCAATAAACTTTTAGCATAATCATGCAAATGCAAACAGGCATTGTACACTGTCTTTTGCCGTCTTGTAAATTTTCCATTTACCGGAACAGTTCGTGTAAGGTCGGCGCAATAACCGCCATATTCCGCTCCAAAATCCATCAGCACCAATTCACCGTCTTTACATTCCTCGTTGTTCGAAACATAATGCAATGTTCTTGCCCTATCCCCGCTGGCAATGATACTTCCATAAGCCGGGCCGGTTGATTTCTGACTCAGGAATGAATGATAGATCTCTGCTTCAATCTCGTATTCTTTCACTCCCGGCTTTATAAATTTCAAAAGCCTGTGAAATGTATTGTTTGTAATATCAATCGCCTGCTGCAGCAATTCTATTTCCTGCGGAGTTTTTATTGCTCTCAGTTCTTTCATGATTTTCGCTGTGCGCTGATAATTGTGCAGCGGGTACCGGGATTTCATTTCTTCCACAAAACGATATTCCCTGGTTTGTACCAGGCTTGCTTTACGGTCATTTTCATTAGTATCTAAATAAATAGTATCGGCAAGATGAATCCAGGGCTGCAGCAATCCATCCAAACTATCTAACCACACAATCGTTTTGATGCCGCTGATCGCCTGCGCTTCATTGCTGCGAAGTCTTTTACCATCCCATTTTTCTTTTAGTTCGTTGGGACGCACCAGCACCAACACTTCTCTGTATTTGGGATCAGGATTATCCGGAAACAGGATGACCATGCTGTCTTCCTGCGTAATGCCGCTCAGCCAGAACAGATCGCTGTTTTGTTTAAAAGGATATAATGAATCGCCGTTCACCGGCACTTCATCATTACTTACAAAAATGGCAATTGCATTTTTCTGCATGCTTTTTACAAAACGGTCCCTGTTTTTAGTAAAAAGTTCCGGGAAAACTGGTTGAAATTTCATTTATATTTTTTTTATTGGTTAAAGATAATAAGCAATGACCGCAACAGGCTTTCATTCATCATAAAGTTCAGGACGGAGAAAAAAGAACATTTTTTTAAAAAATCCGGGAAACCACTCAACTTCTCTCAAAATCAACCCCCAATCATCGATTGGCAGCAACCAATCGTCGATTTTTTCATTCTTTTTATATCCCAAAACTAACGGTTGTTTGTATAAAAGAAGCTTTCTGTCTATTTTTGCAGGAATCAAACGCTTGCTATTTTATGTCTGTCTCAGCTATTGCTGTTCCAAAGGAAAGTTTATTGAGTTTAGGGTTGAAAAATGTTGAAGCAGTGCATTACCAGCTTACGCCGGAAGAATTGGTTCAGGATACATTGCGCATCGGTGAAGGTGTTTTGAATGACACAGGCGCCCTGGTGATTCACACCGGAGCATTTACCGGCCGGTCTCCGAAAGATAAATTCACCGTCAAAGATGATATCACTGCCAACAGTGTTCATTGGAATGAATTCAATATTCCGATTGATCCTGCTTATTATGATATTATTTTCAAAAAGATCATCAGCTACCTTGATGAACGCAGGGAAATATGGGTTCGTGACTGTTATGCCTGTGCCGATCCCCGCTATCGTTTAAATATCCGGGTGATCAATGAAAAGCCCTGGAATAATCTTTTTGCTTACAATATGTTCCTGCGTCCTAAAGACGAGGAGTTGGAACAGTTCAAACCGGAATGGCATGTGATCGCTGCACCGGATTTAAAACTGGATCCTAAAGAATGCGGAATACGCCAGGAAAATGTATCGCTTGTTTCTTTCAAACATAAAATGATCCTCATCGCCGGATCTGGATATACCGGCGAAACCAAAAAAGGCATCTTTACTATTCTTAACTATATTTTACCGCACGAAAAAAATGTGCTGAGTATGCACTGCAGTGCCAATGTTGGTAAAGATGGTGATACGGCAATATTCTTCGGACTAAGCGGAACAGGGAAAACTACTTTAAGCGCAGATCCTGACCGAAAGCTGATTGGCGATGATGAACATGCGTGGACAGATGACAATATCTTCAACTTCGAAGGCGGATGTTATGCAAAAACAATTCATCTGACCGAAGAAAAAGAACCGGAGATCTATAATGCTATCAGGCCGGGTGCATTGGTAGAAAATGTCAGTTTTTTCCCGGGAACAAACCGAATAAATTTTGAAGATGCTTCTGTTACAGAGAATACAAGAGTGTCTTACCCGCTGCATTTTATAAGCAATGCTCAAGAACCTTCGGTGGGCGGCTTGCCAAAAAACATTTTCTTTCTTACATGTGATGCATTCGGCGTGTTGCCTCCGATCTCTAAATTGACCGCAGGCCAGGCCATGTACCAATTCATTTCAGGTTATACAGCTAAAGTGGCCGGAACAGAAACCGGGGTTACAGAACCCAAACCCACTTTCAGTGCTTGCTTTGGTGCGCCGTTTCTTCCCCTGCATCCCGGTAAATATGCTGAAATGCTTGGAGAAAAAATGCTCAAAAATCATGTGAATGTCTGGATGGTTAATACCGGATGGACCGGCGGTCCTTATGGAATCGGCAACCGGATGAAATTGAAATATACGAGAGCAATGATCACTGCTGCACTTGAAGGAAAACTTAATAATGTAGCATACGATATACATCCGGTCTTTGGTATTTCGTTTCCGAAAGAATGCCCCGGCGTTCCGGAAGATATCTTAAATCCACGGAATACCTGGACCGATAAAAATGCTTACGATGAAAAAGCAAAATACCTTGCAGGCCTATTTATAAAGAATTTTGATAAATATGCCAGTGGCGCAGGTAGCGAAGTTCTTGCTGCCGGGCCGAAGTTGTAAGCCACGCTACATTATCAGTGAAAACTTGCTACTCCTTTCGGAAACCCGGAAGGAGTTTTTTTACTGCCTCTTCTTTTACAAATTCATTTGAACTTTTTGTTTCAATTTCCCGTTGATAACAAAATATGCTACTACTGAAAAAATATTTATGGATCATCAGCCTCGCTTTTCCATTTGCGCTTTATGCACAAGATCGCAATGAGCAGCTTATCAAATGGGAAATGGGTAGAAATCTAACATGGAATGATTATTATGGAAAGCCTGACCCGGCTTCTGATGCTGCAGCTTCCACCGCCACATATTTAGGTATTGAATACAGTCTTTCAAACGATAATTTCAAATACAAGATCACCTGCAGCTTTTCAAAAAATAAATCATGGGTCCGTTATAAAAATGATTTTGTTCTTTCGCATGAACAAGGACATTTTGATATCACAGAAATATTTGCCCGTAAGCTGAACAAGGTGATGTGTGAATATCACTTTAATCGAAACACCTATCGAAAAGATCTTGACAAAATTTACCAGGACATACTACATGAAAAGGATAGCATGCAGGATCAGTATGATCATGAAACCAATTTTAGCCGCAATAAAGAAAAACAAATAGCATGGCTCAAAAAAATTGAGAGGATGCTCGGAGAGCTAAAAGAGTTTGCTCATTATAAAGATCCGTTTAGTTCTACTTGAAAAAATATGAATTACAGTAATGTAATACAGATCAATCTTTATCCTTCACAAATGTCAGCACTTGTTTTTTCAAAGTCTTTCGGGGTTTGCCATTGCTCATCAGAACCGGGTTCAGTTGCGGAGTATTTGCCATCATCCGGGCTTTCACTTGTTCAACAAGGTAAGAGTTCTCAGGAATACAAATGATATTGCTGGTGGTCACCGATCCATCAGTTTCAATCATGCAATCAATATATAGAGTATAAGTGCCCTTTTTTATTTTTGAGGAAGGAAGTACTTCTGATTTAATAACAGCACTATACTCATCAATAAATTGTTTCCACAGTTTATCATTATCCTTTGGAGTATTGGCCCGGGTCGCTGCTAAAGAAGAGTCAGCAGAAATTGCTTTTAAAGAATCGGTGACTTTTGCAGTCTTCTTAAGCGAATCAATTCTTTTCTTTACAAGCGAATCCGGCAATAGTTTCAGGCTGTCGCCTTTTTTTACCACCATCCCTGTATCTGATTTTAATCTTCCGCCAAAAAGAGCGTCCTTTAAAGTTTGCCCTTTCGTTGAAAGACCAATCAGCAATGCAAAAAATAATACAAAAGTTTTCATACACTAAAACAAACCATACAATTGTGCGTCCACTTTCCGTATGATGTCTCCAAAATGTTCATCATTTTCCGGGAACCGGTTTTTATCTGCATCAATCACCAATAAAGGTCCTTCCTTATAGCTATCGATCCATTTGTTATAATATTCATTCAGTTTCTTCAGATAATCCAGCCGGATATTTTCCTCGTATTCCCTTCCCCTCTTCTGAATATTACCTACCAGTGTCGGCACCGATGCATTTAAATATATTAACAGATCAGGTGGTTGGATCATTGTTTTCAAAGTCTGAAAGAAATGATAATAATTATCAAAATCCCTTTTGCTCATCAAACCCATTTCATGAAGATTGGGAGCAAAAATATTGGCGTCTTCATATATCGTTCTGTCCTGTATCACTGTCTCTGTTCCATGCTGGATCTCCACCAGCTGCTTCAGGCGACTGTTTAAAAAATAGATCTGGAGGTTAAAACTCCAGCGTGGCATGTCTTCATAAAAATCCATCAGGTATGGATTGTGATCTACATCCTCAAAATTGGGTATCCATTTGTAATGCTTGCTGAGCATCTCCGTCAGCGTTGTTTTCCCGGCGCCGATATTTCCCGCTACCGCAATATGTTTCGGTTTCTTTGCTTTTGCCATGATGTAATTTAAAATTTCGGGTGAGAGACTACCGTTTTCCTTTTTTATCCCAAAAGTCTAAAGTAATTAAAATCTCCGCCTGAAAACAAAAATATTTTTTTATCGGCCTGATGATAAAGTCAATAATTAAAAGTAATTAAATTCCATTTTTTGCCGTACTAATTCAATTGTTGCTTTAGCGCTGTGTCGTGCTTTTTCAGCTCCCTGCTCCGCAACCTGCTTCAGGTATTTATGATCCCGGTAAATTTCTTCGGCTTTTTCACGAATAGGTGCAATGAATCTCACCATATCTTCCGCCAGTTGTTTTTTCAGATCACCGTAGCGGATCGTACAATTAGCGTAATCTTCATCAAATTTCTTCACGGTATCTTCTGCGCTGACCAATTTCATCAACAGAAAAATATTTTCAATCTCTGGTGGTTTGGGAGAATTTTTTTGAGTGGGGCCGGTATCCGTTTTTGCTTTCATCACTTTTTTACGGATCAGGTCGTCATCGTCAGCAAGATATAAAGTGGCAAATTGATTTTCACTCTTACTCATTTTTCCGGCTCCATCCAGGCTGGGAACTTTTACCAGTTCTTCGCCAAAGTTGAAGGCCTCCGGTTCAGGAAATAATTCTCCATACCGGTGATTAAAACGTTGCGCAAAATTGCGGGCCATCTCCAGGTGTTGCTGCTGATCTTTTCCCACCGGAACATATTTTGCCCGGTGAATCAAAATATCTGCAGCTTGTAAAACGGGATAGGTTAGTAATCCTGCATTGACATTTTCGGGCTGCAGCCGCACTTTTTCTTTGAATGTACTGGTCTTTTCCAACTCTCCTTTATAAGCCAGCATGTTCAACAATAAGTAGAGCTCTGCTATTTCCGGAATAGTGCTTTGCAGATACAGACATGCTTTTGAAGGATCGATTCCCGCAGCGATATTTTCGGCAAGAACCCTGAGAACACTACTCTTTAATTCTTTTGTATCCGGATGTGTGGTCAGTGAATGCCAGTCAGCCACCATAAAATAACAATCATATTGCTCCTGCATGCGCACATAATTTCTTAATGCGCCAAAATAATTTCCCAGGTGCAAAAAACCGGTGGGCCGAATGCCGCTCATTACTAATTCTTTCTTCTTTTCCATCCGGGCGAAGATAGGGAAATAGTCGGGAGTCATTAGTCGGGAATCTGTAACTAAACCACTTATAAAATACTCCCGGTTCCAGGCTCCTGACTCCTGACTCAATCAACTATATTTGTAAAATGGAAATCAATGATGCCCTGGTAGAAAAATTGGCACATTTGGCAAAGCTGAAATTTGAAGATGCAGAAAAGGATGAGATCAAAAAAGATCTTCAGAAAATGATCGGGTTTGTTGAAAAACTAAATGAGCTGAACCTGGAAGGAGTTGAACCTTTATTGCATATGAGTGATGAAGTAAATGTTTTGCGGGACGACGATCCCGATAGCAATCGGGAAAAAGCCCCTGCCAGACGGGAAGAAGCATTGAAGAATGCACCATCGCATGATGAACAATTTTTTAAAGTACCTAAAGTGATTAAGAAATAGTTGCCGGTTACTGATTGCCAGTGTAAAAAAAGTAACCTCAATAACCGGTAACAGGAAACTGGAAACTTGTAACAATGAATTCAATCATCCATCTCGAAAATATTCAGAAAAGTTACTTCATGGGAAAAATGGAGTTGAAAGTGCTGAAAGGTATTTC
>DASZPW010000116.1:0-1725 GCA_035550155.1 Chitinophagaceae bacterium | reverse complement strand
TTGGGACCGTTTTCCACTGATATTGTTTGCTTCATCAATGATATCGGCTGGAAAGTCTGATAGCTCCAGTATTTTTATTGCGTTTCTTGTTTTGAGTGGTCCAGCTTTTAGTTTATGGTCAAAATGGAGTTGATCTTGCTGTATCGTTTCCGTGAAGTGGTAAAGGTCGTATTCATCTCTTAGCATATCTGCAAGCTCCACGTCATGTGTAGATACAATAACCATGTTGTTATGGCGGTTTAAATAAGAAAGTATTGCTTTGGCCGATGCGATGCGCTCTACTGTATTGGTGCCCTTAAAAACTTCATCCAGAAAGAAAATATTTTGGTCTGGGGAGCTGACCTCGTTGATCAGTGAAGAGACGATGGTTACTTCTTCAAGGAAATAACTTTTAGCTTCCATCAGGTTGTCATCGATTCTGATGGAGGAAAATTGTTTCAGCAGGGGAGTAGTAAATTTATCTGCAAAACAGGTATAAATGCTTTGCGCCAGAATTGAATTAATAATAAGTGTTCTCAGAAAAGTTGTTTTACCGGACATGTTTGACCCTGTTATCAGAATGCTTTTTCCATTGATTGAAAGATTATTTGTTGCACAGTTGGCAATCAGGGGATGATAGATGTTTTGAACGAATAACTCCTTTTTCTCATCGGTGAAGTTTGGTGTACATACATTCTTAACCCCATGGCGAAGGGAGGCTACAGCAATGGCAGTATCGATATTTCCGATATAATTAAATAAAGACAGAATGTGTTCTTTGTTCTTTTCGAGCACTTTAGTAACATGATGGATCGTAAATATTTCTATCAGAAAAGCACCGTTGATCAATTCAATAAAATAAGAAAATATACCTGACAGATCATCTATTGCTCCCCCGTTGTTCCCCAGGCGGAGCAAAGCCATGGGATAGCGGAGTTTTCTAAGTTCCAGTTCACTTTTTTCCACTGACGCGTCTTTAAGAAACGCATCTTTTTTGTGGATTATTTTGGCAATGGTCATCAGCACGTTTAGTTGTGGTAATGACCGGCTGAACTGAAATATATTATTCTTGTTCCAGTAATGCTGTATGGTGTTGATCACAACCAGCGAGAGGGCGCAAATAAGTAGTACCGGAAACTTAAGGGAGAGTGCCAGCAGTGCGATCAGCAAAAACACCCTGATGATCAGTAAGCCATATCGCGGAGGGTTTACCATTAATTTATTTCGGAATAATGATGAAAGTGAATAGGCATCACTATGGCCAAGTTTAGTAAGTTCAATCTGGATCTCTTCACGAAGGGCTTCATTCGCAGTGAAGAAATTGACTGTGGCATCGAATCGTTTCAATTCTTCGATTGCGTTGGACGGACTCATTAATTTTTTAAATAAATATTGCTGTCCGACCTTGCTGGTCGTTCTGTCAATAAAAGTGAAGATATTGTAGAAATCAATGTCGAAGATCGTTTGGTCTGATAACTGATGGAACGATCGGTCCGGCACAAATTCAAAAAATTTTTCAATGCGTTCAAAATGGAAATATCCTGTTTTTGGTTTCCCCCAATTGGCGCGTATGGTATTAAGAAGTTTCCTGCCGTTTCTTTTATTGATTTGCAAAAGAATGAGGATGATAAAGATTGCAGCAATGGCACTAAAAATGAGATAGGACATGAGGGATAGACAGTTTATATCGTGCAGCACCTTGACTGTTTCAAAAGATAGACGTCCCCATGGATTCTATATGAAAGT
>DASZPW010000115.1:0-6503 GCA_035550155.1 Chitinophagaceae bacterium | reverse complement strand
GGCACGGTTCGCATCATCATGTTCCAAAAATGGAATTAAAGATGCGCTCAAACCAACAATTTGGTTAGGCGCTACATCCATAAATTCCACTTCTGTTTTATCTAAAATCGGGAAATCGCCTGTTTGACGGGAAGCAACTTTTTCGTTTACAAATTCACCTTTATCATTAAGTGGAGCATTTGCCTGTGCGATCTTAGCTTCATCTTCCTCTTCAGCACTAAGAAATGAAAGTTTTCTCATATCCACTTTACCATGCTCCACCTTCCTATAAGGTGTTTCTATAAAACCCATTTCGTTGATCTTGGCATGTACGCAAAGCGTAGAGATCAAACCGATGTTGGGGCCCTCCGGAGTTTCAATAGTACAGAGACGTCCGTAGTGTGAGTAGTGAACGTCACGTACTTCAAATCCTGCTCTTTCACGACTTAAACCACCGGGTCCCAATGCAGAAATACGGCGTTTATGTGTGATCTCGCTGAGCGGATTTGTCTGATCAAGAAATTGAGACAACTGTGATGTTCCGAAGAATGAATTGATCACGGAAGAAAGCGTTCTGGCATTGATCAAATCCACCGGAGTGAATACCTCGTTATCCCGAACATTCATCCGCTCACGGATCGTTCTTGCCATACGGGCAAGGCCAACTCCGAACTGAGCATATAATTGTTCACCTACCGTTCTAACACGACGATTGCTCAAGTGATCGATATCATCAATTTCAGCTTTTCCATTGGTGAGGCGAACGAGGTATTTGATGATCTCGATAATATCTTCTTTTGTCAGCGTTTTCTGATCTAACGGAGCTTCAAGATTCAATTTGCGATTGATCTTGTAACGTCCCACTTCACCAAGATCGTACCGTTTGTCGCTGAAGAATAATTTATCAATAATGCCCCGGGCAGTTTCGTTATCGGGTGCATCTGCTCCTCGTAACTGGCGGTAGATATGTTGCACAGCTTCCAGTTCGCTGTTGGAAGTATCTTTATTCAGAGTGTTATAGATGATAGCAAAATCGCCACCTACATCATCTTTCTGAATGAAAACGCTTTTTACATCCATTTCTGCAATCATGTTGATGGCTTCTTCATCCAACACTGTGTCCCGCTCCAACACGATCTCATTTCTTTCAATGGATACCACTTCACCGGTATCTTCATCTACGAAATCTTCAACCCAGGTTCTCAATACACGGGCAGCTAATCTTTTCCCGATATATTTTGATAATGTCTTTTTATCCGATTTTACTTCATCAGCCATCCCGAATAATTCCAGGATGCTTTTGTCAGTTTCAAAACCGATGGAACGAAGCAGCGTCGTTACCGGGAATTTTTTCTTTCGATCTATATATGCATACATCACATTATTGATGTCCGTTGCAAATTCCATCCAGGCACCTTTGAAAGGAATTACTCTTGCGGAATATATTTTCGTTCCGTTGGGATGCACTGACTGACCAAAAAACACTCCGGGTGAACGATGCAACTGGGATACTACTACCCTTTCAGCTCCGTTGATCACAAATGTGCCACGCGGAGTCATGTAGGGAATATTGCCAAGGAATACATCCTGAACTATAGTTTGAAAATCTACGTGTTCTTCGTCATTACAACTAAGGCGTAACTTGGCTTTTAAAGGAACTGCATAAGTCAATCCCCGTTCCATACATTCTTCGATGGTGTACCTTGGTGGGTCAATGAAATAATCCAGGAACTCCAATACGAAAATATTCCGGGTGTCAGTGATCGGAAAATTTTCCTTGAACACTTTGAACAAACCCTCAATGTTGCGTTTGTCCGGAGTAGTTTCCAATTGAAAAAATTCTTTAAAGGATTGAATCTGCACTTCAAGAAGGTCGGGGGCTTCGGCTAAATGCTTGATCTTTCCGAAATCCACTCTTTGATTCATTTTTGTTGAAGACATAGACGTAAAAACCGGTTTTTAACAATGAAGGACGTACAAATCACTTACGGGCTAATGTTTTTGAAAAACAAGAGCCTGTGATAATCAACTATTTAAACATGATTTGGGACGTCAAAATATTTCTGGCCAAAATAAAGGAACGCAAAGGTAAGGAAATAATATTCATGACCAAGAAAACTTTGGCAACAAAAATCCGGCCATATATACCACTAAGTGACCATTTTTTGGCTTTATAAGATGCCTTAATTTTACCATAAACCTTAACTGACCTTAACTATGAAATGGCAGGAATTTATAAAGGATTACCTGACATTCACCCGAAAAGAGAGAATTGCCATTCTGGTCATACTTCTCATTGTCCTATTCGTTGCTCTTTTACCCAAAATCATCACTTCCGCTCAAAAATCTTATTCTCAAAATTCTGACAGCAGTTGGGCAAATACCATCAAAAGCCTGGAACGAAAAGAACCTGAAAACCCTTCAAAAACTAAGAGAATGGAACAGGATAATGAGGACGCTTATTCCTACCAATATGATCCTATCGTTACACGAGGTAAAGATCCAAAGCCTGAACTTTTCTATTTTGACCCTAACACACTTCCACCCGAAGCTTGGAAGAAATTAGGATTAAAAGAAAAAAATATTCAAACCATAATTAATTATTTGAGCAAAGGCGGTCATTTTTACAAAGCAGAAGACTTTAAAAAAATCTATGGATTACGTAATGACGATTATGAAAGATTGTTTCCATATATCAGGATCGCCACACCTGATAATTCAAAAAATGAATTTGCTACATCAGTGTCTCCCGATCAACCGGAAACTAACTCAGAACAAAAAAACTTTCATCGCTATTCAATTATTGACATAAACACTGCTGACACCACTGCTTTCATTGCCCTGCCTGGAATAGGCTCAAAACTGGCTTCAAGAATTGTGAACTTCAGAGTAAAGTTAGGAGGATTTTATTCAATTGATCAAATCGGGGAAACCTATGGTTTACCTGATTCCACATTCAGAAAAATAAAGCCATACCTGGAAATAAAAGATCTGACGTTAAGAAAAATAAATATTAATACAGCGACAATTGATGAATTGAAATCTCATCCTTATATTACCTATAGCATCGTAAATCCGATTATTGCCTATCGAAACGAACATGGCCCTTTTTCCTCTATTGAAGACATTAAAAAAATCCCTACAGTGACTGATGAAATCTTTCTAAAAATTGCCCCATACCTTGTCACTCAATAATAAATGTCATTAACATCCAATTATCATTGAGTATTAAACTCAACATGCTTAAAATAATCTTATGACAAACTATAGGCATGAAAAAATATTTTGTCTTTATTACAAGTACGCTTTTTTTAATAATCACAATGAATGCCCAGGTGGTTATCCATTCAAGGCTTCCTGGCCGTTATAGAATTTTACGCCAGCAAAGAAACTCCCACTTTTCCAAATTCAAACCTGCGATAAACATTTCCTTCGGATATGGCGCCCCTAACCTTGACAAAGATGAACTGCTTGAATTCAGAAATTATTATCATTCGTCCATAAATCAAACCGGTCCTGTTTTTGGTGCTATCGACTATCAGTTCAAAAGAACGATGAGCATCGGGGTTATGATATCTTATGGGAAATTAAGTGCCCCGTATTACAACAATAATGGTTCAGCCCTGGCATTTACCGGCTATTTGAAAAACACAAGTTTAATGCTGAATTTCGTTCGCTACATGATCGTTAGAAATGAGAAAGTATCACCGTATATACGTACTGCCATCGGCATTAATATGTGGACACAAGATTATTTAGATCAATCTGGAAATAAAGCAGTGATTGCTGATGACCCTACCGTTCTTGCTTACCAAGTGGCGATCGGAGCTAAATTTATGCTTGCCAAACAAGCCGGTTTTTTTGTAGAAGCTGGTTATGGAAAATATATTCTCAGTGCCGGCCTTACATTTAAATTCTAAAAAAATAAAATAAAAAAACCTTTCCCATAAAAGAGAAAGGTTTCATTTCATTTCAAAAATACTTTTAAGCGATCTCTACATCTGCACCTGCTTCTTTAAGCTTATTTGCAATTTCATCAGCTTCAGCTTTAGAAACGCCTTCTTTTACAGGCTTCGGAGCACCGTCAACTAATTCTTTAGCTTCCTTCAAACCTAAACCAGTTATGTCTTTTACAACTTTAACTACGTTAAGTTTGGAAGCACCACCACTCTTCAATATAACATTGAATGCAGTTTTTTCTTCAGCTGCTGCTGCGCCGCCGCCTTCACCGCCACCGCTCACTACTACTGCTGCGGCTGCAGGTTCAATACCATATTCGGTTTTCAGGAAGTCTGCTAATTCCTGAACTTCTTTTACTGTTAAGCCTACTAAACTTTCAGCTAATGCTTTTACATCTGCCATTTGAATTTAATTTTTACCATCTTCTTTTCCGCCAACCGGCGGATCCGACGGCTGTTTAAAAAAATTTGTTTACGCCTTTGTTTTTATACCATCCGGCCAGGTAACTTTTTATAATAAAGAACTTTTATTCTGCCGGAGCAGTTTCTTCTTTCTTTTCTGCATTGTGCAGCAAAGCGGCAATAACTCTTTTTGCAGGAGATTGCAACAATCCGATCACTTCACCGATCAATTCATTCTTAGTTTTGATCTTGCTCAATGCAGCCAGTTGATTATCGCCTGTATACACATCACCATTAATAAATGCTGCTTTTAACACAGGTCTTTCGCCGTTACTTTCTTTGCGAAAAGAGCTAATAACCAATGCGGGATCTTTGGGATTTTCAGAGAACATCAACGCTGTAACATTATGCAGCGCATCGTACACACCCGAATATCTTTCAGTATCCAAAGCTTCCAGTGCCTTTTTGATAAGGGTATTTTTGGCAACTTTCATCTCCACCTTTTTATCAAAACATGCACGACGCAATTTGCCAACCTGCTCTACTGTCAGCGACTCTGTATCAGTAATATAAAAATTATTGTATTGTGAAAATTTGCCTTTCAGCAATTCAATAACTTCTGTTTTTTGTTCTTTGGTCATGATAATTGGTTTAAATCACTTGATAGTTTAGTGAACAAATGCTTTTGTATCTATAGAAATACCGGGGCTCATGGTGCTTGCCATGCTGATCCCTTTCAGATATATTCCTTTTGCAGAAGATGGCTTTGCTTTGATGATGGCATTTAATAATTCCTGTCCATTTTCTGCAATTTTCTCAGGTGTAAAACTTACCCTGCCTATAGATGCATGAACGATACCTGCTTTATCAATTTTAAAAGCGATCTTACCACCTTTTACATCATTTATAGCAGCAGTTACATCATTGGTTACTGTTCCTGTTTTCGGATTTGGCATCAGGTTACGAGGACCCAAAACTTTGCCCAGCTTTCCGATCTTAGGCATTACAGAGGGTGTGGCAATGATCACATCCACATCCACCCAACCACCTTCAATTTTGGTGATAAACTCATCAAGACCTACAAAATCTGCACCAGCAGCTTTTGCGTCAGCTTCTTTATCAGGAGTACAAAGCACCAAAACTTTTTTTGTTTTACCGGTACCATGTGGCAGTGTAACCGTTCCACGGATAGATTGATCCGCTTTTTTGGGATCAACACCGAGTCGAATATGCAAATCCACAGAAGCATCGAATTTGCAGGTAGTGATTTGTTTCACCAATGTTGATGCTTCCTTCAAGGAGTATTCCTTTTTGTTGTCTATTTTGGTTTCTGCAACTTTTCTTTTTTTGCTGATGAATGCCATCGTAATTCGTTTTTGAATACACAATTAGTTTTCCCACGGAGCTTTTCCTTCCACTGTCAGGCCCATGCTGCGGGCAGTACCTGCGACCATTTTCATAGCGCTTTCAATAGTGAAGCAGTTCAGGTCGGGCATTTTGTCTTTTGCAATTGCCTCTACCTGTGACCAGGTCACTTTACCAACCTTGTTTCGATTGCTTTCTTTGGAGCCTTTTTGAATTTTTGCCGCTTCCATCAATTGAATAGCAGCAGGAGGCGTTTTGATCACAAAATCAAAACTCTTATCAGAATAAACCGTAATGATAACAGGAAGTACTTTACCCATTTTATCCTGAGTACGGGCATTGAACTGTTTGCAGAATTCCATGATATTAATACCCTTGGAACCTAATGCAGGACCGATCGGGGGTGCAGGATTGGCCTGACCACCCTTACACTGAAGCTTAACAAAGCCAGAGACTTCTTTTGCCATTTTTCTATGATTTATTGGTTCAAACGTCTCGCTCAAGGCGGACTCCCAAATTCCTCTTCCCGATTTAACCGGGATTGCTAAAGAACTAATTGGGGCGGCAAAGATAGGGGAAATTATGCTATTTCAAAAGTGATTTTTGATTTTAATCAAAAATCAATTTTGCAGTTATAAAAATCGGCACTAATAAAAAAGCCATCCCGAAAGATGGCTATTAAAAATTTTATCGCAACTACACACTAACTAATCTTCTCTACCTGCATATAGTTGAGTTCAACCGGCGTAGAACGTCCAAATATTTTTACCGTAACTTTTAATTTTTTCTTCTCATCAT
>DASZPW010000114.1:0-7028 GCA_035550155.1 Chitinophagaceae bacterium | reverse complement strand
ATTTGGAGGCGGTGTGATCGGAAGAGAAGGCCCCACCATCCAGATCGCCGGATCCGTATTCAGAAAAGTGAACCAATGGTTACCGAAATGGTGGCCCAAAATCTCCAAACGAAATATGATCATGACCGGTGCTGCTGCCGGATTGGCCGCCGCTTTCAATACGCCATTAGGAGGTATTGTGTTTGCTGTGGAAGAATTAACTAAAACACATATCAGTTATTTCAAGACTGCTCTTTTTACCGCAATTATTATTGCAGGGCTCACTGCACAGGCATTGGTGGGTCCTTATTTGTATCTTGGTTATCCCTCAGTCACCAATCTTTCTTCTTTTATATTTTTTGGAGTGATCGCCGTAGCTGCTATTTCCGGGCTGTTGGGAAGTGTAATGTCGAAAATCATGTTAGGATTGTTTCAATGGAAATCCCGTTTCAAATTCCGGTATCAGCATATTTTGTATGTAGGAGCATGTGCACTGGTCGTAATTTTTATTGCATATTTTTTTGATAACAGAATCCTGGGATCAGGGAAAGATCTTATGGCACACACATTATTTACAGCAGATAAATATTCTGCATGGTATGTACCCGGGCTTAGAATAACCGGATCCATATTATCATTTACTACCGGCGCAGCGGGTGGAGTGTTTGCGCCATCCCTGAGTGCCGGTTCCACCATCGGGTCAGCATTTTCCGGCTGGCTGCATTTATCTGATGCAAATTCTAACCTGCTTATCCTGGCAGGTATGGTGGGCTTTCTCACCGGTGTAACAAGAACTCCTTTCACTTCAGCTATTCTTGTTTTGGAAATGACCGATCGCCATAATGTGATCTTTCACCTGATGTTGGCTGGAATGATCGCCAGTATTGTTTCGTACCCGATAGACCGTCATTCTTTTTACGATCATTTGAAATACCAATACCTGCATGATCTCACTCATGAAAAAGAAAAAGAGAATACAGAAGCGGCCGGGGATGAAAAAAAGATAAGTGATTCAGAACACCAATAAACTATAAAAGCATTTTTCGAAATTTTGAAAAATGCTTTTACTGCTACCCCGGACTCCTGCTATCAGCTATGTGCAATAAAAAGAGGTAATCTATGTTCCTTTATCGCCTCGGTCACAAAACTTTTTCTGAATGACCTTGAAAATGCGGAACGGCCGAATGCTCCGCTAATAAGTATGGCGCCTTTATTTTCCAGCAACCATGAAATAAAATATTTTTTGGGATTTGCTTTTAGACGCACCAATGTAAGATCTTTAAAATGGCGGGCTGCCAGTTCCTCAATGCTCACTTCATCCGGGAACTTGTCCTCACCTTTTTCATTTACATATACAAGTATGGTCTTATTATCCGCCATTTCAGGAAAGAGGTACGCAAATTGTTTGATCGCAAATACCGAATCTTCCGTACCATCATAAGTAAGAATATTGCTTTGCGGAAATTCAAACTTTTCAGGTACTACAATCGCCGGGCATTCTACTCCATGAAGCGCATCTTTCAGATAATCATTGGGCTCTTCGCTACCCAGGTTTTCATAAAATGTTTCTCCTCCCAATAACAACAGGTCGGCGAAGCGGCTTTCCTTTCTTAATTCCGGCAATGCGAAATCATAAAAATCTTTATGCACCCGGAACTCGATCCCATTCTTTTCACAAAAACTTTCAAACCGCTCCACATTTTTTTTCACTGCCTCAGAATCCTCTCCTTCAACAAGGGGAATAAACAAAGGACCCGTCATGCCCCCACCGGAATAACTCCAGAGGTTTGCATAATCCACCTGTGGTAAAAATGCCCCAACGAGGAGGATCGGACTTTTTTCATTCAGATTTTTTGCGAACTCGCAGGCACCTTCGGAAAAATGGCTTCCGTCGAATGCAAGTAGGATCTTTTTCATAAAACATATTTTACAATATCGAAGCTATTCTGAAATCATTCAATTGCCTATGACGGCAGGCAGCACCGCTCATGACCTTTATCAAAAATTGACGGGAGTTTACTGACACTCAACTCCCTGATCGAGCTACAACCCAAAATCTCCTTTCCCAGCTGCATAATTGTCAAAAATCATGTAGCTGGCTGACTTAAATCGCATATCCCCGAAAAACAATTCCCCAAGTTTGGATACAGAAAAAATTTCCGGCAATATGCATCATGCAGCTGCTTACAAATCCCAGAATGCCAAAAAAAACGAATTGGTACAGTCCATCTTCAAAGATGCTTCGATGGGAATTATTGTAGTGGACAAAACGGGAACGATCCGGTTGGCTAATCCATTTGCGTTGCAGCTTTTCGGCTATACCGAAAAAGAACTTACCGGAGAAAAGATCGAGCTTCTTGTTCCTCAGAGAATCCACAAAAAACATATCGAACACAGAAATAAATATTTCCGGCATCCGCAAAGCCGAATACTGGGCCATGGAAAAAAGGATTTGTATGCCGTCAGAAAAAACGGCACTGAATTTCCTGTGGAAATCAGCCTTGGCCACTATGAAGATACCCGGGAATCATATGTTATCGCCTATGTCAGTGATATCACTTTGAGAAAAGAAGAAGAAGAGGAAATAAGATTATTGAATGAAACGCTGGAAGAAAAAGTAACGGAGCGGACGCATGAGCTGACAGATACTTTGAAAAAACTGGAAGTATCCCGCAGTGAGCTACAGCGTTCCCTGGAAAAAGAAAAAGGCCTGAACGAATTGAAATCCCGGTTTGTCACAATGGCTTCGCATGAATTCAGAACACCACTGAGCACTATTTTATCTTCTGCCTACCTGTTGGAAAAATATTGCAACACTGAGGACCAGGTACGCAGAAAAAAACATATTGAACGTATCATCTCATCGGTTAATATGCTGACTGATATTCTCAATGATTTTCTTTCTGTCGGGAAAATTGAAGAAGGCAAGATCGTTGTTAAAATGAGCTACTTTGACATCACTCAGCACATCGGGAATGTTCTTGGTGAAATGAAAAATCTTCAGAAACAGGGGCAGTTCGTTTCTTATGAACACAGCGGTGAAAAAATGGTGCGTCTTGATGCCGGCATTCTCAAACATATTATCATGAACCTTTTATCCAATGCCATTAAATTTTCTCCTGAAAATACAGTGATCAGGATCAGAACGGTGAGAAAAGGGAGACGGCTTCTTCTTTCTGTAAAAGACCATGGCGTTGGTATTCCGAAAGAAGATCTGGACCGTTTATTTGAACGTTTTCACCGGGGATCGAACGTAATGAATATCCAGGGCACCGGGCTCGGATTGCACATTGTTGCTAAATATGCCGAATTACTCAATGGGAAAATTTTTTGTACCAGCGAATTGGAAAAAGGAACTGAATTCACAATAAAATTTGAGCTGACTGAAGATAAAGATTCTGTTGATGGTTAGTAAAATTTAAAACTCACCCTTAACTAAACTTTTTTACTGTGAAAAAGATTTTATTAATAGAAGATAACAACGATATCAGGGAAAATACGGCAGAGATCCTGGAACTAGCCAACTACAATGTATTTACTGCCGAAAACGGTAAACAAGGCGTTGAAGTAGCATTAAAAGAAAAACCTGATCTCATTATTTGCGACATCATGATGCCGGTTTTAGACGGGTATGGGGTATTGCACCTGCTGAATAAAAATCCGGAGACGCATCATATTCCATTTATTTTCCTGTCTGCCAAAACAGAAAGAGCAGATGTGCGAAAAGGAATGTCATTAGGTGCAGATGATTACATCACCAAACCATTTGAAGGGACAGAATTGCTGGAAGCGGTAGAAGGACGATTGAAAAAAGCCGGAATGATCAAAGAAAAGATCGCTGAAGGAATTGAAGGGCTCAACCAGTTGATGAATGTAGCCGAAGGTAAAGACGTGATGCAATCACTACATGAAGGAAGAAATATCAATAAATACAAAAAGAAACAGGTCATCTATTCGGAAGGGAATCGACCTTCCCGATTGTATTATGTCCATAAAGGAAAGGTGAGAACCTTTAAATCAAATGAAAACGCAAAAGAACTGGCGGTTGGTTTATATACGGAAGGAGATTTTCTCGGATACATAGCATTGCTGGAAGGAACACCTTACAAAGAAACTGCTGAAGCTATGGAAGATAGCGAACTGGCAGTGATCCCCAGGGAGGACTTTGAAAGCTTGCTGAATAATAACCGGGAGATCTCAAAATTATTTATAAAATTATTGGCAAAAAATATTTCCGAAAAAGAAGAGCAATTACTTGGCCTCGCCTATAATTCATTACGGAAAAAAGTGGCTGACGCCATAATCAAACTGAATAACAAGTATAACACCAACCGGGATCCTGGCTTTACCATTCACATCAGCCGGGAGAACCTGGCTACTATTGCGGGCACGGCCACTGAATCTCTCATCCGCACATTGAGCGATTTTAAAAATGAACAATTGATCGATATTAAAAACGGGTCGATCATTATTCTCAACGAAAAAAAATTATTGAACATGCTGAATTGATACAATTGTATTCTTAAACTTAGAGAAAAAGCAAAGGCCGGAAGAATCCGGCCCTCTTTTTTCTGCTATCTTCCTCATTAAAAACTTACATCGGTTTCAATGTTACTTCTTTCTGATTGGCCAACACATTGTTCTTGACCATATTTTTTACGATCATTTGTCCATACTCATGGCTCATGGATTCCGTAGAACCGGGATCGAACGACTGGCTCTGTACTGAATACACTAATTGATCATTTACCATGTCATAAAAATTACTTTCCCAGAAATACTTGGTGTCAACGCCATAATATCCGTCCATGTAGATGCGATCGTACATGGTATGATAATACCCCCAAAAACGATTGTGATAAACATAATAAGGAGTGTAATAAACCCGCCCCGGCACATAATACCGTTCTCTTGACTTATCCAATAATGTGATGGTAAGAACAGCATCCACACCTTCGCTGCGAAGTTTTTCCACTGCCTGTTGTTCATTCATACCTTCAAATGCTTTGGGATTATACTCATCACATGAGCACACGGCATTATAGCCGAGATCCTGAAGATCGCCAACAATATGTTGCTCCATTCTTTCACGAATAGAACGATCTGCATCCCTGATAAGCCCCAACACCACAATTTTGTTATATTTTTTTGGATATATATTTTGTGCTTTCCATGAGCTGGTGATCCAGGACGAAGTGCCGCAACCGGAAAAAAGAAAGATGGTTGCCATTGCTATGCTGATAAGCCGTTTCATAACTCTCGATTTTATAAAAGCAAGTTAGAGCAGCCTAAAAACCCGGAATATGATAGCGGTCAGTGAAAAAGGAAATTGAGATCATGAATAAAAAGAATTTACTCCTTTCTTCTAAGGGCTGAAAATTTTCGGTATATATCTTCATTAAAAGTGATCTGTGCATTGGCATCAATCCACACAGTGGAATAAATGACAAAAACAGGCAATTGCTGGTCGGCAGGAACGATCACAGGGGCTTTGTTGCGAAGACAACCTTTATCCTCAAGAGTATCCAATGCAATACTATTGTTTTTTAAAACGATATGTGCCAGTTCCATCGCTTTTTGCACCCGCATACAGCCGTGGCTAAAATACCTTTTATTATATGCAAACAATTTTTTTGCCGGGGTATCATGCAGGTAACCACCAAAAGGATTATAAAAATTCAATTTAATCAAGCCAAGAGAATTATCACACCCGGTGGATTGACGAATAATATATGGGAAATAAGTCCGGCTAAGCGATTGCCAATCGATAGAATAAGGATTCATTACTTTGCCCGCCTTGTTAATCACCTGGTAATTCCCCGCATCGAGATACCCGATATTTCGCTTGATAGCCGGCAATAATTCTTTGGTTGCAATGGAATATGGCACCATCCAATAAGGATAAAGCACAACATCGGTAACCTTGCTTGATAATGTAGATGTCGGAGTAGATCTTTTGCCCACAATGATCCGTGATTCCAGGATATTTTTTCCGTGATCATATACCAGAACTGTCGCCGATGGAATATTGACAATAATAACAGTTGAAGATTGCTTAATACAATACAATGAGCGAATGGTATTAATTGCCAATTTTAATTCTTCCAGGCGATAACGAAGCGGCACATTCAACTCGGAAACGAGTGAGCTTCGCAAAACAGAATCAGCGGGAAGATTAAATAACATTTGTGCCGATCTTATTTTCGCTTTCAATTCTTTCTCCTGTAATTTTTGTGTAGCCGAATCCAACAAGTCTAATTGATAGAGCTTTATAAATAATTCTTTATTGCTGGCAGTTGCCTTGGTGGATTTGACAATTACATCTTTGAAGTTGCTATCGGCCATTACCCGATTGAACCAAATGATCATTTTTTTTATGGAATTATATTCCTGAGTTTTTTGCTCTGCCATGGTCGGCAGTAAAGGCAGGCGATTGCTTTGAATGGCTGACACAAGCAAACCGGGAATATTGCTGCATCCCGGATGATAATTCAGCCCGTTATATGCCAGTTGTAATGGTGCATTTCCATCTGCAATATCTTTTACAAAATGTATGGCCGCATCGGTAAGACGTAATTCTATTCCTAATGAATCTTTGCCCCACCCTTCCGGGATATCTTGAACTATTTGTACAGCGTTGTTTTGATAATCATTTTTATTGAGCCCAAGATCTGTTGATTGCTGAAACAATTGTATCAAATCCTGAATCCGGGAGTTATGTCCAAACCAAATGGGTTGATTTTGCAACGTACCATATACTTCCTTTACTTCATCAGAATATTGCAGGTTAAGTTTTTTAAGTGCTGCGTCGTTATGAAGTAATAGATCGATCCGCTCCGGTACTATCTGTGCAAATAAACAGGTGGACATTGCAAGTATGAACAATGTCACAAGAATGGTCGCTCTTTTTCTAATCATGGTTAGCCGGATTATAATAGTTCTCCCAGGTAGTTATTGAAGTCAAATTTTATTTTGTTGAATTCTGTAACCGCATTTCTTACTTCCTGGGAAAGTTTTTTTCTCTGGTGCGTCAGGTCACGGATCAGGTG
>DASZPW010000113.1:0-2947 GCA_035550155.1 Chitinophagaceae bacterium | reverse complement strand
AACCCTGGTTCAGGGGTAACGGTTGCCTGTTCATTTCATAACACAGGATGGTTTGCGGGTGTAACATGCTGGGCATATCAATACCTACATAATATTTTTTATCAGGAGTATTCATGCCAACATATTTCATTTGTGTTTCATCAGTCAATCCATAAGCTTTTGCAAAATCAGAAAATTTTACACCGGCCCAATGCGTCACCTGGTCCCAGCCTTCGATGCATTTAAAATCAAATACAATATCCGTCTTGGGAAGTTTCATGATATCATCCAACGTTAATGCTAATGAGTCGCCATTTTTCCTGATTACATATAACCTCCATGCAGCCGTATCAAATTTGCTTTTCAAACCTACATCACCATTCACCCTGACTTTTTTTACTGCATCTTCTTCTGAATATTCTTTGGCCAAATGCCGGTTGGATAAAATTTTTCTGAATACAGATTCATTCATATCTAAAACACTTCGCAGTGGCTGCCGGGTTCCATTGGCAGTTTCCGGTTGATGGCGCAACCATTTCCATCCCCAAAAGCCTGTTCCCATCAGCATAAAAAAGACAAAAAATGAAATGATCGATTTTTTTACGATCAGTTCATCCGTGTTGAGCTTACTGTTTTTGGTAAAAATATTTTTGAAAATATTTGCCATGATTATTTATTTATGGTTTCTTCTGAAGTGGCTTCCTCTTTTGATTTTAGCACTTCAAAACCTGTGACCATTGCTCTGAAATTATTCCATCCGGCACGTATAACCTGGAGAATATGAATAACAAAAAACAAAACATATCCGATGGTCAATGCAAAATGAAAGATGCGAGCCATTTTATAGCCGCCGAATATAGCGCAAAGCCATCCTAACTGGGTAGGTTTATAGATGGCAAGGCCGGTTAGAATTGAGCCCATGCCCATAACAATGATGGCCGTGTAAGCAATTCGTTGTGCTCCGTTATATTTTGTTTGTAGTGGCGCAGTTTTACGAATATGAAGATCATGTAGCAACACCTGCCAGGCTTCTTTAATTGAATTTTTTTTAGGCAATAAATATTTCCATTCGCCGGATAAAATGGTATAAAGCACATACAAAAAACCATTTATAAAAAACAGCCACATGAATACAAAATGATACGCCATCCCTTCGGCAAGGTGAAAAGGGATATGCAATGCGTTATAAAAGGAATTGGGAAAAAATTTAAGCAGCGTTGTATCGCCAAAACCAATTTTATATACGTCATTGGCCCAATAGATCAGGAGGCCGCTCCAGATCATGATCATCAATACCGGAAAATTGATCCAGTGAAACCATCGAATAGCGAGCGGATGTTTCGTTACAATTTTTTTCATGAAGTGGAGTATATTGGTGATCGGAAAGTTACACAAAATTAAAAGCTCCACACTCCAGGAATTGTCAGATTACTTACAGTTTTATTCAAAAAAAATAAAACCCCGGATAATTCCGGGGTTGAATGGAATATAGTTGAATTTATTTGGGGAGCAAAACATGATCGATCACCTGTATCACCCCATTACTTTGATATACGTTCGGTATAGTGATGGATGCCACGCCGCCATTCTCATCTTTGATCCAGTATTTTCCAGATTTTTTCATTACCAGTAATTTTCCTCCTGCCACTGTATTCAGTTCTGCTGTGCCTTTTCCTTTTTTGATCCATGCATCAAGTTCTTTGGTATCAAGTCTGCCGGCAACAACATGATAGGTAAGGATGCCAGTGAGCTTGGCTTTGTTTTCAGGTTTCAAAAGATTGTCAACAGTTCCTGCAGGCAGCATATTAAATGCTTCGTTCGTAGGAGCGAATACGGTAAACGGGCCTGCACTTTCTAAAGTCTCTACTAACCCGGCAGCTTTTACTGCTGCAACTAATGTGGAGTGATCTTTAGAATTAATGGCATTTTCAATGATATTTTTCGAAGGATACATTGGAGCGCCGCCAACTGTAACGGTCTTTTCGCTGACCATTTTCTGGCTGAAAGCTGTATTCATTAAAATGCTTGCACCCAGGAACAAAACGATTGATTTAATTGATTTCATAAATTGATTTTTTGTTTTAAAGATTATTGAGCATTTATTTTATGGGTTTAACGGATAAAATTTTGTTACATGCAACAGCTATATCAAATACGACAACTGATTGTAGTCAGATTGAAAAAAGAAAATATTTATTTATTCAACTTCTTTTAATTTTGAAATCCACAAACAACATTTTTCCGTATGGGATATTGGTTGGTAAAATCAGAACCCTCTGTTTATAGCTGGGAGCAATTTGTACAAGAAGGAAGAACCTGCTGGAGTGGAGTTCGTAATTATGCAGCCCGTCTTCATTTAAGAAATATGAAAAAAGGTGATGAAGTGTTTTTCTATCACAGTAATGAAGGAACTGATATAGTCGGCATCGCCAAAGTGATCAAAGAGCATTACCAGGATCCGACAACAGCTGATGAAAGATGGGTTGCAGTGGATATCATGCCTGTAAAAAAATTGAAACAATCAGTTCCGCTCGATCAAATCAAAAAAGATAAACGTCTTTCAGGAATGGCGCTGGTTCGGATAGGCAGATTGTCTGTTCAACCGGTGACTGATAATGAATGGAAAGCGGTCTTAGAACTTGCCGGAGAAAAATAAATTCATTTTCTGCACATCAGTTAGAAACTAATCATATTTCTTATAAAATTTATCAGTACATTAATCTCTGTAATGGGTAAAAAACTCTATTTTATTCTTAAACCAAATTATATGTCAACCTTAGAACAAAGAATGACTAAGCTTGAAAAAAAGCTTCGCATTTATCAGATCGCATGTATTTCTATTCTGCTTGCAGGTGGGTTTCTTGTTGTAAGCGGATTCAATAAAAAGAACCAGGTCCCCGACCTTATCCAGGCCAAGGGATTCCAGGTAGTAGATGACCAGGGCAGAGCATTAGTATCATTGAAAAGC
>DASZPW010000112.1:0-22050 GCA_035550155.1 Chitinophagaceae bacterium | reverse complement strand
CAACGTAATATTGATCCTTGTTCCATCAGTGCCGCGGATATGAATCCCCGTATAGCCAATCCCTGTTCCCGCATCTGAATTCACTACTACCGATGGTGTTTGATTTAAGACAAAGGGAATGTCTTGCCCCAGGTTGTTTTTTTCAATTTCCTGTTTGGATAAATTGGTTTTGGTGAAAGGTGCATTTGCTGCGGCACGAACCGCTTTCACCTCAACAGGGGCCAACAAATAAAAACTGTCTTTGGTGGCTTCTTGTTGCTGTGTTTGCTGACCATTTGTTGAAACGCAGTAAAGAATTAGACAGCCGATAAGTGCAATCCTCTTCATTTTTTTAATTTTTAGATTTAAAAGAATGAGAGGGAAATGCTGTGGAGAAAGGAAATAGGAAACATCCTTCCCTGCGCAGGCATTACCCTGATCAGGTCCTACGGGTATGATCTCAGACTCGTCCTGCCCATGGTCGGACGAGACACCCCGGGAAACACTGAAACTTCTAAGGCTTTCAAAACGAAAGCAAAAGAACTGCTGCAAAGGTATAGGAGAAAAATGATTCCAGGTCTGTAACTTTTCTACTACCCCTTTCGTATAACACTAAAACCAGCTATATGAAGAATATTTTTCTATCGTTTTTGCTGATAATCGTGTTCAGCAATTTCTCCTTTGCACAAAAAACCATTAATGACGCAAACGCCGAGAAAAGGACCGTGACCAGTTTCCATGGGATTGAAGTTGGAACCGGAATTGCACTGACTTTGACCAAAGGAAATTTGGAGGAAGTGGCGGTAAGCGCTTCTGAAACTCAATACCGGGATAAGATCGTCACGGAAGTGGTCAATGGTATTCTCAAGATCCATTATGAAACAAAAACAGGAGCTATCAACCGCAAAAATGAAAGTAAGGGATTGAAAGCCTATGTTTCATACACATCGCTTGACCTGCTGCATGTAAGCACCGGCGCCAAAGTGAATATTGATGGTAAACTGGAATCGCCTTCATTGGATTTAAAAGCCAATACTGGAGGTTTGGTGAATGGCGAGATCAATATCGGTACTTTGAAAGTAGATCAGAATACCGGTTCTAAAATTACATTGACCGGCAAAGTGGATCAAATGGATGCAGCGGGAAGTACCGGAAGTAAATTTATGGGCGAGAATTTAAATACTAATTCCTGCAAAGTGGAAATGAGTACGGGAGCAGGAATTTATATTTCGGTAGAAAAACAATTAAGCGTAAAAGCGAATACCGGTGGTTATATAAAATATAAAGGCGGCGCTACTATTAATGAAATTAAAACCAATACAGGTGGAAGTATTTCTAAAATCTAAAAGCATAGTTATGAGAAAGATTTTCAGTTTGATCCTGGCCACAGCAATCGTTAGTGTTGCTACTGCACAAAATGTGGTAAATGATGTAAATGCAGAGCAAAGAACTGTAGCCAGTTTTCACGGCATCCATGTCACCAATTCGTTCGATGTGTACCTGACCCAGGGAAATGAAGATGCCATTGCTGTCAGCGCCTCAGAAGAGGGATACAGGAATAAGATAAAAACGGAAGTGAAGAATGGCATTTTGTACATTAGTTACGAAAATGGGTTGCATTTAAATAGCGGCAAGATGAAATTAAAAGCGTATGTCTCATTTAAAAATTTGGATCAAATTAAAGCCGGCGGAGCATGTGATCTGTTCGTGATGGGAGAGTTAAGAGCAGATGAGCTGCAAATTGATCTGTCGGGAGCCACGGATATGAAAGAAGGAAAATTGGATGTAAAAAAATTATCAGTGCATCTTAGTGGCGCTTCCGATATGAAAATAAGCGGTATTGCCCCACAATTAAAAATTGATGCCAGTGGCGCCAGCGATTTTAAATCATATGATCTCGTAACAGATTTTTGTGATGCGGAAGCATCCGGTGCCAGCAGTATTCAAATCACAGTCAATAAAGAATTATCCGCAAAAGCTACCGGAGCCAGTGATGTGCATTATAAAGGGGAAGCAGTCATCCGTAATCTGAAGACCAGTGGCGCCAGCAGCGTTTCAAAACGGTCATAACTATAAATAACTGTAAAGGGTATAGCCAGTACAGCCGTTACAATTCTTGTAGCGGCTTTTTTGTTTGGAACAATACAAATATCCGGCTATCTTTGCGTCCCACATCGCGAAGTAGAGCAGCGGTAGCTCGACGGGCTCATAACCCGTAGGTCGGAGGTTCGATCCCTCCCTTCGCAACAGCAGCCCCGTCTCGCACAAAACGATGCGGGGTTCTTTATTGAATAGATTTGAGTTGTCATGAAAGTTGGATTTGTCAGCATATTTGGTAAGCCGAATGCAGGTAAAAGCACCCTTCTCAATGCTTTGATGGGCGAAAAGCTTTCTATTGTATCGCACAAAGTGCAGACAACGAGGCACCGCATTAAAGGAATTCTTACAGAACAAGGTTACCAGGTTATTTTTTCCGATACACCGGGAATCATCCAGCCAAAATATAAACTGCATGAAAGAATGATGCAGGCTGTAAAAAATTCTTTGGAAGATGCTGACCTTGCATTATTGATGATGGATGCTAATGACGACCTTGAAGAAAACGATCAGTTATTCAGCTCGCTAAATTTAAAAGTTCCGGCATTAGTTGTATTGAATAAAATAGATAAAGCACCGGAAGAAAAATTAAAACAAGCTGTACTATTTTTTTCATCCAAACCGTATTGCAGCAAACCTGTTGGTATATCTGCTTTAAAACGTTCGTATATCAAAGGACTTATAGAAACGATCATATATTATCTCCCGGAAGGTGAACCTTTTTTTGAAGATGATAATATCACCGATCTTCCTGTAAAGTTTTTTGTTGGTGAAATGATCCGTGAAAAAATATTTTCGTTGTATGAAGAAGAGATACCTTATCATACTACAGTTTTGGTAACAGAATTCAAAGAGAAAAAAGACCTGGTAAAAATTTCAGCGGACATCATTGTGCAACGGGAAACGCAGAAAGGAATTTTATTGGGTGAAAAAGGAACCAAGATCAAACAACTGGGTATCGAAACAAGAAAAGAAATCGAAAAGTTTCTTGGACAAAAAATATTCCTGGAACTTTTTGTGAAAGTGAAAGAAAAGTGGAGAGATAATGAAACGTATTTAAAAGAATACGGGTATTGATAATTTAAAATTCAAAGGTAAAAACAGAAATCATATGGTTTTGAATTTTTACTTTTTACTTTGAAACATGAGTTTTACAGTAGCAATAGTAGGCAGGCCGAATGTTGGTAAGAGCACTCTCTTTAATCGTTTGCTGGAGCAGCGCAAAGCGATCGTTGATGATGTGAGCGGTGTGACAAGAGACCGGCAATATGGAATGACGGATTGGAATGGAAAAACATTCAATGTGATCGACACAGGAGGTTTTGTACCGGACAGTGAAGATATATTTGAAAAAGAGATCGCCAAGCAGGTCATGATCGCAGTGGAGGAAGCCAATGCGATCATCTTTATGGTGGATGCTGCAACCGGGATGACAGAATTAGATGATTCCATGGCAGCCATTTTGCGCAGAGGGAAAAAACCGGTTTTTCTAGTTGTGAATAAAGTGGACAACCCGGAACGTATGTTGGATGCTTCAGAATTTTACAGTTTCGGATTTGACAATATTTTTTTTATTTCTTCCATTAGCGGCAGCGGCACCGGCGAATTACTGGATGCGATCAGTGGGTTGATCACAGAAGAAGCCTCAGAAGAAACCTTAGCGATAGCGGGTTTGCCAAAGTTTGCTATCATTGGTCAACCGAATGTTGGTAAATCCTCTTTGTTAAATGCGTTAGTAGGAGAAGAAAGAACCATTGTTAGTGACATTCCCGGTACAACAAGAGATACGATACATACGCATTATAATCTTTTTAAAAAAGAATTTGTGTTGATCGATACAGCGGGCATCAGGAGAAAAACAAAAGTGCAGGAAGACCTGGAATTTTATTCTGTCATTCGTGCCATTCGTGCCATGGACGAAGCTGATGTATGTCTTCTGTTAATAGATGCCGTCAAAGGTATCTCGGCACAGGACCTGAATATTTTTAGTTTGGCCGCAAGAAAAGGTAAGGGTATCGTGGTGCTGGTGAATAAATGGGATATTATGAATAAGGAAACCAATACAGCAAGAGAGTATGAAGCAGAGCTGAAAAAAAGATTTGCGCCATTTAGTGAAGTTCCCATTCTTTTTATTTCAGCGAAAGAAAAAACCAGGATATTCAAAGCAATAGAAACAGCGCTGGAAGTGTATGAAAATAAGCAGCGCAAAATACCCACATCACAATTGAACGAGGTGATGCAAAAGGCTATTCAATCTTATCATCCTCCCGTGGTTAGAGGTCATCCGTTAAAAATTAAATTTGTAACGCAGCTTCCGACCCAGGTGCCTTCCTTTGCATTTTTCTGCAATTTCCCTGACGATGTTAAGCAGCCGTATAAAAATTATTTAGAGAATCAACTGAGACAGAATTTCGATTTTAAAGGGGTTCCGATCCGGATCTTTTTCAGAAAAAAATAAGCATTTATTGGTTTTCATGCTTTTATAAATTTTGTTCAGTATAAAAAAGCTTGCTATGATTTGTTGATTTGAAAGCTACGATTAACTTTGCGTCGCCGTTAAAAAAGGCATTTTCAAAACCAAAAAAAATTACAATGAAAAAAGTATTCGCAATCATGGCATTAGCCGGCTTACTCGCTGCTTGCAACAACAAGAGCGAAAACAAAGAACAGACAAAAGATACTACAACCCAGACAATGGATAACAAAATGATGGGAAGTGACACTTCAAAGATGATGTCAACTGACACATCTAAAATGATGAGTGCTGATACAACCAAGAAATAATTAATTCAACTGACTACTTATTTCTCTAAAAATTTTCCCCGCAAAAGCGGGGATTTTTATTTATGATCATTTTTAAACATCAGTAATTAGTATATCTACGATACCATTGATATTTTTTTCTAAACGCTTGAACAAACCAATTCTAATTTTTATTTTGTGAGCTCAAATATATATTGATCTTCTTTTTTTCTGATCCAATCTTTCGAAGCCCTTTTATCCCCATTATCCATAATGGAAGACAGATTTACAAACTAAAGCCGGTTTTGGTTTTAGAATTATGTTGATCAATAAAATAAATCTGTACAAAATGAAAACGATATTATTGCTTTTATGTTTTAGCTATACTGCTGCACATGCTCAGTTTGACACTCCCAGGCAAGAGAAATGGAGAATGAATAAAAACAAGTGGATCACCGGAGGGTTGGTCTTTACAGCCGGTGCTGCCAAAGGATTTAATGAAACACTACTATTTCATTTCTCAGATTTCCAGGTAAGATTTCCCAAAGCAAATCCACAGTGGTTTGACCCCAAAATCAGTTGGGCTAATAAATATAAAAATGGTGATTCCCAGGCAGGTCCCCGCTTTCCACTTTCCACTTCAGTTTTAGTGATGTTCACAGATCAATATCACCTGGATAATTTCATCTGGAAAGTAGGATGGACCTCAGCATTGATCATCAAAATGGGAGAGAAAAAACAAAAAATTAAATATTATATATACGATCTGTTATTTTACACGATATGCCACCAGGCAGGCTTTATGCTTACCTATTTACCTTTTACAAGAAATCATAATTTATAAAAAGAAAATTATTGAAATTGCCTGGTCAATTCATTCACCAGATCCCGGAATTGGCGAAGTTCATCTTCTTGTTGTAAAATAAAGCTGTTGTCTGAAAGTTTGCCGACCACGTTATCCATTTCTTTTTGATTATCGTACATCATTTTCCGGAACTCATTGAAATAGTCTTTGGAACGGGATTCGTATATTTCTTTCAGCATCCATTCTTTTGTATCCGCAGCCTGGGCAAGTAATTGTCTGAATAATTTTTTTGTGAAGTTGCGTGGTGTGATATCCAGTATCTCGATCAGCGATGCAAATGCATGTTGCAATTTTTGTTCCCGGTAAAGTTTGCTGTTTTTGTTATAAAAATTATGAACTTCATCCCAATTCCTGATCTTACCTGTTTCGATATTTCTAATTAAAGTATCCAAAGCAGTTTTCGGGATCAGTTGTCCCCCGATATTCACCCAGCTTTCTCGGCGGGAACGAAGCGGCAATGATTGCCATAGTTGTTGCCAGTTTCCGATCTTGTTCTGATTGATAAAATCTACCAACTGCGATATTCCGTAATAAATGATCAGTTCTTTATATATCTGGTATGCAGGATTCACTTTTACCAACTGCACTTTTCGATCGGAATTTTCAAATCCCTCTGCAAGAATTTCTAATTTATCAACGATAGCTTCTTTATTGTTGAGCAGCATCGCACCTGTATTCACCCAATCTGTTTCGGGAACAGGTTCTTTTATTTTTTGGGCATAAGCTTTTCCTGTAAATTTTTTTATTAAGTGCAAAGCATCAAAGATCTCGTTCACACTATCGGGGGCCAGGTAATCATATTCCAACTCCTGCGTTTTATCAGTCCGGTTGTCACGAGCTGAATATTTTTTTTCATTCCTTCCGAGGGCATACATATTGTACATAAACCAATATGCCGGCATCACTACCAGTTGATCTTTGCTCACATCATTACTGATAAGAGAAAAGGGAATCGGGATATTCAATTCGGCGGGATAATCTCCTTTGGCGATCAATGTGAACGAAGCAAATTTTGAATTGTGTTTTAAACTGACACATAATCCCGGCCAAAAGCCACGGCCTGCCTGCAATTCTCCATCTGCCCCTCTAGAATTATGATTGGAACCAATTGTAGCTCCGGCTGCCATATTACTTTGACCCATCACCAATGCTGCACATAAAAAAGAATTATTGTGGTGTTGTTCATGTGCCGGGAAGATCAATGAATTCAAAACCTCGCAGCAGGATATCGTGGAATTATCTCCCAAATAAGAGTTGATCAGTCTTGCTCCGTATTTCAATTGTGAATTGGATGCAAGGATAAAACGAACTGCCTTTACTCCATAAAATATCCGGCAGCCAAAACCAACAATGCCATTCACCAATTCGCAACTTTCACCAATCTGTGATTTTGCTTCGGGTGAAGAATTAATAGTCAGGTTTTTTAATTTATTGGCCCCTTTCAGGTAGGCATCGCTTCCAACCCAAACATCTTTGATGATGCCGCAATTTTTGATTATGGTGCGATCACCAATCTTACCATAATATCCTCTTTGCTGATCAAATTTTTTTTCAGTGAATTCTTTGAATTTCTGCATCAGCTTATCATTGTCACGATATTTAGCCCAGAGATATGCATCGCCGGGTTGCATGCCGTTGAAAGGCATCACACTGCGGCCTCCATTTTCATTGCATAGTTCCATCCATATCCGGATAGATTCTTTTTCACCTTCTTTGATAATACCATTTCCGAACTTGGAATGATCAGTAGTACATAACTCATTTACATTAGCAAGCATAACATCGCTACCTACAATGTAATGACTCATATAATTGACATTATCTATTGCCACATTATCGCCAAGATCGCAACTGATGATCGTACTATTGTACAACCCTACAGGCATCCGGAGATTATTGAATTCGTGATAAAGAGGTTCTAATTTACCAATACGAACCAATCCATAAAACTTGCAGTTTTTAACCAGTTCAGGATTAAAAGCTTTTGATACCAATACTTTGTTCCAGTCATCGGATGTGTTGGCATTTTTCACCAACACTTCAGTTTCGTAAGCAGTCAGTTTCCGGTATTTGATCCCGCTTCTGTTCTGAAGATTTCGCAGGTGATATTCATTTTTCCCTTTGGGAATAAATTCTTTTGGAATAAAGCCATAGCCTAAATCTGAGATTGGTTTTTTCCCGATATTGTTCATGTAGTAGTTATTTAAATGCTGAAATATATTTCGGGATGCGTTAAAACGTTTCGGAAAAAAATTGTTATTCAACCGTCACGCTCTTCGCCAGGTTTCTTGGCTTATCAACATCATATCCTTTGGCTACACCAATATAATAGGCGAGAAGCTGAAGCGGCACCACACTAAGCATCGGTGCTACAATTTCATCTGCTTCCGGAACGATCATCACATCATCACACATTGCTGCGGTACTTGAATCACCTTCGCTGATCACTGCGATCACTTTTCCTTTTCTTGCTTTTATTTCCTGGATATTACTGACCACTTTGTGGTGATAAGCATCTTTTGTTGCGACCACAACTACCGGAAGTTGTTCATCCACCAAAGCGATCGGCCCATGTTTCATTTCGGCAGCCGGGTAACCTTCCGCATGTATGTAAGAAATTTCTTTCAGCTTCAATGCACCCTCCAATGCAACGGGAAAATTATATCCTCGGCCGAGGTAAAGAAAATCTCTTGCGTCTTTATATTTTTCCGCTAACTTTTTGATCTTGTCTTTCGACTTCAATACCCAGGCAACTTTTTCCGGGATTTCAGAAAGTTCATTCAGCAAATGCATGTAGCGTTCGTTATCTATAGTTCCTTTCTCATGTGCAATTTTCAAAGCGATCATTGTTAATACAGCCAACTGTGCAGTGAACGCTTTCGTAGATGCCACACCAATTTCAGGACCTGCATGTGTATAGGCGCCGCCATGACTGGCTCTTGCAATAGAAGAACCAACTACATTCACTACTCCGAGAATGATCGCTCCTTGTTCTTTTGCATTTTCAATGGCAACTAATGTATCAGCCGTCTCTCCGCTTTGCGAAATAGCAATGATCACATCACCTGTATTAATGACCGGGTTGCGATAGCGGAATTCAGATGCATATTCTACTTCTACATTGATGCGGCACAATTCTTCAAATATATATTCAGCTACCAAACCGGCGTGCCAACTGGTACCGCAGGCGATCATCACAATCCTGTTAGCATTCATGATCTGATCTGCGTACTGCTGAATGCCACTCATGGTGATAGCGCCTCCGGTAGTATCCAATCTTCCTCTCAAACAATCGTAAATTGTTTGGGGCTGTTCAAAGATCTCTTTCAACATGAAGTGATCATAACCACTTTTTTCAATCGCCGCTAATTCTATATCGAGCTTCTGAACATAAGGAGTGATCTTTTCATTGCCAAGATTTTTCAAAATGAGTTCATCCGGTTTTACTATGGCCAGTTCGTAATCATTTACATAAACAACTTCTTTGGTGTACTCTAACATTGGCGAAGCATCGGAGCCCAAAAAATGTTCGCCTTTCCCGATGCCGATCACTAATGGACTTCCTTTTCTTGCCGCAATAATAGTTTCCGGTTCATCAGCATCCAGTATAAGGATCACATACGCACCGGTCACTCTTTTCAATGCTACACGTACCGCTTCTTCGAGACCGCAATGATTATTTTTTTTTATCTCTTCAATGAAGTTCAAAAGCACTTCCGTATCTGTCTCACTTTTGAATTTGTAACCCTTATTAATTAATTCCTGTTTGAGCTGAGTATAATTTTCAATAATCCCATTATGGATCATTGCTAATTTGCCGCTTGATGATTGATGTGGATGTGCATTGACATCACTTGGTTCGCCATGCGTGGCCCAGCGGGTGTGCCCGATACCTGTATGTCCATGAAGATTTTCTCCCACAATGGCATCTTCCAGGTCTGCCACTTTTCCTTTTTTCTTATACACTTTCAGTGATCCGTTTTGCAAAGCAACACCGGTGCTGTCATAGCCACGATATTCGAGGCGTTTCAGTCCTTTGATGATGATGGGATAAGCTTCTTTAGGGCCGGTATATCCTACTATTCCGCACATAATTAAAAGAGTTGAAGGATTTGGTACTACGAAAGTCTAAAAATTGCGCCATATGTACAAACCGGGTGTTAATAAGATGTTTTTGGAATGAATAATACGTACGGAAAAGCTTAAAAAATATTGTGCAATCTGCCTTCTATATTGGGCAATTTCTAACTGCAAAAGACTCGCAGGTCATAATAGGATACCTCGTAAGAATAAAAGAGCTATGGTGAAATAGATCACAATTCCTGTAACATCTACCAAAGTGGCAACAAATGGAGCAGAGGATACAGCGGGATCGGCTCCTAATTTTTTTAAAGCAATTGGAAGCATAGAACCGCTCAGGGTTCCCCACATCACCACACCGATCAGCGAACTTCCAACTGTAAAAGCAACCAACAGCCAATGAGGCCCATAAATATCTTTGATCACTCCGTGTTGCATCAGTTCGTGCCACAAAGTGATTCGGGTAAAACCGATCAATCCCAATACAGCTCCCAATACAAGCCCCGAAAGAATTTCTCTTCGCATCACCCGCCACCAATCACTGATATGGATATCACCTACGGCCATTGCCTGTATTATCAGCGTGCTGGCTTGTGAGCCGCTGTTCCCGCCGCTTGACATGATCAATGGAATGAACATGGCCAGCATGGTAGCTTTTGCAATTTCATCATTAAAATAAGCCATGGCAGTTGCTGTCAGCAATTCACTTAAGAAAAGGATGATGAGCCATCCAACTCTTTTCTGGATCAGCTTGAAAAAAGGTGTGTCAAGATAAGGAGCTTCCAATGCAGAAGTACCTCCGATCTTTTGAATGTCTTCACTATATTCTTCACTGGCTACCCACAGGATATCATCAATGGTAACAATACCTAATAATTTATTACTGTTACTTACGACCGGCAATGCATCCCGGTTATTCATTTTAAAAATATCGCTGGCTGTTTCCTGGTCATCATATGCTCTCAATGAGATCACACGTTCATCCATCAATTCGGAAACTTTTTTATCGGGAGGGCTCAATATAAAATCCCGGATCCGAATATCGTCCAGCAATTCGCCTTGTTCATTGATCACATAGATCACGTTGATCGTCTCGCTGTCTTTGCCATGCTTGCGGATGGTGGCAAAAACTTCCGCAACGGTATTATACGGATATACATACACATAATCCGGTGTCATCAGACGACCGATACTATTTTCAGGATAGCCGAGCAGAGAGAGTGTGATTTTTCTTTCTTCGGGGTTCAGCAGTTTGATCAACTCTCTTACAACATTGCTGGGAAGTTCTTCCAGGAAATCGGTACGGTCATCAGGCGGGAGATCATTGAGAAGCTCTGCTGTTTTTGCAGGAGCCAGCTCCCGGATAATTCTTTTTTGAATACTTACATCCAGGATCTTAAATACACTGGTAGCCCGGTTGATGGACATATTGGCAACGATCTGGTCTTCCTGGTCGGGGTATTCTTCTACCAGCATAGCAACGTCGCTGATATTCTGATCGTTCAGAAAATCATAAAGCTGATGGCGGTCACCGGATTGCATGATCGCTTCAAACTGTTCTTTGATCATATGTTGCTCCATCTCGAACTGCATCCTGCAAATTTACTTTTATGTTTTCAAGTTTTTTAGTATTAATTTTTCATTTACATTAATTTTTTAAATATTTTCTGATGATATTTTCCTGCCTTTTTGTGTCACCGGTAAAAAATAAAGGCCGGGGTGTTTTTACTTCGGAAGCAATAAAAGCGAATACAGTCATAGAGATAGCGCCGGTCATTGTTATGAGCCGTGAGGATAGGTTTTTTCTGGATAAAACTCTTTTACACGATTATATTTTTGAATGGGGAAATCAAAAAGATCAATGTTGTATGGCGCTTGGATATGTCCCGTTATATAATCATTCTTACGAAGCGAATTGCGATTATGAAATGGATTTTGACAACAAAATGATCAGCATTAAAACTATACGGGAAATTTCAGCTGGTGAAGAATTAATGATCAATTATAACGGTACCTGGAATGATAAAAATCCGGTTTGGTTTGAGAAAAAACATTAAGTCTTATAATAATAATAGGCTTTTGAATTAAAAACAGGTATTTCAAATAGTCGATTTCAAGTTACTGCTCCTTACTTCAATCTGTTCTTGATCTCTTGCAACTTCAATAATGCTTCAACAGGTGTCAGGCGGTTGATGTCAAGATCCTGCAAAAGTTTTCTTATTTCTTCAAAAGTTTCACTATGTGCATCGAAAATAGAAAGCTGTAACTTAGTTTGAGTAAGCTCTTTTAATTTTTCTTTCATATCTCCTGATTCCCGACTCCCGACTCCTGACTCGTCCACATGTTTGCTTTCAAGATGTTTTAAAATCTCATTCGCTCTTTCAATTAGTGAAGGAGGCATGCCGGCCATTTTTGCAACATGAATTCCGAAACTGTGAGTGCTGCCACCTCTTGCCAATTTTCTCAGGAAAATAATTTTATTGCCGACCTCTTTATTTGTGATGTGATAATTTTTTATTCTCGGCATTTTTTCTTCCAGTTCGTTCAATTCGTGGTAATGCGTTGCAAAAAGTGTTTTGGGCTGATGCGGAGAATTATGCAGATGCTCAGCAATACTCCATGCAATTGATATACCATCGTAAGTAGACGTACCACGGCCGATCTCATCTAACAGTATCAGGCTTCTGGGAGTAATATTATTGATGATGGAAGCCGTTTCATTCATCTCTACCATGAAAGTAGATTCGCCGCCACTCAGATTATCCGATGCGCCGACCCGGGTAAATATTTTATCCGTTAAAGAAATTTTTGCTTCATCAGCTGGCACAAAACTTCCCGTATGTGCCATCAAAGTGATCAAAGCAGTCTGGCGCAATAAAGCAGATTTACCACTCATATTAGGGCCGGTGAGAATGATGATCTGTTGTTCTGTTTTGTCTAACTCCAGGTCGTTGCTGATATAACTTTCTCCGATTGGAAGATTTCTTTCTATCACAGGATGTCGCCCGGCTTTGATCTGCAACGCATCACCATCGTGCAGCAGCGGCTTTTTATAATGATATTGAATAGCATTTTGTGCAAAACAAGTAAGGCAATCCAATATCGCTAAAATATTTCCATTGGTTTGAATGGGAGCCAGGTAATCGAGCAGTTCATTCATCAACGATTCATAAATTTCCAATTCAAGTCGTAATATTTTCTCTTCAGCTCCGGTGATCTTTTCTTCGTAAGCTTTTAATTCAGGAGTAATGTACCGTTCTGCGTTTGCCAAAGTTTGTTTGCGCATCCATTCGGCAGGCACTTTGTTCTTATGTGCATTGGTGACTTCGAGATAATAACCAAACACATTGTTGAAACCAATGCGAAGAGAAGAAATGCCGGTTGATTCCGCTTCTTTTTGTTGCAACCGGGTCAAATATTCTTTTCCGCTGCGGGCAATATGGCGCAACTCATCCAATTCCGTATTTACGCCACTATTGATCATGCCGCCTTTAATCGCTAAAGCCGGCGGGTTTTCAACGATCTCTTTGAAAATTTTATCAGCGATGTAGGAACAGGGATTCAAAGCATCGCCCAATCGCTTCAAATATTCATTTTCTGCTTGCGAACAATATTGTTTTATTTCCTGTGCTTGCCGCAGTCCTCTGCCCAATTGCAATAATTCTCTCGGGTTGATCTTTTTCATCGGAATTTTTGAAACTAATCTTTCTACATCGCCGCAGAGTTTGATGGCATGGGAAATTTTGTTTCGTAATTCTGTTTGTAAAATAAAAAACTCAACCAGGTTCATCCGTTCATTGATCTTCGAAATATCTCTCAATGGGAAGACGATCCAGCGCTTCAGCAATCTTGCTCCCATTGGAGAAACGGTATTATCTAAAACATCCAATAGAGTATGCCCGGCCTCCGAATTTTTAATCACCAATTCTAAATTCCGGATCGTAAACCTGTCCATCCATAAAAAATCATCCCGGTCAATTCTTTGAATAGATGTGATATGTTGCAGATTGGGATGTTCCGTTTCTTTCAGATAATGTAATACAGCTCCCGCAGCGATCAGGCCGTTCTTCATTTCATCCACTCCGAAACCTTTCAAGGAATACGTCTGAAATTGTTTCAGTAAAATATCTTCAGCATACGTATCGCCGAAGATCCATTCATCCAGTGTATAACTGTAAATTTTGGCGCCAAAATGTTCTTTGAACTTTTTCTGCTGGTTTCTCTGGAAAACAACCTCTGCAGGTTTGAAACTCTGCAGCAGTTTATCAGCATATTCCCGGTCACCTTCCGCAATAAAAAATTCTCCTGTTGAAATATCCAGGAAGGCGAGCCCATAGTGATCGTTATCTGCAAAATGAATTCCCGCCAGGAAATTATTGCTATGATGTTCGAGCAATTTATCATTGGTTGCAGTGCCGGGAGTCACCATTTCGGTCACGCCTCTTTTTACGATTCCCTTAGCCAATTTCGGATCTTCCAACTGGTCGCAGATCGCAACACGGTAGCCGGCTTTCACCAGTTTGTGTAAATATGTATCCAGTGCATGATGAGGAAAACCTGCCAGGTCCAAAGAAGCGGCGGCTCCGTTATTTCTTTTAGTGAGTGTAATTCCCAGCACCTGTGAAGCGATCACAGCATCTTGCCCGAATGTTTCATAAAAATCGCCCACCCGGAAGAGCAATATCGCATCGGGATATTTTTGCTTGATAGCCCGGTGTTGCTGCATGAGCGGGGTTTCATCTATTTTGGTTTTAGCCATAGCTGCGTTCCAATATTATCGGGAACGACAAATATAACCTGTTTGAAGGCTTTGCCGAAACCTGTTTGGCTGTTGTGAATTACTTTTGCGCCATGCGAAAATTAAGCATGGAGGAATTGGGGAGAAAAACAGTGGAAGAATTCAGGCAGACTCCTAAAAATCCTATTATCGTTGTTTTGGAAAATATCCGTAGTGCCTACAATGTGGGTAGTGTATTCCGTACGGCAGATGCTTTTTTGATCGAAGCAATTTATATCTGTGGGTATTCGGCCAGGCCACCACATAAGGAAATCAAAAAAACGGCTTTGGGTGCGGAAGAAACCGTAGATTGGAAACATTTCAAAACAGCCAAAGAAGCTGTTGAAGAATTAAAAAATAAAAAGTATAAAGTATTTGCCGTGGAGCAAGCTGAGAAAAGTTACAAGCTCCAGGATATTAATTTCAAAAATGATGAAAAGATCGCAGTGGTGTTCGGCAATGAAGTAACAGGAGTGGAGCAATCCACGATCGATATTTGCGATGGTTGCATTGAAATTCCTCAATTTGGGATGAAGCATTCATTGAACATTGCAACTGCCGCAGGTGTAGTGTTGTGGGAGTTGGTCAGAAATAGATTTAATAAAGTTGGATGATTAAGCTTGGATAATACATGAAGAAAGTCAAAAATTATTTAAGCCTGGTAAAATTTTCTCACACCATTTTTGCAATGCCTTTTGCATTGATCGGATATGTGCTAGGTGCCAAAATTTTCAATTTTCAATTCCGATCACTATCGGGATCAATTTTCAATTTTTCATTGGTTCTTCTCTGCATGGTCTTTGCCCGAAGCGCCGCCATGGCATTCAATCGTTATCTTGACAGGCAATTTGATGCAAAAAATCCAAGAACAGTAATAAGAGAAATTCCACAAGGGATTATTTCTGCAAATAAAGCTTTGGTATTTACCATTATTTCTTGCATCTTGTTCCTGGTAACTTGTTACTTCATCAATCGTCTTTGTTTTTATTTGGCTCCTGTCGCTTTGTTCGTTGTTTTGGGTTATAGTTATACAAAGAGATTTACGCCGCTTTGTCATTTGATTTTAGGATTGGGATTATCGCTGGCGCCAATTGGAGCTTATTTAGCTGTGACCGGCAGATTTGATCTTTTGCCAATTCTTTTTTCGATCGCTGTTATTTTTTGGGTCAGCGGGTTTGATATTATTTATGCGTTGCAGGATGTAGAGTTCGACCAGTCGCAACAATTATATTCCATACCTGTTTGGTTAGGCAAAGCCAAAGCATTGCATGTTTCAGAATTATTTCATCTGTTATCGGCAACAGCAGTTGTGGCGGCAGGTTTTTATGGACATTTTGGTTGGCTATACTGGATCGGCGTATTGATCTTCGGCGGAATGCTTATTTACCAACATTCAATTGTCAAACCGGATAATCTGAAAAAGGTGAACATTGCATTCATGACGGCCAATGGCATTGCATCCATAGTTTTTGCCATCTTTGTGATCGCAGATTTGTTTTTAAATTAAAAATTAAAAAGTAAAAATTTAAAACATAATGACTGAGGTTGCTGTTTTTTGACTTTTGCATTTTGACTTTATGGGGAGAATTCTTTCAATAGATTATGGACTCAAACGTACCGGCCTTGCGGTAACAGATCCGTTGAAGATCATTGCGACGGGCCTGACCACTGTAGATACAAAAGAATTGCTTTCTTTTCTTAAAAATTATTTTGCTAAAGAAGAAGTGGAGCTGATCCTGATCGGAGAGCCAAAAAATCTGGATGATACGGATACACATGCTACTCCGCTGGTTGAGAAATTTGTAAAAGAGCTGCAGAAAAATTTTCCTTCGGTACCGGTAAAAAAAGTTGATGAACGCTTTACTTCCAAAATGGCATCGCAGGCGATGATCGAAATGGGAATGAAAAAAAAGCAACGGAGGGATAAACGGCTGATCGATGAAATTGCCGCCACCATCTTATTGCAGGAATATCTTCAGAGTTTGTGAGCTACGAAAATGTAAGTAGAATTATTAATCCTAAATTTGCTATCGAAAATTTAAATTTAAAATTGTAAATGATATTACCGATTGTAGCATATGGCCATCCTGTTTTAAGAAAGGTGTGTAAAGACATTGGCCCAGATTTTCCGGACCTTGAAAAATTAATTGCCGATATGTGGGAGACTTTATATGCCAGTAATGGAGTAGGATTGGCAGCGCCTCAGGTCAACAGGGATATTCGCCTTTTCATCGTTGATTCTACACAGGTATTTGAGAATATGGATGAGGAAGACAAAGGAAAGTACCCGGACGAACCAGGCATCAAACAAGTTTTTATCAATGCTCATATTATGGAAGAAGATGGCGAAGAATGGATGTACAATGAAGGTTGTTTAAGCATTCCTAAGATCCGGGAAGATATTTATCGCCGTCAGGCAGTAATGCTTCAATACCGGGATGAAAATTTTGAACCACAGATGAAATTGTTTTCCGGCCTTTCGGCACGGGTGATCCTACATGAATACGATCATATTGAAGGAAAGCTATTCATTGATTATATTTCTCCCTTGAAAAGGAAATTAATGAAAGGAAAGCTGACCGATATTTCTAAAGGGAAAATTGATGTGGATTATAAGATGCTTTTTCCAAAATAACCCGATTTTGTAATTCGGGTCTATGGGTTAGAAATCCGTTTTACAGTCATATTCCCTTCGTTGTAGAATACTTTCTCCATCTTTCGATCACATCACGCATATCATCGGGCAACTCGCTGTTGAAGAAAACCTCCTTTCCTGTAGTCGGATGAATGAATCCCAAAGTTTTTGCATGCAATGCCTGTCGTGGACAAATGGCAAAGCAGTTTTCAACAAATTGTTTGTATTTGGCAAAAACAGTTCCTTTCATGATTTTATCACCTCCGTAAAAATCATCGCTGAATAAAGGATGGCCGATATGTTTCATGTGTACCCGTATCTGATGCGTACGGCCGGTTTCCAGGATACATTCCACTAATGTCACGTAACCAAATCGCTCCAATACTTTGTAATGTGTGATCGCTTCTTTTCCCTGATCTCCTTCGGGATACGCTTCAAATTGTTTCCGGAATCGTTGATGACGGCCGACATGTGCTACAATAGTTCCGCTATCTTTTCGCAGATCGCCCCAGACCAACGCAACATATTGACGTTTGACGCTATGATCATAAAATTGTTTGGCAAGTTGGCTCATAGCTTTCGGAGTTTTTGCCAACACCAATAAGCCGCTGGTGTTTTTATCAATCCGGTGCACTAATCCAAATCTTGGTAAACTATCTTCAGTGATGGAAGGATTTTCTTTTTGCAAATACCAGGCAACACCGTTCAACAATGTTCCTGTGTAATTGCCGCTGCCGGGATGCACCACTAATCCCGCCGGTTTATTGATCACCATCAGTTCCTCATCTTCATACACGATGTTCAACGGCATCTTTTCCGGGACAACAGCGGTATCTTCCGGGCTTACATCAGAATACAGAATGATCTCATCACCGGGTTTTATTTTATAATTTGGCCGCACTTCTTTTCCGCTCACCAATACCATTCCTGCATTCAATGCCTGTTGCAATTTATTTCGTGTGGCTCCTTCAATGCGGCTCATCAGGAATTTATCAATACGAAGCGGCTCCTGTCCTTTATCTACTGTAATGCTGAATCGCTCATACAGTTCATCGCTGATATCATTAACCTCTTTTGATTTATGTTTCTGTTCTTCTTTCATAATTCAATGTGGATCGGCGCAAAGTTAATAGTTGCACATTTGTTGGTAAATTTGTTGTTCATTATGGACAAACAGCAGGTACTATTTCGTGATCTGGGGCTAATGGAATACAAAGCAGCCTGGGATTACCAGGAGCTATTGTTGCAGGGAAACATCCGGAGAAAGTCGGTAGTCTATAGCCTGGAGTCAGGAGCAGGAAATACTGTAATCAGTACTCACGACTCAATACTCACGACTCAGCATTATTTACTTTTTGTAGAACATCCACCCGTTTATACATTGGGCAAAAGCGGCAATATTGAAAATGTGCTGATCAATGAGGAAATGAGAACAAGGAAAGGTATTGAATTTTTCCGTACTAATCGGGGAGGTGATATCACTTTTCATGGCCCACAGCAGATCGTGGGTTATCCGATACTGGATTTGGAGAAATTTGAAACAGATATCGGAAAATATTTGCGCAAGATTGAAGAAGTGATCATTTTAACGCTTGCGGATTATGGGATCAAAGGTGATCGTTCACCAGGAGAAACTGGAGTGTGGATCGATCCGGATGTGAAAGGGAAAGAACGAAAGATCTGTGCCATCGGTGTTCGAACCAGCCGCTGGATCACTATGCATGGTTTTGCTTTCAATGTCAATACTGATCTCAGTTATTTCAATTTCATCATTCCCTGCGGTATCAGTAATAAACAAGTCACTTCCTTAGAAAAAGAATTGGGGCGCAAAGTTGATATGGATGAAGCGAAAGAAAAAGTGAAACGGAATTTTGAAAAAGTATTTGGGGTTGAATTGAAATATGAAGTATGAAGTAAGAAGTCTGATATTTTACTGCCAACTGTTTACTGCAAATTGCAAAGTATTTTCTAAGTTTAAAACTCTTTCTGTAAATAGAATTTGTACTTTTCAATCAGTTTTCCATCTCCGTATAACTCGAAACCAAACCAACCCGCATGATAAAAATTGGCTTTATCAATGCTGAATTTTTTTTCCTTGATATCTTTTAATTCAAACAAGAATGTTCCATCCTCTTCAAAAAATTTGATACTGTATTTTTTCCCGTCGTCCGGCAGGTTCACATGCACATAGCCGTTTTTATAGGTGGATACATATTTTGATGGTACAAAAACGTTTGGTTTGTTTTTGTCTTTTAGCGTTTGATCCTGGATTGCGCTGGAATCTTTACCTGGAATGATCTCAAATTTTCCGCCGATGTCTGCTCGTTTGAGCCATGCAATAGAATCTGCAGCGTTTTCGAACTTTTGTCCTGAAAGTTGCTTTCTGAGAGAGGTATCAGGCACCGGCCTTTTTGCATCGCTGAATATAAAATTTCCTTTATCCAATAAAATATACAAGCGATAAAACATGCGATCGTTCGTAGCTTTTGAATCCAGGTAACCGTTTTGAGGAGCTGTAGGATCAGGGACAGTCAGAATTGTTTTAAAACCTGTCAGGCTATCAAATGAACGTTGAATGCTTACCTGTTTGATAACGGTAAAGGTATTATTCCACCCGATGATCACCCGGTTATTGCCTACGCTCTTTGCAGAAAAATTGGGAAGTGTGTCCTGTGCCGAAGCAGAAAAAAAGCCGGCGATAAAAAATATCAGCAGGGACAGAAAATGTTTTTTCATGATACTACAACGAAAAATGGATAGGATTCTTTTATATAAGGGACAAAGATAGGGCAGGGTGATCAGGAAATCTAAAAGATTAACGTTCCCTTCGGGAGCGATGCATTACCCTGCAACCCGCCGCTGTGAATGATCAGTATTTTACTTTCCGGGGGAAAAGAATCTTTATGAATGAGATCATGAATTGCAAAGAATAATTTCCCGGTGTAAACAAAGTCGGAGGGAATTTGATTTCGCAGATAGAATTCATTCATGTAACGGATCAGTTTGTTGTTGTATTTGGCATAGCCTCCGAAATGATAATCGTGAAATAGCTGGAAATTTGCTTTGTCATGAACCAATGCTTTGATCTTTTCTTCTAATTCTAAGTTATTTTTCATTACACTGATACCGATCACTTGTTGATCATTTGAAGAAGCACCGATCAATCCTGCGATCATCGTACCAGTACCAACGGTACAACAAAAATGTGTGAAATTATTTTTTTTGCAATAGTTTAAAATAGTTGCAGCGCCTTCAGCGCCTTTTGATCCATAACCTCCTTCATTGATAAAATAAAAATCTTCTTTTGAAAGTGAATCCGGAATTCTTTTATTCCTGTAATCGTCACGACTGACGAAAATCAATTGCATACCGAGTTGTTTTGCGTAGCGAAGCGTATTTGAAAGCTCAGCAAGCTCTTCACCACGAATGATGCCGATGCTGTTCAGGATATTTTGTTTGCATGCGGCAGCAGTAGCAATGATATGATTGGACCAGGCGCCGCCAAATGTTACGATCGTTTTTTTTTGTAATTTTTTTGCTTCTTCAATATAAAATTGAAGTTTGAACCACTTATTACCTGAAATAACTGGGTGAATTTTATCAAGTCGTAATACAGCAACTTCAATATTCTTTTCAATAAAAAGCGGATCGGTTATAAAATCGGTAGTGATATTTTGAAATGATAGTTTTTGCATGCGTTCCTTGGCGAATTTACTTTAATTTTGTCCCGGAATTTTTAAAACAAACACTATGAAACCTACATTATTGGTATTAGCCGCAGGAATGGCTTCAAGATATGGCAGTATGAAACAGATCCAGGGATTTGGTCCCAACGGAGAAACGATCATGGATTATTCTATTTATGATGCGATTCGTGCCGGTTTTGGAAAAGTGGTTTTTATTATCCGTCGTGAATTTGCTGAAAATTTCAAAAACATCATTGAACCGAAAATAAGGGGACGTATTGACATTGACTATGTGTACCAGGAACTGGATTCTTTTACCAATGGATATAAAGCGCCTGCTGAAAGAACCAAGCCCTGGGGAACAGCACATGCGGTGTTGTGTGCAAAGACTGTGATACATGAGCCGTTCGCAGTGATCAATGCCGATGATTTTTATGGCAGTGATGGATTTTATAAAGCTGCTCAATTTTTGCAAAACGATTGTAAGAATGGACTTTTCAGCATTATCGGTTATGATCTTGCTAAAACTTTGTCTGAAAATGGATCCGTGAGCCGGGGTGTGTGTGAAGTGGATAAGGACAGTTATCTTGTTACCGTGGTGGAGCGGACAAAAATTTACCGGGAAGGAAATAAGATCGTATATGATGATGTGGATGGAAAACATGATACGCCTTTCGATTCTAAAGTGTCTATGAATTTCTGGTGTTTCCCGGCTTCTGCATTTGATATTATTCAACGAATATTTCTGGATTTTCTGAAAGAAAAAGGAACAGATCCCAAAGCAGAATTTTTCATTCCGATTATCGGGGATCGGTTTATTAAGGAAGGAGGGAAGATCAAATTGATCCCAACTTCTGCCGAATGGTTTGGTGTCACGTACAAAGAAGACGCTCCAGAAGTGGAAAAGAAATTGAGAGTACTTATCAGCAAAGGAGAATACCCGGAACGATTGTGGAGTTAAAAAACTCTAGTCGCCTTTTACGAAGAAAACATAATCTTCTATCTTTTTTACCTGCTGCTTGGTATCTAAATCACGAACAGTTGATTTAACTGGCAAACGAAGATTTTGGAACGCAGTATCTTTTTTCAACTCAGCAATAGCGCTGTAGATGTATTTTGATTGAATGGCAAAAGCCACCCCTTCCGCTTCTGTTTCTTTGGTACTTAAAATTCCGATCACTTCGCCATT
>DASZPW010000111.1:0-4929 GCA_035550155.1 Chitinophagaceae bacterium | reverse complement strand
GCTTTTCAGAAGCTGGAAAAATTTCTCCGGGAATATCCCGATGTGCTGAAAGAATTTGAAAATTTGTTTCAGCGCAACCGGATTTTTATGGAACGCACAATCGGAACCGGAGCCATCAGTGCAGAAAGAGCATTGAATTATGGTTTTACAGGTCCGAATCTTCGTGCCACCGGTGTGGATTATGATGTGCGGGTGCAGGCTCCTTATTGCAGCTATGAAGATTTTGATTTTTTGATTCCTGTCGGAACGACCGGCGATAATTATGATCGCTGGCTGGTTCGTAATCAGGAAATGTGGCAAAGTCTGCGTATTCTTGAACAAGCATATCAAAAAGTTCAGGAATTCAAAGGCGCTGATGCGGAAGTATATCATGCAGATGTTCCCGAATATTATTTACCGCCAAAACAAGATGTGTACACTAAGATGGAGGCAATGATCTGGCATTTTAAAATTGTTTATGGAGAAATTGATATGCCGTCCGGGGAAGTGTATCATTCTATTGAAGCGGCTAATGGTGAATTAGGATTTTACCTGATCAGCGATGGCGGAAGAACACCGTACCGCTTACATTTTCGCCGGCCTTGCTTTATTTATTACCAGGCATATGAAGAACTGACAAAAGGAAGTATGCTGAGTGATGCGATCATAACGATGAGTAGTTTGAATTTGATTGCGGGAGAAATGGATGCATAAAAATTAAAAAGTAAAAAGTCAAAATTGACTTTTGAATTGATATGATAAAATTTTCAGAACAGAAGTTAAAAGAAGTTGAACAGATTATTGCTCGTTATCCGGAAGGAAAGCAGAAAAGCGCTGTGATCCCTGTTTTGCATTTAGCACAACAGGAATTTGGCGGATGGCTCAGCGTGGAAACGATGGATTATGTAGCGTCATTGCTGAATCTCCTTCCGATCGAAGTGTATGAAGTGGCCACTTTTTACAGCATGTATAATCTGAAACCGGTAGGTAAATATGTATTTGAAGTTTGCCAAACCGGACCATGCATGGCAAGAGGGAGTGAAGACATCATTAAATACATCGGAGACAAATTGGGAATACAACCGGGTGAAACAACTGCCGACGGAATGTTTACATTAAAAACAGTGGAGTGCCTGGCAGCTTGTGGTTATGCGCCAATGATGCAGATGGGAAAATCGTACCGGGAGCATTTGACCAAAGAAAAAGTGGATGCAATCATTGATGAATGCCGGAAAAATGCAATAAAGAATAATTAATAATATGAAGAGTACAATTCTTATTTCACTTTTGTTGTGCGGTTTCTTTGTGAAGGCACAAAACAAAAATGAACAGGAATTGATCGCAAGGACATATTTATTGAGTCATACAGTTTTTGGAACTAAGGACAGCCTGACAATGGAAGATCTTTTTGCAACGAATGCTACTTATGGACATTCAACCGGAAGAATACAAACGAGGCGAGAAGCGATAGATGGCGCTTGTCATAATCAATCTACTTATTCCGATACAGCAGTGAGCAATTTAAAAGTGATACCAATTAATGAAAAAACTGCGATTGTCAGGTATTTATTCAAAACGATAGAGCACACAAAGGAGGGAAAAGATGTGAGATTGAATTTTTCAATGATGCTGGTATGGGTGAAAGAAAGAGGAAAATGGAGATTGTGTGGAAGGCAAGCAATAAGTGTACAATAAAATGAGATTATTTTTTACGATAGGATAATAAAAGAATGGCAAGAAAATTATTATTAGACAAAATCGGGCTGGAAGGCATCCGTTACTATGATGTGTACCGGAAAAATGGAGGTTATACATCAGTGGAGAAAGCATTGAAGACAATGAGCCCCGATGATGTGACGAACGAAGTAAAGAAAAGCGGTTTACGTGGAAGGGGCGGTGCCGGATTCCCTACCGGAATGAAATGGGGTTTTCTGGCAAAGCCTGCCGGAGTTCCTCGCTATTTGGTTTGCAATGCTGATGAAAGCGAACCGGGAACTTTCAAGGATAGATTTTTAATGGAATTTATTCCTCATTTGTTGATCGAAGGCCTGATCGTTTCTTCCTACGCTATTGGCAGCAACCGCACTTATATATATATACGTGGTGAATTCGGATGGATCGTGGATATTTTGGAACAAGCCATTGCGGAAGCAAAAAATAATGGCTGGCTCGGAAAAAATATTTTAGGAACCGGGTTTGATTGCGAGATCTATGTTCATCCCGGCGCCGGAGCTTACATATGCGGTGAAGAAACGGCTTTGCTGGAATCATTGGAAGGTAAAAGAGGAAATCCAAGGATCAAACCTCCCTTCCCCGCGGTGAAAGGATTGTATAATTGTCCGACTGTTATAAATAATGTAGAAACATTATCAGCCGTAGTTCCGATCATCAATATGGGTGGCGACGAATATTCAAAGATTGGTATCGGAAAATCTACCGGAACCAAATTAATTTCTGCCTGCGGCAATATCAATAAACCCGGTGTGTATGAAATTGAAATGAATATTTCAGTAGAAGAATTTATTTATAGCGATGAATACTGCGGAGGCATTGCCAACGGTAGAAGATTGAAAGCCTGTGTGCCGGGCGGATCATCAGTTCCTATTTTGCCTGCGAATCTTTTATTGAAAACCGCAAAAGGTGAAACAAGGATGATGACTTATGAAAGCTTATCAGATGGCGGATTTCAAACGGGAAGTATGATGGGAAGCGGTGGATTCATTGTATATGATGAAGATCAGTGTGTCGTTCGGAATACTTATTCCTTTGCCCGCTTTTATCGTCATGAAAGTTGCGGACAATGTTCACCTTGCCGGGAAGGAACATTGTGGTTAGCAAAGATTTTATGGAATATTGAATATGGTAAAGGAAAGATGAGTGACATTGACCTGTTATGGAACGTCCAGGGAAATATTGAAGGAAATACGATCTGTCCTTTGGGAGATGCAGCGGCATGGCCGGTGGCAGCAGCGATCCGGCATTTCAGAGATGAATTTGAGTGGCATATAACGAATCCAGAAGAAGCACAGAGGAGAAATTATGGATTGGCTGGGTATGCTGATAGCCTTAATCCGCCTAAGGCGGAGGCTACGGAAACAGCATAGTATTTTAAACTTTAAAAAATAAGCCCCTTTAGGGGTTTGGGGTATGTCTGATCAAAAATTATTTAAAGTAACGATCGACAACATCACAGTCGAAGTGGAGCCGGGAACAACCATTCTGCAGGCGGCAAGAACGATTGGCGGTGATATTGTGCCACCGGCAATGTGTTATTATTCTACCTTAAAAGAGAGCGGCGGTAAATGCCGGTCTTGCCTGGTAAAAGTGGCGCAGGGATCTGCTGCAGATCCGAGGCCCATGCCGAAACTGGTGGCAAGCTGCAGAACAAATGTGATGGATGGAATGGTGGTGGAAAATATTACCAACCCTGCTGTGCTGGAAGCCAGAAAAGGAGTTGTAGAATTTTTACTTATTAATCATCCTCTCGATTGTCCCATTTGCGATCAGGCTGGTGAATGTGATCTGCAGGATTTTAGTTATGCTCATGGTACAGAAGGTACCCGGTTTGAATTTAAAAAAAGAACATTTGATCTGGAAAATCTCGGTCCTTATATTCAGTTGCACATGACCCGCTGCATTATGTGTTATCGTTGCACTTTTGTTGCTGATCAGTTAACAGAAGAAAGATTGCATGGTGTGCTGGATCGTGGAGATCGCAGCAGAATTTCAACTTATATTTCAAAAGCCATCGACAATGATTTTTCGGGAAATATGATTGATGTATGTCCGGTCGGTGCATTAACTGATAAAACATTTCGTTTTAAAAACCGTGTATGGTTCACCAAGCCAATGGATGCACACCGGGAATGCAGCAAGTGCAACGGTAAAGTGCATTTGTGGATGCGGGGCGATGAAGTGTTTCGTGTTACAGGGAGAAAAGACCAGTGGGGTGAAGTACATGACTGGATCTGCAATGAATGCCGTTTTGAAAAAAAGAAAGTAAGTGATTGGATAATTGAAGGGCCGGCGAAGATGAGCCGTCATTCGGTGATCTCGGCCAATAAATATAATAATTTGAAAGAGCCGCAGGATGTATTACCTGAAGTGATGGGAGGCAGAAATCCCAAGTTGCTGATGGATATTCATACTGTAAGTGATGTGAATGATCCGAGTATTGATTTGAGTGCAATAGAAGGGCCGGCAACATCAAAAACATTTGAAAAGAAGGATTCATAATATAAAAAGAAGATGTATTTATTATCTATTGATTGGTGGTTAATTCTTGAAAAATTGATACTGGTGGTCATCATTATTTCTTTGTCATTGGTGATCGCCATGTATACGACTTATGCAGAAAGAAAAGTAGCAGCATGGCTGCAGGATCGTCGTGGCCCGAACAGGGCCGGGCCCTGGGGCATTCTTCAACCATTAGCTGACGGAGGAAAATTATTTTTTAAAGAAGAGATCATCCCCTTAGTATCTTCTAAATTTTTATTTATTCTCGGCCCGTCATTGGCCATGATCACTGCATTACTCACCAGCGCCGTAATTCCGTGGGGAACATCGTTGCACTTGTTCGGAAAAGACATGCCTTTGCAAATTGCTGATATAAACATTGGCATTCTGTACATTTTTGGTGTGGTGAGTTTAGGAGTGTATGGTATCATGATCGGGGGCTGGGCATCCAATAATAAATTCTCTTTGCTGGCAGCCATTCGTGGCGCTTCGCAAATGATCTCTTATGAACTGGCAATGGGCATGGCATTGATCGCATTATTGATGTTGACCGGCTCTTTGCAGATGAGTGTGATCGTTCAAAACCAGGTGGATCATGGATGGCATGTATTTTATCAACCTTTAGGTTTTATCATTTTTTTCGTTTGTGCTTTGGCAGAATGTAACCGTACACCGTTCGATCTGCCGGAAGCGGAGAATGAATTGAATTTCGGT
>DASZPW010000110.1:0-24136 GCA_035550155.1 Chitinophagaceae bacterium | reverse complement strand
ATATTGAGATCATCCGCAAACTTTACGAAAAAAGAAAGATCACAAAGGATATTCATATCATCTGTAATGGATATAAACAAAAAGGATATATAAGACGAATAGCCGGCCTGATCAACTCCGGATTTCAAAATGTGATACCGGTGCTGGATAATAAGGAAGAATTGAGAGAATATGCCAAAACCGTTAGAGTACCATTTAAATTAGGTATTCGTGTTGCGGCGGAAGAGGAACCAACCTTTCCTTTTTATACATCCAGGTTGGGAATCCGGGCAAAAGATATTTTGGAATTTTATGTCGACAGGATCGAAGGATATGAAAGTAAATTTCAGTTAAAGATGCTGCATATTTTCCTGAATAAGGGGATCAAGGACGATATCTATTATTGGAGCGAATTGAACAAAATCATAAACCTGTATTGCCAGTTAAAAAAGATCTGTCCTGAGTTAGATACAATAAATATAGGCGGCGGATTCCCCATCAAACATTCACTTGGGTTCAACTACGACTATCAATTTATGATCAATGAGATCGTTCGGAATATTAAAGTTGCCTGCAAAAAGGCAAAAGTTCCTGTTCCTAATATTTTTACAGAGTTCGGGAGCTATACTGTAGGAGAGAGTATGGCGCATATTTATAGTGTGATAGGGCAGAAGACACAAAATGATCGTGAGATTTGGTATATGATAGATTCTTCTTTCATTACTACGTTACCAGATACCTGGGGAATTGGAGAAAAATTTTTAATGCTTCCTATCAATAAATGGGATCATGAATACCAGCGGGTGGTATTAGGTGGTATCACTTGCGATAGTCATGATTATTACGATTCCGAGGAACACATCAATGAGGTGTTCCTTCCAAAGATCAATGGCGGCGAACCCCTTTACGTCGGTTTTTTCCATACAGGAGCTTACCAGGACCAGATCAGTGGTTATGGCGGAATCAAACATTGCCTGATCCCTTCTCCCAAACATGTCATTCTCGATTATGATAAAAACGGGAAACTGGTGGATTGGATTTATGCGAAACAGCAATCTGCACAAAGTATGCTGAAAATTCTCGGGTACAAATAATAAAGAAGCCCTTTCGGCTGAAGAGGAAGAATATGGCTAAGGATGTGAAAAATGAGTTCAGCAGGAAAGGGCTTGGTATTTTTAATTAACGATGGCGGCGTCTTCCGTCATGTCGTCTGTCATTATCTCTCCATTCATTATATTCTCGTTGATTGTAATGAACTTTTCCGATATAAGTTCGGTCAAGATAATACCTGCTGTCTCTGCCTCTCCAATAGATATATCCTTGTGGACTGCGATAGTAATAGCGTCCGTCGGGGTAATGACTAATCACTAATCCGGGACCGGGACTGATGATTAGGGATACTGAAGTGCGGGCAGCAGGGTATCGTTCGTAATAATATTCACGACCGGGACTGCAACTGATGGCTGCCACCACCAGAGTTGTTAATACTGCCGCTGGTAGAAAATTGATCTTATTCATGATGAATAGTTTTACATTTAGAAATCCAATTCATTTGCCGAAATTTCCTAAACAGTTTTAACATGAAACACTTTCTGATTTTATTAACAGCGACATTATTTTCTGTTTGCGGATTTGCTCAAACTGCTGAAGATTCAGTAAAAGCAGCAGTAAACAAAATGTTCGAAGCCATGAAAAATTCTGATGCAGCAGATCTGAAAACTTGTTTCGGTGATAGTGTTGTTTTTCAAACTATCACCCGTGACAAAAGCGGAAACCTTGTAGTAGTAAATGAAAATGTGGATGAATTTGCAGCATCTATCAGTAAACTTCCAAAAGGAGCTGCTGATGAAAGGATCGTTTTTGAATCTATCAAGATTGACGGACCGCTGGCCATTGTCTGGGCACCCTATAATTTTTATTTCAACGGGCAATTCAGTCACTGCGGCATGGATTCATTTCAGTTGGTTCGATTTGCAGACGGATGGAAAATTCAATATATCATTGATACAAGAAGAAAACAAGGTTGCAATCCTCAGTAAAAATAAAAACCCCATCGTGGAAACGACGGGGGGTAAACCAAAACCAACTGCTTATGAGAAAAACTTTAGTGTATAGAAATTTCTTTTGTTGATGCTTTGACTGTTTCTTTCTTGGGCAGGTTTAATGTTAATATGCCATTAACATAATTTGCCTCAATAGTATTGGTGTCAATAAACTCATCCAGTGTAAAAGATCTTTTAAAAGAACGATAGCTGTATTCTTTACGGATCTGCCTATCCTGCTCACTTTTTACTTCATCTTTTTTCTCCGCTGAAATAGTCAGAATATTCTGATCCAGGTTCACTTTAAAATCAGTTTTCTCAAATCCCGGAGCTACCACTTCAAGAAAGTAGCTTTTTTCAGTTTCTTTAATATTTACTGGTGCAATTCCCCTCCATACAGATTCATATGTATCGTTCTTGTATAAGACGGGGATATCAGTAAAAAAATCTTCAAACAAGCTGTTAAAGCTTTTGTCGAAAGGTTTCCTGTTGAATTTTACGAGTGTCATAATTATTTTTTTTTTTAGTTTAAAAATTTAATGGACAACATGAATCCGACAAAGCACATACCATGCGGTTTCTCACTACTTTTTTATGCCATTTATTCTAAGTATCCGGTTCCGGGAGGACATTATTTCCGAGTATGGAAAATTTTTATGACAGATTTACTTATTAAAGATGTGTTTGCAGATAGGCCGTAGATTTTCTTTAATTTTGCAGTTCATTTTTAAAATACTTAAATATGTATCCTGAAGAGATTGTAATACCCATGAAGGAAGAGTTAACTGAAAATGGTTTCACTGAACTGCTAACTCCGGCTGATGTAGAGGCTCAACTATCCAAAGAGGGAACTACATTAGTGATGGTCAATTCTGTTTGTGGCTGCTCTGCCGGTTCAGCCCGGCCTGGTGTGTTGATTGCTGTGGCAAATGCAACTAAAAGACCTGATTACCTCACCACAAGTTTTGCCGGATTTGATATTGATGCAGTGCAAACCTTACGTCAGCATCTTTTACCATATCCGCCTTCTTCTCCGTCCATCGCATTATTCAAAGATGGTAAGCTGGTACATTTTATCGAACGCCATCAGATAGAAGGACGGCCTGCACAAGTCATTGCCCGGAACCTGATCAATGCATTTGATCAGTATTGTAATTAAAAGGTTAGAAGAATTGGATCACATGCCTGGTAGCGCTCAGTATCAGTCTTGATTCATTTTTAAATACTATCAATTCAGTTGTATATTCGCTTCAACTTAAAACAAGCAGCCGGCTAACAGCATGTATCCAAATCTATATTATGCTTTTAAAGATCTGTTTGGAGTAGATTGGAAATTTCTCCGTTTTGTAAACTCCTTTGGATTTTTTGTGGCGATTGCATTTATTCTTGCTGCCATAACCCTGGCCGCCGAATTACGAAGGAAGAGTAAACAAGGACTTTTACAACCCACGGAAATGCAGGTGATGGTAGGCCAGCCAGCCACATTCAGTCAACTATTGCTGAATTTTTTATTCGGCTTTTTATTTGGGTATAAAATTCTGGCTTTATTCTTAATGAATAGTTCGGCCACGGAGGATCCGCAGGCCTTTATTTTTTCACCAATGGGAAGTTGGCCTGCTGGTATTGGTTTAGGACTTTTATTCGCCGGACTAAAATGGTGGGATAAACACAAACAAAGATTACCCAAACCTGAACAACGAAAAATTCGTATCTGGCCGCAAGACAGAGTGGGAGAGATTGTGATCATCGCATTGGTATTTGGCCTTTTCGGCGCCAAACTTTTTGACATTTTTGAAAACTGGAGTGCTTTTTTACAACACCCTTCTGATTTTATTTTTTCCCGGGCAGGCCTCACATTTTATGGTGGCCTGATCTGCGCAGCCTTAGCAATTTGGTGGTATGCAAAAAAACATAAAATCGGTTTCTGGCATCTGAATGATGCAGCTGCACCCGCATTAATGCTTGCGTATGCTATCGGCCGGATCGGATGCCAGGTTGCTGGCGACGGTGATTGGGGGATTGAAAATTTTAAACCCAAACCATTTAGTTGGTTACCGGATTGGATGTGGTCCTATACATTTCCACACAATGTCAATGAAGCCGGCATAAAAATTCCCGGCTGCAATGATCCTAAATATTGTTTTCAATTAGAGCATGGAGTGTTTCCAACTGCATTTTATGAAACAATAGTTTGCCTCATATTATTTGCGATCCTTTGGTCATTAAGAAAGAAATTTAAAATTCCCGGTACTTTATTCGCATTATATTTAATTCTAAATGGCATTGAACGATTCCTTGTAGAAACGATCAGGGTTAATATACGAATGAATTTTTTTGGACTTCACCCCACGCAGGCAGAAGTAATTTCTTCTCTTTTGACCATCACCGGGATTGTTTTATGGCTGGTTTTACAACGCCGGGCATCCTTGCAAAAAGCGGCTTCCGGGGATGTGAAAAGCAAGACCTGATAATGCTTAATTTTATTTCAAACTTATGAAACCCGCAACCAGAGCGGGTTGTATTGAAATTATCAGGTTCGGTAAAGTTGAGAAAAAGCTGTGTGTAATTTTTGCTTCCAATCACTATGATATTCCGACTTTGCGTAGTATTTTTGCAGACGGTCGAGGACGGTAAATTCATACTTTAGCAATTAACTATCCATTTGCAACTTTCTGCAAACAAAGACTGTCATTTATTCGTTGTTACTTAAACATTTATACTTATGCGGCAGCTAAAAATTGCCACCCAGATTACGAACAGAGATTCGCAGGCTGTTGAGAAGTATTTGCAGGAAATTTCCAAGATCTCAATGATCACTCCTGAAGAGGAAACTACGCTGGCTCAGCGTATCAAAATGGGAGATCAGAGAGCGTTGGACAAATTAGTGCAAGCCAATCTTCGGTTCGTGGTATCTGTTGCTAAGCAATACCAACATCAGGGATTATCACTTAGCGATCTGATCAACGAGGGCAACCTCGGCTTGATAAAAGCGGCACAACGCTTCGATGAAACCAAAGGTTTCAAATTCATTTCTTACGCTGTATGGTGGATTCGCCAGTCCATCCTGCAAGCGTTGGCAGAGCAGGGCAGATTAGTCCGCCTGCCTCAAAATAAAATTGGCACTTACAACAAAGCCAACAAGGCTTATATGGCTTTCGAACAGGAACATGAAAGAGAGCCATCAACTGAAGAGTTAGCTGAATTGCTGGAGATGAGTGAAACAGAGATCAACAACATTTTCCAAAGCAACACCCGTCATACTTCACTGGATGCACCGGTGCATGAAGCAGAAGATGTGGCTATGGGTGATCTGTTGGAAGGAAGTGATGACACTGATGATGATGTGATGAAAGATTCTTTGAGAAATGAAATCCGTCGTGTTCTGAAATCGCTTTCTCCAAGAGAGGCTGAGATCGTTAACGCTTATTTTGGCCTGGATGGTGAAAATGGTGTTACGATTGAACAGATCGGCCAGAAATATGATCTGACTAAAGAGCGTATCCGCCAGATCAAAGAAAGGGCGATCAAACGTTTACAAAAAGCCCGTTACAGTAATGCCTTAAAAGCTTACTTAGGTTAATGACTTAAAGTCCGCCTTCCGGCGGATGATAAGAATAGCAAATTGGGAAAACAGCTCTGATTTTTGTGATCAGGGCTGTTTTATTTTTAATATGACCCGCTCGTATTACGAAATTTATATGTGGTCACAGATTGTTTATCTATTCCATTAATTTTGCCACTTATTTTCAGCACTACCAACAAAATCAGCATTTTGTTGTTTAAATTTTTAGATTGATTCATTCTTATGGCCGGGCTAAGAGTTTTAATGAAAGTTATGGGAAATTTTTTTGAAGAAAAAAACAACATGCATTTGCAGAAAGGTAAATTTTTTGTTTTTGCACTTTTCATATTTTGTTCTTCGCATGTTTTATCACAAACTGCATCCGACAGCATATTGAAAGAACCGACATTGTCAAACATCATTCAGTATGCATTGAAAAATCAGCCGGCAGTACAGCAGTCCCTGATGAACGAAGCCATTACACAATTACAGATCAAATCAAAATTATCTGATTGGTACCCGCAGGTTAATTTCAATTATTTGTACCAGCACAATTTCCAGGTACAGACAAACGTCATCGGTGGGAATCCCGTACGTTTAGGCGTTAATAATACATCCGCACTGCAGTTTACGGCAACTCAGACGATTTTTGACAGGGACGTATTGCTTGCCAGGCAGACAAAAAATTATGTATTGAAACAGGCAACACAACAAACTTCAAATACTAAAATCGAAATTGTTGCAAATGTATCCAAAGCTTTTTACGATCTGCTTACTACCCGGCAACAGATCAAAGTTACAGAGGAAAACATCCTGAGGCTTCAGCAAAGCCTTAAAGATGCCCGGGCTCAATTTGATGCAGGCATTGTTGATAAAACGGATTATAAAAGAGCTACCATTGCATTGAATAATGCAATGGCCGAAAAAAAGGCAAATGAAGAAGCGCTCCATGCAAAAACAGATTTTCTGAAATCTCTAATCAACTATCCGCAGGGGCAAGAACTGAATATACAATATGACAGCAGCAGATTAGAACAAGAGGTCATCCTGGATACCATGCAGGAAGCGGATTATACCAAACGCATCGAGTACCAGATACTGGAAACACAAAAGAAATTACAGGAAGCAAACGTTCAATACAATAAATGGAGTTTTATTCCATCATTATCTGCAAACGGAGCTTATAATCTCAATTTCCTCAACAACAGTTTTTCAAAATTATACAGCCAGTCATTTCCCAATTCTTATGCCGGGCTCACCTTGTCGTTTCCCATTTTTCAGGGGGGAAAAAGAAAATTCGATATTCAACAATCTGAATGGGAATTAAAACGCACAGACCTGGATATTGTGAATTTTAAAAACCTGGTGAATTCAGAGTACAGTTCAGCTTTGGCCAGTTACAAAGCAAGTCTTTCTGATTTTTTAGCAATGAAAGAAAATGTTGGCCTGGCGCAGGAAGTGTATGATGTGATCCGCTTGCAATATCGTTCAGGAATAAAGACGTATTTAGAAGTGATAGCAGCGGAAACCGATCTCCGCACAGCTGAAATCAATTATTTTAATTCATTGTACCGGGTGATCAGCAGTAAAATAGATGTAGAGAAAAGTAAAGGGGAAATAAGTTATTAATATACCATGAAGAAAAAAGTTTTAAATATGTTATTCAAATTTATCAGTAATTATCCTGTTGTTCTCATTACGCTGGTCTTTGTGTCTTGCGGATCGAAGCAACAACAGCAACAAGGTCCGCCTGCAGCAGTTTCGGTTACAACAGACACAGTGAAAACAACTAATGCAGTTTATTATGATGAATATCCTGGTACCGTAACTGCCATGAACCAAACTGAGATCAGGGCTCAAGTGACAGGATATATTACTAATATCTATTTTAAAGATGGACAAAAAGTAAGCAAAGGTCAAAAACTATATTCTATAGATCAGCAATTATACAATGCCAATTACCAGCAGGCATTGGCTAACCTCCAGGTGCAACAAACAAATTTGGAAAAAGCTCAAAAAGATGCTGATCGGTATCATGAATTGGACAAGCAAGATGCCATTGCAAAACAGCAGGTGGATTATGCAGACGCTGCACTGGAAGCAGCCAAAAAACAGGTAGCTGCTGCACAAGCAAATGTGGAAGCGGTAAAAGCTAATCTGAATTTTTCAACGATCACGGCTCCATTCAGCGGAACGATCGGGATTTCACAAGTTCGCATCGGAACTTCAGTGGTAGCCGGGCAAACAGTTTTAAATACCATTTCCACTGACGATCCGATGGCAGTTGATTTTGCAGTGGATCAAAAAGAGGTGTACAGGTTTTCCCAGCTGCTGCAGCAGGGACAACATGCGATTGATTCTACTTTTTCCATTGCATTCGGCACAGATGTTTATCCGAAATACGGGAAGATCAGTTTAATTGACAGGGCAGTGGATCCTCAAACCGGCACTATCAAAACAAGATTGATTTTTCCCAATGACAAAAACTTACTCAAAGCCGGCATGACCACTACAGTACGTGTATTAAATAATGCTTCTAAAAAAGCACTTGCAATTCCTTATAAAGCCGTTACGGAGCAATTGGGAGAATTCTTTGTTTATGTTGTTGACGACAGCAGTAAAGTAACACAACGCAAAGTTGCATTAGGAAAAACATTAGGTGCATCCGTGATCATTAAAGAAGGATTAAAGGAAGGTGATGTCATTGCAGTACAGGGTGTCCAAAACCTTCGTGAAGGTTCACAGATCAGTATTTCAAAACCAGGCACTGGTGCACCGGGAAAACCATAACGATTTTTAAAAAGATCAGTAACCAGGAATAGCCTGGACGTATAACTAATTCACTTATTCTGAATCATGATAGCAGAAACTTTTATAAGACGACCGGTAACAGCAATGGTAATATCAATTGTGATCGTTCTGGTTGGCATTATTTCATTATTTAATCTTCCCGTTGCTCAATATCCAGATATTTCTCCTCCTACCGTTTCAATTACCGGCAATTTCACCGGTGCAGATGCACAAACTGTAGAACAAACCACTACTACTGCAATTGAAACACAAGTGAACGGTACGCCGGGAATGACCTACATGAACAGTAGCAGTACCAGCAGTGGTCAAAGCAGCATTACTGTGAATTTTAATGTTGGAACGGATATCAATATCGCTACGCTGGATGTTCAAAACAGGGTAAGTGTTGCCGAACCTACATTGCCTGACGCAGTAAAACGCCTTGGACTTACTGTTCGCAAACGTAATCCAAGCATCATGGTTGCCCTGGCTTTTTATTCTCCAAACGGTACTCATGATTCCAAATTCATCGGCAACTATGTGAATATTTATGTGAAGGATGCGCTACTTCGGGTAAAAGGAGTTGGTGATGTCTTTTCAAGAGGTGATGATTTCGGAATGAGGATTTGGCTGAACCCGGAAAAACTGGCGGCATTAAATATGACGCCAGCAGAAGTGAATGCAGCACTGCAGGAACAAAATCTCCAGGTAGCAGCCGGGACTATAGGTTCCAATCCACAACCGGGGCAACAGGCATTTGAATACAGTGTACTTACCAATAGCCGTATCAATACCCAGGAACAGTTTGAAAATATTGTTGTGCGTTCCAATCCCGCAAATGGTAGCGTTGTGTATTTGAAAGATGTTGCACGGGTCGAACTGGGCCGCTTCGATTATAGCATCAATGCATTTGTAAATGGGAAACCTGCAGCTTTTTTGCTTATTTACCAGGCACCCGGCGCTAATGCACTGGAAACATATGAAGGCATTACTAAAGCTCTGAATGAATTAAGAAAATCTTTCCCGAAGGACATTGATTACCTTATCCCACTGGAAACCGTATCTGTGGTAAAAGCTTCTATTAAAGAAGTAGTGCAAACGTTGTTGATCGCTTTGTCCCTTGTTGTGTTAGTCGTATTTCTGTTTTTACAAAGCTGGCGTGCAACGCTGATACCCATTCTGGCAATTCCCGTATCCATCATTGGTACGTTCATCATGTTTCAAACGATGGGATTTACCATCAATACACTTACATTATTTGCCTTCGTTTTAGCAATAGGAATAGTGGTGGACGATGCTATAGTAGTGGTGGAAGCCGCTCAACACAATATTGATTTTGAGAAAATGTCTCCGAAAGAAGCCACTCAAAAAGCTATGAGAGATATTTCGGGGCCTGTGATCGCCATTGCGCTGATTTTGGTTGCCGTATTTGTTCCTGTTGGATTTATTCCGGGAATTGTTGGTCGTTTATACCAGCAGTTTGCAATTACCATTGCCGTATCAGTCGTAATTTCAGCATTTGTTGCTTTATCGCTTACGCCGGCATTATGTACATTGATGTTAAAGCCATCGAAAGATGAAACAGCGAAAAAGAATTTTGCGGATAAGTTTTTTACAGGATTTAATAAATGGTTTGGACGAGTGGCAAACGGATATACCAAAGGCGTGAACGGGTGGATCAAAAAAACTCCCTATGTTCTGATAATGCTGACGGTGCTGATCGTTGGATTATTATTTCTGTTTAAAAATAAGCCAACAGCATTTCTCCCCAATGAAGATGAGGGTCGTTTGTACCTTGCCTATGAAATGCCCGAAGCCACTTCTACAACACGAAGCGTTGAACTTTTGAGAAACATTGCAGCACGGGTACGGCAAATACCTGAAGTAAGAGTAGTAGGAGGATTGGCAGGCTTGAATATTGTCAATTTTTCAAACAAAGCAAATACAGGTACTCTTTTCATCATGCTGCAACCCTGGGATGATCGCACCGGTAAAGGGCAAAAAGCTGAGGAAATTGCTAATAAGATCCGGGCTGCTACTGCCGATATAAAAGAAGCCAGGATATTAGTGTTATCTCCGCCTTCAATTCCCGGTTTGGGTACAACATCCGGCTTCACTTTTGAATTACAACAAACAAGCAGCACCGACGATATTCAGCAATTCGAAAAAGTGGCGTATAATTTTATCGGAAAGCTGAATCAGCGGCCGGAGATCGGAGCAGCATACACTTTTTTTAATGCACATACACCTAGCTATAAACTAGATGTAGATAAAGAACAGGCTAAAAAAATGGGAGTGTCTGTCGCCGATGTATTTAATACATTGTCTACTTTTCTCGGCAGCAGTTATGTAAACGATTTTAATCTTTATGGAAGAAATTTCCGTGTAATGACCCAGGCGGACAGTAGTTACAGAAGTTCATTGGCCGGGATAGAAAAATTTTATGTCCGCAACAACCAGGGAAACATGATCCCTTTAGGTTCTTTAATAACAACCAAAGTGATTGAAGCGCCGGCAGTGATTTCCCATTATAATATTTATAGGTCTATTGAGATCACAGGAACTTCCAAGCCGGGATTTACAAGTGGCCAGGCTATTGAAGCACTTCAGGAAGTGGCAAAAACATTACCGGCAGGATATGGTTACGAATTTTCCGGGATGAGCCGGGAAGAGATAGCTGCCGGGAACCAGCAAACAAAAATATTTTTTATCTCAGTTATATTTGTTTTCCTGTTTCTTGCTGCACTATATGAAAGCTGGGCAGTGCCATTTTCAGTTTTATTTGCAGTGCCTATAGGAGCGTTTGGTTCTATTCTTACATTGACATTGCTTTCAAATCTTTCCAATAATGTGTATGCACAGATCGGATTGATCACTTTGATCGGTCTTTCTGCAAAAAATGCCATTCTTATCGTGGAATTTGCCAAGGAAAGAGTGGATAAAGGAATTGATATTGTTGCTGCAACATTGCAGGCGGTGCGTTTAAGATTCAGGCCAATCGTAATGACATCCCTGGCTTTTATTTTTGGAGTATTGCCATTGGCGTTTGCAACCGGAGCAGCTGCTGAGAGTCGTAAAACCATCGGGTGGACAGTTTTCGGAGGAATGATGGCTGCAACTTCACTTGCTATTTTTGTAGTCCCTGTATTGTTTGTTCTGATCACTAAACTTTCTTATGGTAAAAAACTTAAGAAGCTGCGTGAAGAACAGGAAAAACAAAGTGCAATCGACCAGGCTATTATTGATAACCGGATCGGGTAGTGACGCCTTATGCAATGAAAAGAAAATTTTTTTTATACTGTAGTGCGGCAATTATTTTGTTGGTTGGTTGTGAGAAAAATATAAGTATCAAATTAAAAACAACCGAACCAAAACTGGTTGTGGAAGCTACCATTGAAAATGGCCAGCCTCCAATTGTATATCTTTCTCAAAGCATTGATTATTTTTCAAAGATCACGCCTGAAATATTAGAAAACAATTTTATTCACAGCGCATCGGTATATGTTTCCAATGGCGTATTAACACATCAGCTTAAAGAATATAAAATAACAATAAGCGGCGGATACAATATTTACTTTTATTCAATCGACTCATCAAATCTTGCTACAGCATTTTCCGGTCAGCTGAATACGCAATATTCATTGCGGATTAGCTGGCAAGGAAAGGATTTTACTGCTACAACATCCATTCCCCGGATCACAAAAAAAATTGATTCAATATTTTGGCAACAGGCTCCCGGTAACAATAAGCCTGATAAAGTTGCATTGATGATCAAAGCCACGGATCCGCCGGGTCTTGGAGATTATGTTCGATATTTTACAAAAAGAAACAGTGAGCCGTTTTATCCCGGGCTTACATCCACTTTTGATGATCAGATCATCGACGGCACCACTTATGAGATCCGTATTGATCGTGGCGTTGATCGCAATACCAGCCGCCAGGATGATTATATGTATTTTGATAAAGGGGATACTATAACATTGAAACTTTGCAATATCGATAAAGCCACTTTTGATTTTTGGAGAACCATGGAATTTAATTATACGAGTATCGGTAACCCTTTTTCATCGCCCACCCAGGTGATCAGCAACATCAACGGAAACGCCCTGGGATATTTTGGCGGATATGCTGCTCAATACCGCACTATCATCGTGCCTAAATAAAATGTGCATAACCGGCGAAACACCGGGCTAACTCAGCTTTTTATTGGCCGATTCAATTTATTTTTGTGGAATTTTAATCATTAGAAGAATGGAGACAACAATAAGTGAAAAAGTGCATTGCCTGATCATTGGTTCAGGACCGGCAGGATATACTGCGGCAATTTATGCTGCGAGAGCAAATCTAAAACCTGTATTATACCAGGGTATTCAGCCCGGCGGCCAATTGACCATTACAACTGAAGTGGAAAATTATCCCGGCTATCCGGAAGGCATACAAGGCCCCGACATGATGGTTGATTTTGAAAAGCAGGCAGTGCGAATGGGCGCCGATATTCGCTACGGTATTGCAACTAAAGTTGATTTCTCCAATTCACCACATAAAGTATGGATCGATGATGAGAAATTGATCGAAGCGGATTCGGTGATCATAGCTACCGGCGCTTCAGCTAAATGGCTGGGCCTGGAAAGCGAACAACGTCTGAATGGTTTTGGCGTCAGTGCCTGTGCCGTTTGTGATGGATTTTTCTTTCGTGGAAAAGAAGTTGCAATAGTTGGAGCAGGCGATACAGCGGCAGAAGAAGCCTTATATCTCTCCAAACTTTGTACTACGGTTCACATGTTCATTCGTCGTGACCAGATGCGGGCAAGTAAAGTGATGCAGGACCGGGTATTGAATACTGCCAACATAAAAGTTTATTGGAATACAGATACTGATGAAGTGTTAGGAGATAAACATGTCACAGGCGTCCGGATAAAAAATAATAAGACCGGCGAAACACAAACGATTCCGATCAACGGTTTCTTTGTAGCGATTGGTCATGAACCTAACTCTGCTATTTTCAAGGGTTGGCTGGATATGGATGAAGCAGGATATATCAAAACAATACCCGGAACATCAAGAACCAATGTAGAGGGTGTGTTTGCATCAGGCGATGTGCAGGACAAAATTTATCGCCAGGCAGTGACAGCCGCAGGAAGCGGTTGCATGGCTGCATTGGATGCAGAGCGTTGGCTGGGCGCAAAAGGTCTTCATTAAAATGTTCGTGCCACGGTTTAAAACCGTGGCACGATTCGTCTATCGGTTTAATAAATTCAAATGAACAATACGATCACGATCAAATTAAATAAGCTTCTTTTTTTTGCATATCACGGTTTATTTCCAGAAGAAAAAAAGATCGGCGCTGAATTCGAAGTGAATCTCGAGGTCTCCTATCATCCGGTTGATAAGATCACTGCATTAGAAGAAACCATAGACTACGGTAAACTTTATCAATTACTCAAAGCAGAAATGCAAAAGCCAAGAGAACTGCTGGAAACATTTGTTATGGAAGTTGCCCAGATCATTTATCTGTCTTATCCTTCTATAAAGAAGATCGAATTATCTGTAACAAAACTACAGGCTCCAATAGCGGGATTTACCGGGAATGTGGCTGTGCAATATTCAAAAGAGTTTTAAAATGCGTTTATCTCCTACGCTTTTTTAAGAACGGGGAATTCTCCAAAAAAGCCCTGAAATTATCCGGATCATTAATGATGTCATTATGTTCATGAAGGCTATGAATGAAAAATATTCTTTTTGCCTGGATAAATTGTACGGTGAGATCTGATTCTTCGATAGAATCCATTTCAATATTTGCTGCGATTAATTGTTTTTCCATTTCTCTGCTTTCTGCATCAGTGCCGCCGCTATCAGTGAATATATCAATGAAACGATGCCTATTATTTTCTTTTATCCAATTCGTAAATTTGTCTGTTTGTGAATACAGCGCATCAAACAAAATAACTTCCTGCACCGGCATGCCTCCGTTTTGTAAAATATAAGCCATTACTCTGTATGCGCCACTGTGTCCTGCTAACAAAATATTTCCTGTTTCGCAATTTTTATTAATTGTGTTTTGTTTTTTTAATTCTTTGAGTACATCTGAGACTAACCTTTTGAAGGTATTGTTGTATTCTAACTTACCGCCATAACTATCCGGTGCATTTCTCGCAGTCTCAGGAAAAACCAGAACGGCATTCAAGTTGGCATCAGCAAATTGTTTAATTAATGCATAGCGGATAGCAGCGCTGTCAATATTATTACCCCAACCATGAAACCAGAATATGATATCGACTTTCTTATCAGCTTTTAGATTTTTCGGTGTAATGATCATTACTGAACTGTCCATATAATGCGTAGATGCATCGTATAAGATCTTATTGTAAACATGACCTTTTGCTCTTGCAGTATCTGGAAAAGAAGTGTTAGAAGATGTGATGCGGAAAATATTCAGCTCGGTAGTTTGGGAAAAAGAGAACAAAGGAATCAAGAAATAAAAGCAAAGGGAAAAATATTTCATAACGACAGTTTATCTTCCCAATGTACCGCTTTTTCAGATTACTTTGCTTTTCCATCTTCCGCTACGGATATAAAGAAATGACATAACAAACATACTGATCCAGTAGAGCCATTCGCCCATCCAGCCATAGGTGATCGTAAGAAAATATTTTTCGAGAACAATATAAATATAGGCGCAGTAAAGAATTATTGTGATCAACTCAATTAGAAAAGTAATGCGACTGTTCCCTGTTCCGGTAACTGCATTCAGCCATATCACTGCAAAAGACATCAGCACCATAGCACTGGTGACCACTCTTACAACCGGAACACCTGCTGTAATGAATGCTTCATCCTGCCCGAAAATGGAAAGCAGTTGTTGAGGAAAAACATTAATGATAATAGCGATCAGTAGTGCGGAGCCCATGCTAATCCTTACGATCTTGCGGATAAGAAATGGTACTTCATCATTTCTGCCCTGGCCGATAATATTACTGACCATTGCGGCGCTGGTAGCGGCAAATGCCCAGGTAAGGCAGCCCACCAATCCAAAAATATTCCGCATAACATTGGAAACAGCCAATGCCTGTTGTCCATGATGTTCAATAAGAATGTAAAAGAATTCCCAGCTTGCAATACTGATTGCCAATTGAAACATTAATGGCAATGAAAGAGAAAGAATGGATGTTGCACTGCTTTTATTCCATTTCAAGTGGCTAAACAATGCAAATCTTTTCGTGATACCTTTATAGTGAATCACAAGAAAGATAACAGACATACCGGTGAATTCTGCGATGATGGAAGCTACTGCTGCGCCATTCAACCCCATTTCTGTAAAACCAAAATGGCCAAAGATGAATATGTAATCGAACAATATATTGGCAACCGTTTCAGCCAATGTTCCGCTTACTAAATATTTGCTGTTATTTGTACCAACTAATAAAGCATTTCGCATTTGGTACACATACAAAAACGGCAGCCCCCAGATTCTTATTTTCAGAAATACAACTGCGTCACTAGCAATTGCCTCAGAGCGTATCGAATAGTTCAATATATATGGAGCAATGAACCACGTTAAAATGATTCCAACTGCTGCAATTAATAAGGAAATGAAAACTCCCTGACCAAAGATCTTCCCGATCTCATTTGGACGGTTCTCACCGGCACGTCGTGCAATAAGGGTCTGCAGTCCATTGTTGAGTCCAAAGCCAATCATAGCAAAGATGAGGTAGTAAACTCCGGTTATGCTCGCCGTAGCCAGCGAATGTTGATTGTAATGGCCTAAAAAAATATTATTGGTGAAAAAATTTACCTGGGGTACCAGCATTGCCAGGCTGATCGGCAAAGCAGTCTTTAATATTTGGCGGTTACTGATCTCAACACGCAAATCATTATGGATGATCGGGGATGACATATATAAAAGAGCGCAAACCTACAATATTTAAATTTTTGTCTATTATTGCACGCAATCAAACATAGAACTTGAAGAAATTATTTCATGTACTGGCACAGATGCCGCCCTGGAAAGGTGAGGAGACCCTTGTTTTTAACTTAGGAAAGAAGTATTGTTGTTTTGCCGTTTCATCCACTGTTGGAAAACAACTTTACGAATTGGCATATTACACTACGGATGAAGTGAACGAAAGTATGCTGAATCAACTTATGACTCTTCATCCGGAGCTACGTCAATCTTTTAAAAAAGTATTGGTAAATTATGATCAGGCACAAATAATTTTACTACCTGCATCAAAATTTAAGAATGAAAATGCGCTATTGTTGCTACATGCAATGTATAGCGTGGGGAACAGATCAACTGTGCTCACAGAACCTGTGAAAGAAAATGAGGCATATGCAGTTTATGCAGTGCCTGAAGCGATTCATAATTGGGTATTGACAAATTACCCAACAGCGGTTTATGGGCATAGTTGTAGATCGGGAATAAAAACTATTCCAAATGAAAATGTGACCGGCTGCATCCGGGCTGATTTTGGTACCGAACAATTCAGCGTGATCGTTTCGAAAGGAGATCAATTGTTTTTGGTGCAAACATTTCCATATTCCACACCTGACGATGTGATGTATTATTTGCTGAAAACCTGTCAGCAGTTTTCACTGTCTGCTTTAGAGGTAAAACTTGTTTTGTCCGGATTGATCGAGAAACAATCAGCATTATTTCATGAGCTTTATCAATATTTCATCAACATTGAGTTCAAAAATGCAGATTGGACAGTGAATGAAGACAATGAATATCCTTTGCATTTCTTTGCATCATTAAATGAGTTCATACAATGCGAATCATAGGCGGTGAACATGGCGGCAGAAGATTCAATCCTCCCTCCAAAATGCCTTATACAAGGCCCACAACTGATATAGCAAAAGAAGGTCTGTTCAATATCATCGAGAATAACCTCGATATTTCTTCTCTAAAGACGCTGGACCTTTTCGGCGGCACCGGGAGCATTAGTTATGAGTTAGCTTCAAGGGGAGCAAAAGATCTTACCATTATTGAAAAAGATGTGGCCATGTATGATTTTATTAAAAAAACTGCTGCAGAGTTAAAACTTGAAAATTTCAAAGTGATACGATCCGATGTTTTTAAATTCATCAATCAATGTTCAGAGAAGTTTGATTTTATATTTGCCGGTCCGCCTTATGCCTTAACTAATATTGATGACCTTCCCAAACTCATTTTTGAGAAACAGTTATTAAACTCCAAAGGTTGGTTTGTACTGGAACATACTCCGAGAAACGATTATAAAAATTTTTCGTATTACAAAACAGAACGGAATTATGGCACCACTGTTTTTTCGATATTTATTCAGCCATCAGTTATATCCTGAGCAAAAGACTTTTACCCTTATCGTCGTTGTACATTACATTTGCCCATGCTTTCTGACTTTTTCCTGAGATCATTCCGGATATTGTTGCTCCCGGTTGCATTGATCTATTGGCTGATCATTTTTATCCGGAATTGGATGTACGATAAAAAGATACTAAATGCAGCTTCATTTGGCCTTCCGGTGATATGTGTCGGAAATCTTTCTGTAGGTGGCACCGGTAAATCACCCATGGTAGAATTTCTTTTGAAGCATTTGAAAGATAAATTTAAAGTGGCTACATTAAGTCGTGGGTACAAAAGAAAAACGAAAGGTTATGCTTTGGCTGATGAAAATTCGACCGCATTGGAAATAGGAGATGAACCTATGCAATTTCATTTGAAATTTCCGGATATACCGGTAGCAGTTGGTGAAGAGCGGGTGGAAGCGATTCCTCAATTATTACATGACAGACCGGATACGCAGGTGATCATCCTGGATGATGCGTTTCAGCATCGGGCAATAAAAGCCGGGATGAATATTTTGCTGACGGATTTTAATAATTTATTCACTCATGATTTCTATTTACCAACCGGCGATCTGCGGGACCTGAAATCAGGCTATAAAAGAGCAGATATCATTGTAGTGACAAAATGCAAACCCGATCTTTCTACAGCTGAAAAAAATAAAATAATAGATGAGATCAGGCCGTATCCGCATCAAGAGGTTTTTTTTACAACTATTGAATATGGCACACCGTATCACATTATTTCAAAAAATACAACTGGGTTAAAAGGGAATGATGTTTTGCTGGTAACCGGAATTGCCAATCCTGCGCCATTAAAAAAATATGTGGAAACCCAAAGCGCATATTACGAAGCAATGGTCTATCCGGATCACCAGATCTTTACTATTGACGACTGGCATGACATAAAGAAACGATTTGAACGGATGGATTCAAAAAATAAAATGATACTTTCTACTGAAAAAGATGCAGTGCGGTTACTGAAATTCAGCAATGAGATAGCCGCAATGCCATTTTATATACTACCGGTTCAACACGGTTTTTTATTTGACGAAGGCAACATATTTAACGGGAAGATCATTAATTTCATTCAGGAATTTAAGTAAAAGATAAACAACCGATGGGCAGAAAAAATTCACGGAAACAAAAGAAGAGACAAGGGGCATCCGGAGATAAATTGATGAGGGGAGCTATTGAGATCACCCGCTCAGGTATGGGATTTGTGACAGCTGATAATCTCGATGCAGATATTTTGATCCGGCCTTCAGATCTGAATACTGCGTTGCATGGAGATACGGTACGGGTGCGACTTAAGGAAGGGAAGGGACGCCGTTTGCAAGGCGTCGTTGCTGCTATCGTTGAAAGAAAACGAACAGAATTTATCGGGCACCTTGAAATGAATAAAGGATTTGCCTTTTTCATTCCTGAAATGGACAAACCGATGCCTGATATTTTTATTCCACTTCCCAATATCAATAAGGCAAAAGATAATGACCGTGTGGTAGTTCGCATCACAGAGTGGGAAAAAGATGGCAAGAGGCCGGTGGGAGAAGTGGTCAGTGTCCTGGATAAGGAAAATCTAAATGATGCCGCGATGAAAGAGATCCTGCTGGAAAATGGTTTTCCAATTGAATATCCCGACGATGCTTTGGAAGTAGCAGCAAGAATTCCTGATTCCATTTCAAAGAGCGATATTAAGAACCGGAAAGATCTTCGAAATGTGCTCACATTTACCATTGACCCGGTAGATGCAAAAGATTTTGATGATGCTATTTCATTTACAAAACTGAAAAACGGAAATTATGAGATCGGGGTTCATATTGCAGATGTGAGTCATTATGTGGAACCGGATACTGCTTTAGACCAGGCAGCTTATCAAAAAGCCACTTCCGTATATTTACCCGACCGGGTAAATCCCATGTTGCCGGAACACATATCAAATGTTTTGTGCTCGTTGCGTCCGCATGAAGACAAACTGACTTTTTCTGCGAATTTTGAAATTACTCCCAAGGCAGAAGTAAAACAATACTGGCTTGGGAAAACGATCATTCACTCCGATCACCGGTTTACTTATGAAGAAGTGCAGGAGATCATCGAAACGAATGATGGATTGTACAATGAAGAAATTTTTATGTTGAATGAGCTGGCTCAAAAAATGCGTAAACAAAGATTTGATAGCGGCGCTATCAATTTTTCTTCACAGGAAGTGCGGTTTAAATTGGATGAGAAAGGCGATCCGATCGGCATCATAATCAAAGAAAGCAAGGAAGCGCATCAACTTATCGAAGAATTTATGCTTCTTGCCAACAGGTTGGTGGCAGAATTTCTTTCAAAAATAAAAGTGAACAATAAACCGGTTCCGTTTCCGTATCGTGTACATGATGACCCCGATAAAGAAAAATTAATTCCGTTCATTGCATTTGCCAATAAATTCGGATATAGTTTTGATACTTCTACTCCGGAATCCATTGCAGCTTCATTCAATCAAATGCTGAAAAATGTACATGGCAAACCGGAGCAGCATGTGCTGGAACAATTAGGCATACGCACCATGGCCAAAGCAAAATATTCTACGGAAAATGTAGGCCATTACGGACTCGGGTTCGAATATTATTGCCACTTTACTTCTCCAATTCGTCGTTATCCTGATATACAGGTGCATCGTGTTTTGGAGCAGGCGTTGTATGGAAAAGTTGTTGCTGACAATAAAATGGAAGATAAATGCAAACACACCAGCGAAAGAGAACGGGCAGCGATGGAAGCGGAGCGGGCAGCCAATAAATACAAACAGGTGCAATACATGAAAAATTTTTTGGGGGATGAATTTGAAGGAGTCATAAGCGGTGTAGCCTCATTCGGGTTTTGGGTAGAAACTATCGAACATAAATGCGAAGGATTGGTTAGTGTGAATAGTTTATTGGAATATGATGAGTTCCGGCACATAGAAGAAGATTATTGCCTCGTTGGGCAAAGGACCGGCCGCAAGTTCCGGATGGGCGACAAGGTTTGGATAAAAGTAGTGTCCGCTAATTTATCACGAAGGCAATTGGATTATGAATGGGTCATCGCAAGCGGATTGAAAGTTGGAAAAACAAAAAAAACCGGAAGGCAAGGCGGAGGAGAAAAATTGAAAAATAAAAAATGATCCTTTTTATTTTACCGTATGCAAAGTTTTGAATTACTATCGCAGAAATTTGCGCTGCAGTTTGATAGAACACATTTCCCGGCGCAGCCGGCTTCATTGTATGAGCCGAATGAATATTTTTTGAAAATGGGGGGGAAACGCATCCGCCCTGTACTATGCCTGATGGGAAATGAGTTAGTGGATGAGATCAATCCCGATGCCTGGCATGTTGCAACTGCCATTGAACTATTTCACAACTTTACGCTTATTCATGACGATATTATGGACAAGGCTCCACTTCGCCGCGGACTTGAAACAGTACATTCAAAATATGGAGAAAGTACGGCGATGCTTGCCGGGGACGTAATGCTGGTGATGGCATATGACTATCTGAATAAAATTGATTCATTGTATTTGCATGATATTCTTCGTTTGTTCAATCAAACAGCAAGAGAAGTGTGTGAAGGACAGCAAACCGATATGGATTTTGAAAAAAAAGATAAAGTGAGTCTGGAAGAATACCTGCACATGATCAGTCAAAAAACTTCGGTACTGTTGGCAGCAAGCCTGAAAATGGGAACTATTTTAGGCGGGGCCGGAGAACGGAATCAGAATTTGTTGTATGATTTTGGAAAAAAACTGGGACTGGCATTCCAGGTGCAGGATGACTATCTTGATGCATTTGGTGATCCGGGTAAATTCGGGAAACAGGTTGGTGGAGATATTTTAGCAAATAAAAAAACATTCTTACTTATACATGCAATGGAAGTGGCTTCGGGTCCGGCAAAAAAAGAACTGCAATCACTTCTGAAAACAAATCCCGCCAATAAAGTAGAAAAAATGTTGCAGATATTCCGTGATGCGAAAGTGGATGCCTGGGCATTGGAGCTGAAAAATAAATTTTTGGATGAAGCCCTCGCTCATCTTGAAGACATTGCAGTCATATCAAAAAGAAAAGAGCCGCTCAGAGAGCTGGCTCATTTCCTGGTAGTAAGAGAATATTGATGGGTTTAATAATATACCGAGCTTCCGCTAAATCCATTTATACAGCAGAGCGCAATAATAGCAATATCTATTAAGAGGCTGATAAAAAATATCGGGATAGTTACTTTAGTGGGCAAAGCGGCCAGGTAACTTACCACCGACATGGCCATAGCCCCAATTGCAAAAGGCCAGTAAATAAAATGGTTTCCTGAAAAAATGATCGCAATCATAGTGACGATCGTAATAATGCATCCATGGCCGAGAATGGCAATCGCAGCCCAAAGCATACGGTTTTCTTCTTGTTTTGCCGACCAACTGATAAAACGTTTCCAAAAAGAGATCCTTCTGTAAGTAGTTTCCGTGTAACTAGGAGTGATAATGTGCCTGACAGTTGTTTCCATATCAATAATTTTAAAGAACAAATGTGATCTTAAAATTTTCTGACATGAATGACTTTTGATAAGTTTAGCACTGATTTTAGTCAACTATTCAGTTAACTGAAAAAAATCAGATATCCCGATCTTTAATCAATCTTTTTTCTCTATTTTGAACGATCAAAACCAATGGCAATGGCAAATTCTTTATTCAGGACAAAAAAGATAGGAGCAATACTGGCAGAAGGAAGTGAAGAAGGACATGGTAGCGGATTGAAAAGAGTACTTACTGTAAAGGATCTTACTTTTTTTGGTATAGCCGCCATTATTGGTGCAGGAAGTTTTAGCAGTCTGGGTTCGGCAGTCTTTAGCGGCGGACCTGGTGTAGTTATTTTATTTGTTATTACCGGTATTGCCTGTGCCTTTACTGCTTTTTGTTATTCAGAATTCGCCAGCCGCATTCCGGTTGCAGGCAGCGCCTACACGTATGCGTATGCAAGTTTTGGTGAATTGTTTGCATGGATCATCGGCTGGGCGTTGATCATGGAATATTCTATCGGCAATATTTATGTTGCCTTCAGCTGGAGCGATTATTTCACTTCATTCATGGATAAGTTGGGCGATCTGCTGCATATGAATCTTCATGTACCTGATTTTCTTAGCAACAGCTATGCTGAAGTAAAGCATGCTTTGAATGCAGGTTCAACTGACCCTGAAATTATTTCTGCATGGAATAGTGCACCGATAATTGCTGGTTTAAGGATCATTTTAGATGTGCCTGCGCTGGTCATCAATTTGCTAATCACCTGGCTTGTTTTCCGTGGTATCAAAGAAAGCAGGAACCTCAGCAACATAATGGTGATGCTCAAACTTGCTGTAGTAACGATTGTGATCCTCGTTGGTGGCTGGCTGATCTTCAGTGGCGGGCTTACACACAATTGGATGCCGGTGAATGACGCAGGGATAAAAAGTTTTATGCCAAATGGATTCGGAGGTGTGATGGCTGCCGTGAGCGGAGTATTTTTTGCTTACATAGGTTTTGATGCAGTGAGTGTTTTAGCCGAAGAAAGTAAGAACCCGCAAAGAGATTTACCGAGAGGAATGATCCTTTCATTGATCATTTGTACCATCATTTATATTTTATTGTCATTGGTGCTTTCAGGTGCTGTTAATTACCGGAATTTTAGCGGAGTGGGAGATCCCCTTGCATTTATATTTGAAAAACAAAATCTGAATGTTGGATGGATGCAGTTCCTGGTTTCAATTTGCGCCGTGATTGCAATGACTAGTGTATTATTAGTTTTCCAGATGGGACAACCCCGCATCTGGATGAGCATGAGCCGGGATGGATTGCTGCCGCCTGTATTTCAAAAGATCCATGCTAAATTTAACACACCTTCATTTGCAACGATTGTTACAGGATTGGTAGTCGGTGTCCCTATTTTATTTACAGATAAAACATTTGTATTGGATTTTACCAGCATTGCCACATTGTTTGCATTTGTGTTAGTTTGTGGTGGTATCCTGTTAATTCCAAGAAAAGAGAAAGTGGCAGGAAGATTCAACCTTCCTTATGTGAATGGAAAGTTCGTTTACCCGCTGATTGTGATCGCCGCATTCATTCTTTTTTCAACAACAATTAAAAATTATGTAAGTGACATGTTCTCATTCGATTTTGCTTCAAACCCGGACTACGTTGCAGGAAAGATCAGCTTCATGGACCTGGCTACGCCGAAAATTTCTCTGATCATATTCTGGCTGGTTTGTTTCATCATGAGTATTGCTACGATCATCAAAAATTTTTCATTGATCCCGTTGATGGGTTTGACCACCTGTTTGTATCTCCTTACAGGAATGACAAAAAGTAACTGGGCATGGTTTTTAAGCTGGCTATTGATAGGGCTGTTAATTTATTTTTTGTATGGATATAGGAAAAGCAAACTGGCGAAGAATGTTGTCA
>DASZPW010000109.1:0-17059 GCA_035550155.1 Chitinophagaceae bacterium | reverse complement strand
CTTTCTTCACACATTTCACACCCGTCAACGGCAGGGTACACGCCGGCAACAGCTTCGACTCTCCTTTCGGGTTCGTATGCTGCATAGCCACGATGATATTCCTGGCGCTGGCCACCAGGTCCATAGCTCCACCCATTCCTTTTACCATCTTACCGGGAATTTTCCAGCTGGCAATATCTCCCTGCTCGCTTACTTCCATAGCGCCAAGTACAGTAAGATCAACTTTACCGGCTCTTATCATCCCAAAACTCATAGCTGAATCAAAAAAAGCAGAGCCCGGAAGTGTAGTAATAGTTTGTTTGCCGGCGTTGATCAGGTCAGGATCTTCTTCACCTTCGTAAGGAAACGGCCCCATGCCGAGCAAACCATTTTCACTTTGCAAGACCACATCAATTCCTGCCGGAATATAATTCGCTACCAAAGTAGGAATGCCAATTCCCAAATTCACATAATATCCGTCCCGTAATTCTTTTGCGATCCGTTGTGCAATCTGTTCTTTTGTTAATGCCATAAAAAAATTATTGTATGAGCCGATGACTTATTGAATCATCAGATTATTTTTTCCGCACTGTCTTTTGTTCAATCCTTTTTTCATAATTCTGTCCCTGGAAAACCCGGTGTACATAAATGCCCGGTGTGTGAATAGCGTTGGGGTCCAACTGACCCGCAGGAACTAACTCTTCCACTTCAGCTATGGTGATTGTACCGGCCATTGCCATCAACGGATTAAAATTGCGGGCCGTTTCTTTATAAATCAGGTTACCCATTGTATCTCCTTTCCATGCTTTTACTATGGCAAAATCTGCTTCCAGTGCATATTCCATCAGGTAATCTTTACCATTAAAATTTCTCACTTCTTTTCCTTCAGCCACTTCCGTTCCTACACCGGCAGGAGTATAAATAGCAGGTAGGCCGTAGCCTGCTGCCATACACCGTGTTGCTAATGTACCTTGAGGAATTAATTCCACTTCCAGTTCTCCGCTTAATAGTTGCCGTTCAAATTCAGCATTCTCTCCTACATAAGATGAAATCATTTTTTTTACCTGCTTTGTCTGCAGCAAAAGACCAATCCCAAAATCGTCAACACCGGCATTATTAGAGATGCAGGTTAGTTGCTTTACTCCTTTTTTTACAAGAGCTGCGATACAATTTTCCGGAATGCCGCATAAACCAAAACCTCCCAGCATCAACACCGCACCATCGTAAATATCCCGAATTGCTTCATGAGCGTCCGCTACGACTTTATTCATAAAAATTACAGTTGAACAGTAAAATTAGCAAAGTTGGAGCAATGAAAACACGACCTAACCATTACTGAATTGCCGGATGGATTTTACGGATCAAACTGCTGTCTGAAATTGATGGCTGGTTCAGATCCTGGTTGGAAGCAGTTCCTTTTGCATTCAGGGAGTCGAGCAGTTGTTTCATAAGGAGAGGATGTGCTTCATAAAAAGTAAAACTTGTTTGAAAAGTGGCTCTGTTTATCTGATGTAGTTTAAATATTTCCTCATAATACCTGACCACTTCATCATTCTTATGAAGAGTGCTATCGGCAGGTAAAACATATGACATAAGAAACTGATCGGCACGAAACATATCCCAGAGTACAGCTACCATTTTATTTTGAGGCAATACAGTACTGGGGATTTTATTTTTCCCCGAGCAGGAAAAAAACACTAAAGCAAAGAATACAAATGGAAAATAATTCTTCATTTCAATTCTTTATAGGCAGAAATGTTTGTGATGTCGATTTTTTGTAAAATATCCCTTACCCGGCTTTTGGTACCCGGGTCTGCATGACTGAAGACTTTAATCAACTCAGCGCTTTTCCCCTGCATAAAGAATGAAAGGATCATCGAGTTCGGGTTTTCCGAATTGATCGTATTGAGGTAATTGATGCAATTCATCACGCCATTTCGGCCCGTATTTTCATTGTCATAAAAATTATCAAGGCCTGAACGATAATAAGAATAAACGGCATCATGGATCAACGCATATTGGTTATTGTTCAGGTTTTCAGCAAGCCAATAACGATTACGTTGGCCATCAAATGGTTTCCACCCTGAAATATTGCTGCTCTCCGGAGCATTATTTACAATATTCCAGGCTTTTTGAAAATATACATCGCCGCCCCTGGGAGAGAAAGAATCATAATCAAATCCCAGAATAATATCGACATAATATGCAAATATCGCCGTAAGATTGGCGGCTACCGGGTCAGCGCCCTGTATCCGGTTTTCATTAAATTCAATAGGTTGAAATTCTACATAACGAAAAGTGATATTGTCATCCAGGAAATTGATAATTGGTGACTGGTATGTGCTGTTGAGTATAGGCCGTGCAGCCTGCACCGTTAACTTGCCTTTGAATACATTATTGCCAAGATCCTGCTCTACGCTCAGGTAGAAATTGCATTGTATTTTTTCATTGGGTTGAAAATTATCAGGAGTCCACTTCCTGTTATTTAAAAAATTGGAAAGCCCTGTTTGCAGTGTTTGAAAAATTTTTTTGTTTACCTGGCTATTGATCTTTACGGCCGAAACGGTCAAACGGGCCTGTAATTCCTGGCCCTGTGCACCGGAAGCAAATAAAAATGCCACGACTCCCCAAACAATTTTTTTATTCATAATAAAGATGAATTATTGTATCAACAATATCTTTTGCCACAGCAGATTTGGATTTTTGTTCAAACCGGAATTCAGTCCCGTTCTTACTGAAAATAGTGATCTTATTGGTATCATATCCAAATCCGGCCCCTGCATCTTTTAGTGAATTCAGTACGATCAGATCGGCGTTTTTTTCCTCCAGTTTTTTTAATGCATTATTTTTTTCATTGGTGGTTTCAAGTGCAAAGCCGATCAATAACTGCCCCGGCTTCTTGTTCATGCCGAGATTTTTTAAAACGTCCTTTGTTTTTTTCAATTCAAGCATCAAGGTATCACTGCTCTTTTTTATTTTTTCCTGGGCAGGATTTGCAGGCGTGTAATCTGCAACCGCAGCCGCCATGACAGTAATATCAGAACTATCAAACTTATCATTACAAACATCATACATCTCCTGTGCAGTCGTTACGTTTATTGTTGTAATACCGGGAATTGAAAATCCCCCATGGGCAGGCCCGGTCACAAGCGTAACGTCTGCCCCTCGCAGATGTAATTCTTTTGCAATCGCAAAGCCCATTTTTCCTGAAGAATGATTGCCAATAAAACGAACCGGGTCTATTGGTTCGTACGTAGGACCCGCTGAAACCAACGCTTTTTTTCCGGTAAGTTGTTTAGGCAAAAAAAAAGTTTCTGTGAGAAATTGAACGATATGTTCTGGCTCAGCCATTCTTCCTTCTCCATTTAACCCGCTGGCGAGTTCTCCTTTATCAACAGGTATGATGGTATTCCCGAATGATTCCAGCTTCGAAATATTTTGTTGTGTAGCGGGATGATGCCACATATCTTCATCCATAGCCGGCGCTACAACAACCGGGCAAGTGGCAGAAAAATAAGCTGCCAGTAAAAGATTATCGCATTGGCCATTCGCCATTTTAGCAAGTGTATTACAACTTAAAGGAGCGATCAGCAATAAATCGGCCCATCGGCCCAGCATTACATGATTGGCCCAGCTTTCTTCATCGAACAGATCGGTCAAAACAGGATTTCGTGAAAGCGTGGAAAGAGTAAGTTTTGAAACAAAATCTTTTGCAGAAGGTGTCATGATCACTTTTACGTCTGCTCCTGCCTTTATCAATAAGCGTACAAGAAAAGGAGTTTTATAAGCAGCAATGCTTCCGGTAATGCCTAATAATATTTTTTTGCCCTGTAGCATCGGCTTTCAAAATTACCACTTACTTATAGAAAGTAAAAGCGATTCGTTGTTACGAATCGCTTTATTTCATGAAACGGTTTATTGAAAAATTAATTGAAAAGTTCATCTTCCCCTTTGCGGAAATACACTTTATCCTCAAGGAATTCCTGTGTAGCCAGCAGCGCCGGATTGGGCATACGTTCATAAGCCCTGGAAATTTCAATTTGTTCTTTATTCTCATGAATTTCTTCCAGGCTGTCTGTATGGCTGGCAAATTCTTCGAGTTTATTATGCAATTCTTCTTTCAGAGAAATATTGATCTGGTTAGCTCTTTTGCCAATGATGGCAATAGATTCATAAAGATTCCCTGTCCTGCTTTTGATATCGTCCAGGTTTTTTGTTTCCACAATACTGCTGGTACCTACACTAAGTTGACGTCTTAACTTGCTCATTTGATAAATTTTTAATATTGGTTTGTGATAAGTCCAAATAATGTTCTGCTTCCTTCTTTAATTTACTGTCTGGAAAACGGTCGCTAAAGTCATTACATTCATCTATTACCTGCTGAAAACGTTCTCTTTTCTTTTCTTCGACGCTCAATTCTGCAAAGCGAAAATAAGACTTAATGATCATTAATTTGTATTCGTCTGCTTTCGGTGATTCCGGGTAGTTGTTTAATACCTGTGTAAAAGAAACTCCGGCTGCCCGAAATTGACCCAGGTCATAATATAACTGGGCGCTTTTGTAATCTTTGGTCTCCAGTTTATTACGACAAATATCAATGATCTCACTGGCCTCTTTATTTCGTGGCGAACCCGGGTGAGTATTGATAAACGTCTGCATCATACCCATTGCTTTGATAGTATTAGTTTGATCTAATTCAGGTTTTGGAGATTGCTCATAAAAGGATTTGGCATGCATGAAATCTATCTCCTCGGCACGGGCACTATTAGGAAAGATTTCCAGGTAGCTTTTAAAAAGATTTTCCGCATTCAGATAATCTTCCTGGTACCAGGCGCAATACGCATATTTATAATAAAGATCTTCAAATTCCTTTGAGGTCTTAAAATAAGGCATCACATCTTCAAATAACTGCTGGGCTTTATTATAAGATTTTTTTACAAAATATTGTTCCGCCATCCTCAGCTTGTAATCAGCATCATGGCTCTTCATGATCTTGGCGAATTGGTTGCCGCAGCTTGACAGGACAACTGTAAATGCTAAAAGTATGGCTGCTTTCATAAAAGTGTGCAAAGTTAATGCTTACTGACAAAAATTACTTAAAAAAGAGAACTCTCCAAACCAGGCGGGTTAAGGTTTTGATAAAGGGGAATTATCCCGGCAGGTTGACCATTTTGAGGGGCGTTATTGATAATAAAAAGCCCTCTCATTTCGAGAGGGCTTGTATTTATCAGCAAAAAGTATCACACATTATTATCTGTTTTTCTTCTGCAGGTTGGGGTGAGGTGCTGGCACCATATTCGGACCTTCTTCACCTTCATTAGCTGCACGCAGATCAACAGTATTGCAATCGCCGCCATCTTGTCCATAGTTGAAAATGAAGCGGTCAGCATTGATGCCTTCTTTTTCTGCCAGGTAAGTGATCACAGCATTTACATGATCCCAGCTCAATTGTTGTTCTTTCTTACTGGAAGAGCAATAACCAACCACTACAACTTTACACTCAGGATTATTGCGCATTCTGGAAGCTACAGTAGCTAATACAGCTTTTGCATCATCACTCAGCTTGTTAGAATTAGGTTTGAAAGCTACGCTTGGCAAAGCACCCATTTTCTGAGCGCAGGTCAGCTGTGCTACTACCGGCTGTTTCGGGAAGCAAGATTCCGGCGGGCAAGGACATTTTCCTACACCGTCAGCATCTACCGGTTGGCAATATGTCGGAGTAATCAATTCTTTATCCTTACAGTCAGGAACACCATCACCATCTGTGTCTTTGCTTACACCATGGCTGTCAACAGGACATCCCTGTGGAGTTTGTTCCTGGTCAAACTGGTCAGTAATTCCATCACCATCACTATCTGGCAATACCGGTTTCGGCAAACGCATCAGGCGAGGATTGCGAATCTCGCTATATGCATAATCCAATGGGTTCAGCCACCAGAGCGGTTCAACAGATTTAGCGCCAAGGTTAATATTTAAACCAACGCTACCAAAATTATAGGTATCGAAATCACCAGTTAAAACAGGATCACCTTCTGCATGTTCCTGCCAGCGCTGACCATCGATAAGATCGTTACGGGTAACTGTCCAACGATCTTCTATAGCCAGGTTCAGGCGATTGCTCAACTTGAAAGCTATGCCAGCTCCGAAAGTAGCAGTAGGCAAAAAGGTTTGTCCGAAAAGTTTGGGACGACGGGTGCCTTCATTTTCAGCTGCTGATTCGTAGCTATTATCCATAAGATCCTTCAGAGCCTTGCGGGTATCTTTCCGATTCTTATAGATCCCCGAGTTGGTTATGGAAGCAAAATTATATCGCTGCCCATCAGAACCTAGTGCATTAACTTTTGTATCGTAGATGGATGCACCGATTCCGCCGAAAGCATAAGTATTAAAACCTGTCTTTGATTTATGAAAACGAATATTATTCAATGTAACTACACCTTGTAATGAAAGATCCTGAACTTTTGTTTTATAGTTATAATAAACAGGGTCAAAAGTTTGGCTACCGGTAGTAGAAACGATCTGGCCGGTTGATGTCCTTACAGGAGCAGAATAACCGGCATTCGCCCATGGGGTGTTTTTAGAGTAGTTATACGAAGGAAGCCAGCTCAGGCCTTTTCCAATTCCATACATATATTCCAAACGCATGGAAAAAATATAACCAAAGGCTTTTCTTACATGCAAACCAAAACCTGGTGTTGGAAAAATGGCTGGTACATCACCACTAACGGTAAATGCGCCTGCTTTTATTCCAACCTCCCATTGGTTGCGTGGTTTGGCGGGAAAATTGTAAGTCCCGTTTAAAAATTCAGTGTGCTGGGGCATTCTTTTCGTCGGAACGAGTGATGTATCTTTTACATCATAACTGGTTCCAACCCTTTGTCCAAACACAAATGAAGTCATCATGCAGAACAATGCTGCAAGTAGAGTATACTTTTTGCTTGCCATAACTAAGGATTAAGATTAATGAAAAACGATGTCCTAATATTTGGCAAAAATATAGATTGAAGCTCAATTACCAAATTTTTCAATAGATTATTTGCCACCTACCTTCTTTATTTTTCAATTACTTAGTTGCATAATCGGGCATTTCTTCACCCGAATTACCTATTATTTTTTTGGATGTAAATTGCCTGAATTTTCGTTATGCATTTACCTACTGAAATAATTGAATCAGAATTAAAGACCTTCGAAAAGCGCTTTCGGGAAGCGGCTAAGAGCCAGGCGCCTTTGCTGGACCGCATCATGCGCTATGTTGTAAAACGCAAAGGCAAACAACTGCGACCAATGTTTGTGCTTTTATCAGCCAAACTCTGTGGTGAAATCAATGACGCTACGTACAGGGCAGCCTCGCTCGTTGAACTGTTGCACACCGCCACTCTGATCCACGATGATGTGGTGGATGATGCAATGGAACGTAGGGGATTTTTTTCTGTATATGCTTTATGGAAAGCGAAAGCAACTGTTCTCATCGGCGATTATCTGTTGGCAAAAGGATTACTACTATCACTCGATCATGACGACTATCAGACCTTGCATATTTTATCGGATGCTGTCCGGAAAATGAGTGAGGGCGAACTGCTACAAATCGAAAAAACAAGATCACTGAACCTGAATGAAGAAGTGTATTTTGAGATCATACGTAATAAAACAGCATCTCTGCTTGCATCAGCTTGTGCTGCGGGTGCATGGTCCACAAGCAGTGATAAGTCTGTTACAGCCAAAATGACTCTCTTTGGCGAAAAAACCGGTATGGCTTTCCAGATCAAAGACGATCTGTTTGATTATGCCAGTGAAAAAATCGGTAAACCTACCGGCAACGATATCAAAGAAAAAAAACTGACCCTGCCTATTATATACGCTTTGAATAAAATTAATACCTCTGATCGCAGGCAAATGATTCGAATCATTAAGCATAACAACCGCGATGCAGAAAAAGTGAAATGGGTGATACAAAAAGTGGAGGAAGTGGGCGGCATCGCATACGCCGCGGAGAAAATGAATGATTATAAAACAAAAGCCTTGCAAATTCTTCATGAATTCCCTGAATCTCCTGCCCGGAAAGGCTTAGAAGATCTTGTACTATTCGTAACAGAACGTAAATATTGAAACAACAGGAAATGCATAAAAGATGGAACATATTGACCGCCGATGCATCCGCTGCCGAATTACTCAGGCAATCATTGAACATTCATCCTGCCATTTGCAAAATATTAGTACAGCGGGGTATTACAACTTTTCAAGAAGCAAAAGATTTTTTTCGGCCCCAATTAAATCAATTGCATGATCCCTGGCTGATGAAAGACATGGGTAAAGCTGTTGATAGGATTTTGCTTGCAACAAAAAACAATGAAAAGATTTTAGTTTTTGGAGACTATGACGTAGATGGCACTACTGCTGTGGCATGTATGTATCAATTTCTGAAAAAAATTCATCCTCAACTTGATTTTTACATTCCGCATCGTTATCGGGAAGGTTATGGCATCAGCAAAGCCGGGATTGATTTTGCCAAAGAAAACGGATTTACTTTGATCATTTCTCTTGACTGCGGAATTAAGTCTGTAGAACTGATCTCCTACGCCAGAGACCTGGAAATCGATTTTATCGTTTGCGATCATCATTTGCCGGATGAGATCTTGCCACCAGCAGTAGCTGTTTTAAATCCCAAACAAAAAGATTGCAGCTATCCCTATAAAGAACTTTGCGGTTGCGGTGTAGGCTTTAAATTAATAACAGCACTAGCAGAAAAACTAAAGCTCCCGAAAGAAGAGTCTTATAAATATCTTGACCTGGTTGCTACTGCCATTGCAGCAGATATTGTTCCCATGACCGGGGAAAACAGGATACTGGCATTTTATGGATTAAAAAAAGCAAATGAAGATCCCAACAACGGAATAAAAGCACTTTCTCACTTAAGTGGCTTGACAAAAACACTTCATATAAACAATCTTGTTTTCATGATCGCTCCCCGGGTGAATGCAGCCGGAAGAATGGATGATGCCCGGAAAGCAGTTCAAATGTTCGTGGCAGAAAATTATGAGGAAGCATTGCAATTTGCTGAAATGCTGCATAGCGATAACACAGATCGTAAAGAAGCTGACTCCAGCATTACTGAAGAAGCGCTGGCCTTGATCAAAAGTAAAGACGAATGGATCAGTAGAAAATCAACAGTAGTATTTGAACCGCATTGGCACAAAGGAGTAGTTGGAATTGTAGCTTCCCGGTTGATCGAACATTTTTATAGACCGACAATTGTCTTGACACAATCAGGAGACTATGCTGCCGGCAGTGCCCGGAGTGTTCCGGGCTTCAATCTGTACGAAGCGATCCATGCCTGCAAAGAATATTTGCTGGGATACGGGGGACATTTTGCCGCAGCAGGTATGACCCTGGAACTTGAAAAAATCGATGCATTCCGGAACAAATTTGAAGAAGTAGTTTCAGCTACAATCACTGCAGATTTGTTGATACCTGAATTAATAATTGATTCTGAAATTACTTTTTCAGATATCAAATGGTCATTTTATAATATCGTATCACAGATGGAACCGTTTGGTCCTGAAAATCTCCGCCCCGTTTTTATTTCCCGTAATGTTACCGACACAGGTTATTCAAAAATTGTCAAAGAAGAGCATTTGCGTTTTTCATTACGGCAGGGAAAAGTCACATTCACGGGAATTGGCTTTGGTATGGCTGAAAAGTTTTCTTTACTTCAGTCAAAAAAACCTATAGATATTGTCTTTAAGATCGACGAAAATGAATGGAATGGAGAAAAATCATTACAACTGCGAATACTTGATTTGCGAATCAGTGAGCCTTGAAAAAGTTCATCCATAATATTTATTACTTTTTTTATTTGTCATTTAACTGGAATCTCTTTCTTGCTTTTTTCGTTATCTGGCATGAATTAAAGCGGGGGCCCAAGTACCGTATCAATACAGTAAAACCTGAAAAGCTCGAGAAACTTACGATCCAGGAAGGCGATATCAGTAAAAGCTCGCCGTACGAAGCAGTGAGTTATTATCTTCTTGAAACTCTATTGAAATCTTTTAGAAAATTTTCAAATGCATCTTCCATTGTTGACCTCGGTTGTGGTAAAGGAAGAGTAATGGTAGCAGCTGCTCATTTCGGGTTTGTCTCCATAACCGGAATTGATTTTGCAAAAGAATTGTGCGAAGAAGCCGCAAAGAATATGAAAAAGATCAGGGACAAACTGAAACAACTGCACTGGAAAGTTATCTGTAAAGACGTATTGAATTACAAAATTGAAGCGAACGATGAAGTGTTTTTTATAAATAATCCCTTTGAAAAAGAAATACTGGAGAAGTTTTTAGAAAAATTGGAAATGTCGTTAAAAAACTATCCCCGGACCGTTTGGTTTCTGTATGCAATCCCAGTTCATTTGGATCTTCTGTTGCAATACAATTATACAATCGTCGATGAAATTCATCCTATAAAAAGGGTACATGCAGCTATTTTAAAAAAGACAGCTTAAACTCCCAGCTACCTTTAATATAAAAGACCTAATTCATGTAATTTTGATTAACTCGTTAGATCTCAAAGAATCATACCAGGATAGCTATCTCAAATATTTCTCCATTTCTTATCCGATTTCCAGCTCAAAACTATTATCTTTGCGACCCATTATTTTAAAAACAAAAACAGGGTCATGAACAATTATGAATTGATGGTGATTTTTACCCCTGTTCTGAGCGATGATGAATTCAAAGCAGAACAAAAAAAGTATGCTGCTTTCGTCAAAGAAAATGGCGGAACATTAGTAGCAGAAAATCCCTGGGGACTAAAATCACTGGCGTATCCGATCCAGAAAAAGACCACCGGTCTTTACTGGGTATTGGAATATACTGCGCCATCCGACTTCAATGAGAAGCTGAAAATTCAGCTTCTTCGTGACGAATCAGTACTTCGTCACCTGTGCACCAAACTCGATAAATACGCCGTCGAGTACAATGCGAAAAAGAGAAGTGGCGTAAAAACAGGAACCGAAAAAGCAGTGGAGGCATAACCTATGGCAAAGAATGAGATCAAATACCTGACCGCCATTAAGAGCGACAAAAGAGTAAAAAAATTCTGTCGCTTCAAAAAATATGGCATCCGCTACATCGATTACAAAGATGTGGAGTTCCTGAAAAAATTTCTGAACGAGCAAGGTAAATTATTACCACGTCGCCTTACCGGTAATTCACTGAAATACCAGCGAAAAGTATCCGATGCGGTGAAGAAAGCTCGCCAGATGGCGTTATTGCCGTATGTAACCGATCTTTTAAAATAAGGAGGACCCATGGAAGTAATATTGATAAAAGACGTGGATAATTTGGGTGCCGCCAATGAAGTGGTGAAAGTTAAAAGTGGTTATGCCCGCAACTACTTGTTACCCCGCCAGCTTGCAGTAGAAGCCAGCCCGGGCAATCGGGGCCGGCTGGAAGAAAAGATGAAACAACTGAAGAAGAAAGAAGAAAAAATGCTGGCAGAGATCAACAGCGTTATTGAAAAGCTTAAAGAAGCTCCTCTGAAGATTGGTGCTAAAACGGGAACCAGCGGCAAAATATTCGGAAGCGTAACTCCCCTGCAGATCAGCCGGGCTATTCGTGAACAAAAGGGCTATGAAATTGATCGCAGAAAGATCAGCATCATAGAAGAGGTGAAAGAACTCGGTACGTATAAAGCAACCATTGATTTTGGCAATGGACATTCCGCTGAAGTGGATTTTGAAGTAGTAGCAGAATAAAAAATTCAGATATTTCCTAAAAGTCTCCGAAATCGGGGACTTTTTTATTTTAAACAGGAATTTTGGGGTTAAAAGCCTGAATCCGAGCCCACCCCCCGTTTTAAATGACCCCAAAAGAATATTTTGGCAATAAGTAAATAAAAAATACGTTACTTTGTATTGTCTTGGTGTTCTTTACAGTTTCACAAGTCCTGAACGTTTTCATTATCCGTTAAATGTTCATTGGTTACTGTTTACTGTTGACACTTATTTTTTAAAAAACATCTCAAAATGAACATTTACGTAGGAAACCTTAGTTGGAACCTGAAGGATCAGGATCTGTCCAACCTTTTCGCCCCTTATGGCGAAGTAGCCTCAGCAAAGATCGTTACCGACAAATTCACACAACGCAGCAAAGGCTTTGGATTTGTTGAAATGGCTAATGATGCAGAAGCACAGGCAGCCATTGCAGCATTGAATGGAACCGAAGTTGACGGCCGTAATATCGTCGTCAATGAAAGTCGTCCAAAACCGGAAGGTGGCGGCGGCGGTGGTTTCAAGAAAAGAAGCTTCGGCGGCGGCGGTGGCGGCTTTAAAAAAGGCGGCTACAACAAAGGCGGTGGCGGCTTCAACCGTGACCGCGGCGGCTACAACAACGATTATTAATCTTCATTGATATAAGATCGTCATTGAGTCTGGTTCATGGAACCAGACTTTTTATTTTATAAACTAATAGCGGAATAAAAATTGTGCTGGTAGTATTTCTATTTCGAGCATCTTGCTTTTATAGATCTCGCCATCCAAATGCGTTTGTAGTACCTGTTCACTTTCAATAATGATTTTTTGAGTTGTAAAATGAGAAATGAAAGAGAGACGTAAATGCTTCCCTTTTTCTATGACTGGCAGCCAGCGCAATCTGAAAACAGGTGATAAAGCATTGATCAATGTCACATCCAGCAAACCATCATCAGGTGCGGCAACAGGAGCAATATGAAAACCACCGCCGGCACGACGACCATTGCTGACACTGATCATTAAATATTTTCCTTGCTTACTAATTTCTCCCGAACGGATTGTATATGACTTCGAGTGATAAAAGAATATTTTTTTCAAAATGGCGACCAGGAAAGAAGTTTTACCGGGTTTCTTCTTTTTTCCCGCTACACTTTCTGCCACCGCTCCTTCAAAACCGATCCCCACTCCATTGATAAAAAATTTTTCATTGCATCTTCCGGCATCTATTGGTTTTGCAGCCGCAGTTAAAACGTGTTCGAGTTGTTGAGCAAAATTTTTATTTCCGTACAATAACCAGTGTACATCATTGCCTGTGCCGCCATTGAAAATAGCCAATGGAATTTTTATACCAGGATATTGGTTGATAAAATAATTAAGACTGCCATCACCGCCCACGACCCATACATCGGTGAACCCATTAAAATTTTCAGGCCAGTTTTCTTTAAATACAGAATGAGTGATTTGCCCTTCCGATAATTTATCAGATATTTTTTGAGCTACTGCAATGGCTCTTCCTGTTCCGGCAAGCGGATTGCAGACGATTGCAATATTTTTTATAGAAACATCTGCAGCATCGTTCATGAAGTGAATATACAAATTAAGTGTCCGATCCTTCTCTTATGAATACCCGGAAAATCGATATAACCGATCTAAGATTTCACTGCTGGGAGTCCCTGTTTTCCGATCAAATAAGCGGTGTCCCAACTCTTGCTTTTTTTATAACATAAGAATGTTGAATCCTTTCAACATCCGATGGAAAAACATTGCTCTCAAACTACTATTGCGTATCCGTCATTAATTATGTTTATTTGCAGCTATAACTGTTGGTTTACTCAGATGCAAGAATTCCGACATATACGTTTTTAGTAACCAACCGATACCTGTGCCAAATTTTTTATCTCCCTTTTTCCGGCCAGTTTTAATGAAGCATGAACGTAAGAATAACGAAGGATGGACGTAAGAACCACGCCGTCGACTGCTCTTTACCTGCTATGTACCGGCAAGTACACAGGAAGTAATCAGCCACTGAATAGGTAGTTTACGCTACCATGCGTACGGTGGCATGGAACAAGACCGCCAGTATTGTACTCACATTTTGTGAAAGAAAACAGTGCTCCGGGTTGACACCGGAGCACCGACAAAACAAGATTTATTGTATAACCTTTACTATGCCCGCCCCATTGTATGAATGATATTCTCCATTATACATTGCATCAGCGCTGACAGGACCCATTTTATATAAGCCCGGAGAAACAACACGAACGGCATAATAATACACTTGTTTGTTCTTCGTAGCATCCACAAAGAAATTGATCCGGTCATCACGAACATCCAATGCGGTAGGTTCTGATGCATCTTTGATCCAATCCATTCCCGGAATTTCTTTTGTTCTGGGGTTCTCAATCTCAAATCCTGCAGGCAAAAGATCAGTAATTACGACATTGTCTATGTCTGTAGAGAAAGAACGTTCCAAAGTGATACCAACAATGATGAGATCATTTTGTTTAAACGTTGATCCGGTCAATTCCTTTCCGAAACGATCATAAAAATGCTTACGCACTTTTAAATAATTATCTTCTTCCTTGTAGGCGCCGCTGCTGCTGATACCTTCGGCCATCCAGTAATAATACAATCGTCCTTTTCCTTTTGTGACTATATCAATATTGGTTCCTTTCAACGCTTTCATATCTCCTTTCCATTGCCCGTTATCAACTTTTGCTATAGTCTTTCCGTTCACCACGATCTCTGCCGTTGCATCGGATTGATTGGCGCTTCTCGCCAGTTTTCCCAATGCTAAAAATGCAAATGCCCTTTCCTGCGTACTCAACCATTGGCGGGATTTTAATTTATCACTTACATGTTTCGCCATAATTGGTATTTGGGAATTACCGGGATCCACATCGATCAACGCATTTAATGCAATAGCTTCATCTCTTACATCAGAGTAATAACTTCCTCCTGTTTGCGCCACTGATTCTTCGCCACTGAAAGAAGCAGGCAACAATGCTGCAAACGATTTTTTATCTCCGGCTGTTGCATATGCAGCTGATAAAAGATATTTACTATCCAATGCCAGTATATTTGGATTGGCTTTATAATAATTCATGGCAGGTACATTGCTTTGTCCTGCCAATGCGAGCACATATAATCCGTATGCGATTTCCTTTGGTGCGATCTTTTTATTAAGTGTCCGGTTATAATAGTAAGTGACGAGCTGTTTATTTCGTAAACGATTATTGATATAGTTCAGCATCGTTTGCAATAAACTATTGTCCACATCAAAACCGGCTTTTTTTGCTTCGAGTAAAAAATGAGCCGAATAAATGGTGGCCCACCAATCTTCGGTACCTGCATCATCCCACAATGTGACAGCGCCATTATACAGTTGCCGCATTTTAATTTTCCGGATCGCCTCCAGTACATTGGAATTCGCATTGCTCTTGCCGGCGCCATTCAATTGCATCAGGTCAGCAAGATCACCATAATATAATTGAGGGAAAGCTGCAGAAACAGTTTGCTCGGTGCAGCCATAAGGATATTCTACAAGGTACTTCAATTGATCTGCCAGTTCCACCGCCGGTGAACGGCTTACTACCAATTGGTAATTCACACTCGATGGAATGAATCCGATAGCTATCGGATCGCTTAACCCGATATTTACTTTTTCTGAACTGCCTCCTTCAATAGAACCGCTACCGGCAACTTTTTGCAAAGTAGATGGAGGACGAACGGAAATATCAGTTTCATCACTGAATTTTTCTCCCAGGCCATTTACTGTGATAGTAACTTTTCCCACATCAATTGTTGGGTTCGCCGCGATCTGGAAAACAGCACGGCCTTCACTTTTTGCATTTACCAAAACAGTTTGTTTACTGTCACCAGCTACTTTCAAGGGACCGGCAACATTTATTGTTGCAGATAAATTTGCTGCTTTCTCTGTTGTGTTACTCAAGGTCACTCCAACACTCACTGTATCACCCGGACTTAAGAATCTTGGCAATGCTGTACTGATAACAACCGGATCAGCTACGGTCATTGTATTTTCTCCACCTCCAAAATCCTGGCCTTTATAGGATACAGCCATCAACCGGATCTCTCCGCTGAATTGTGGAATATCAAATTCAAAATCTGCTTCGCCATTTCCATTTGCTTTTTTAATGCCACTCCAATAGCTCATGATCTTCACTCTTTTTGCCGGCATGGGATTCACTCTCTTTTGCATCTCTGCTCCTTCATCACCGCCAGTACTACTGACCACGGCTCTTAATTCAGGAAACAACAATGGATAAAGATCATAAGCAGTCACCTGCAATGCTTTTTTCTGATAGAAATAATCATACGGGTTCGGTGTTTTGAAATCCGTCACCTGTAACACACCATTATCCACTGCCGCCAACGTCACATAACTTCCGGCCTCTGCTTTCACTTTTATTTTCTGATGTGTTTTGGAACGAACCGATTTCGATGCCATGATTTCTACCGGTATTTTCCGGCTCTTTTCTTCCACCTTCACACTTTCATAGCCATGTGCCACCGTTAATGGAATATCTGAGACCTCATGAGCTTTGATAAGTGTGGCAGTGATATAAACATTAGGCACATCATCACCACTCATTGGCAGATCTAATGATGCAGTTCTATTGTCAACATCTACATATTGATAAGAGATCACATGATCTGTTTCCATAGTCACCAGCATTCGTCCGCTGAATGGCGTAGTAAATAAAACTTTTGCTTTCTCACCTGTATAATAAGATTCTTTATCCGTCTTGATCTCAATATTTCCCTCGGTGTTCACTTCAAAAGAAGTGTTATTAGCGCCCCAGCTTCCATAACTATAAAAATCTCTGCTCACATAGGTATTGGCATCCGGATGATAAATTCTCAATTCATAATCCCCTGGCGAACGGGGCACATAAGAATAAACAGTATTACTTCCTATTGTGATCTTGCTTTCAATCATCACCTTGTCCGACTTGGCGGATTCATAGCGGAAATAACTGCCGCTTTTCACCAACGAAGTATGGTATTCATGTTTGATCACCTGCACTTTTGCCGAAGCGCTGGTGGCATTCCCGTCTTTATTGACAGCAACCAATTGAAACTTCACTGGCTGATTGAGCGGATAATAATAATACCAGTCATAATTCACACCAAAGAAAACATCCTGCGTATAAATATCCGCAGCCGTCATGCGGCTGACCGGTCGGCCTGTTTCATCAAATACTGTTGTATAAAAATTTGCCTGCAGTATCCCGGAGTTTGCATAATCTTCGTTCACATCAAAACTTTCTTCGGCATTGCCATTCTCATCGGTCTTTCCGTCTTTCACTATTTTAT
>DASZPW010000108.1:0-6475 GCA_035550155.1 Chitinophagaceae bacterium | reverse complement strand
AGCCTCAACTGCTGTGGAGGACACAGTTATTGAAATACAAAAAGCGAGGCAATTAAATATTCCGGTGATAAAACGTGCCGAATTGTTAGCCCTGATCGCAAAAAGTAAAAAGACGATCGCAATAGGAGGCACTAGCGGCAAGAGTACTACCAGTGCCATGTTGTTCGATATTTTAGAATTTGCAGGATTGAATCCGGGAATTATCAGCGGTGCAGGTCTGACGGCTCTTATAAAAAAAGGGAAGATCGGAAATGCCAAAGTTGGAGCAGGTGACCTGTTAGTGATCGAAGCAGACGAAAGTGATGGTTCCATCGTTCAATATCATCCTGAGATTGGTGTGTTATTGAATATAGATAAAGATCACAAAGAAGTGGAAACCTTGATAGATATCTTCACAACTTTTAAAAATAACAGCCGGATTTTTATCGTGAATCAATCCAATCACCTGGCAAGATCGCTCTCTCAGAATATTCAACAGGATTTTTCTACCGAACCGGATTCTGAAGCTGGATACAAAGCAATCGATTTTAATCAGGTAGGGTTGAATATCTCATTTACAATAAACAGAGTTGCTTTTGATCTGAAATTATTGGGCAAACATAATATGGAAAATGCTCTTGCGGCTGTTGCTGTTGCAAATCAGTTGGGGGTTGATCTTAAAATTTGTGCCGAAGCATTAAAGAGCTATGAAGGTATTTATCGCCGGAGCCAGGTTTTAGGAAATAAAAATGGAGTTTGGGTGATCGATGACTTTGCACACAATCCTGTAAAATGTGCAGCCGCTATCAGGGCATGCCAGCCGGTTGCTTCAAAAGTGATCGCCTGGTTTCAACCGCATGGATATGGGCCAACCCGATTTTTGAGACATGATTTTGTAACGGAGATCGCAAACGTATTGCGTCCGCAGGATGAGATATGGATGAGCGAAATATTTTATGCAGGAGGCACAGCAGAAAAAACCATTTCTGCCAATGATCTTATCAATGATCTGATAACATTGAACAAGCCGGCATTTTTTGTGGAAGATAGAAATGATTTTTTGAATATGGTACGCACACATCTTACTACTGACTGCGTATTGCTATTGATGGGAGCAAGGGATCCTTCGCTTGAAGCGTTTGCCAAAAAAATCTGGAATGAACTTTAAGATCTCTTATCTCGTTATACTGCCATCTTTGTAGCTTTTTCTTTCACAACTGGCATCATCAGGTACCAACACAATGAAAGCAGCAGGCCTGATTCCAGTTTGGCAGGTAGCTTTTTATTTAGTGAAAAATGCATGTGATCCAGGTTCAGCTCACAGGAAGTAAATGGTTCTTCTTTAGAATTTTTGTAGATCACTACTTCCTGCTTTGAATGTTCCCTGATAAAATAGAAAAATTTTTCATGCTCCATTTCGATACAATTCTCTTTGTTCTCATGACGAAGCTGCCCGATCAGAACACCATATTCATTTCTCATTACAGTTTTGCTGCGTAACAATCCTTCACTGCGGATCAGGAACACCCTTTTTTCTTTAGCTGATTCCACTCTTGCCGAATTAGTTGCAGGATGAAAGCTTAGGGTGAGCACTTTCCTGGTGTTGTGCCACAAAACATATTCCGGTTGACCGTTAATTCCGTTTACAGATTCCCATCGCATAAAATAAAAATTTTAAGGGTGATTGCTGTTTAAAATACAACCATTTACAGTATTAATCTGTGGATAACTTAAAATTAATATTAAATTCATATTGCAGTAAAAATGGTGGAAAAACCGTGAATAACCTGCACGGAATTCACAACCGAATGATATTTTCTGAACAAAGAAGGGGTGCTTCTATTGAAGCATCTTACGGATCACAATGTAGCTGATCACTATCAAAAGGATGAGGATCAGGATTGTGATGTAAAGCCAGGACTGATCTTTTAATTGTAATTTCTGACGCCGCATTTTTTTACGTTCCAGTTTTTTCTTCAGGTCACGGTTAAGAAGCTCCACGGTGTACGATAATTGTTGCTGGTCTTTGAATTGCTGTAATCCTTCTAATGCTTCATCAGCGAATTCATTTTCCAGCAATTTCTTTTCTACCTCGTATTTTTTTTCGCCAGTGAGTTTGCCCTGCAGGTACAACAATAACGTTTCCTGGTCAATTTCAGTGGAAAGATGGGATAATATGTCTTTGTAGTTGTCCTGCATATCAGCTGCGATTCTTTTCTTCTTTCAATTTTTTTTCTATCAGTATGCGCAGGTTTCTTTTTCCGTTTTGAATATAACTTTTTACCTGCTGCATGCTGAATCCTGTGACATCGCTTATTTCCTGGTAACTTTTTTTATTCAGGTAAAACAAAGTTACACATTGTTGTTGCTCTGGGTTTAGTTCCTTCAGGGATGTTTCCATCAATTCCATTGCATGATCATTTTGCAGGAATGTTTGTTTATCCTGTTCTTCCTCTGCCGCAATCTTCAACCGGTCGGTCAGTTCTGCAGGTATTTTTCCCTGCCGGTCTCTTAATATCATCAGGCAATGATTTTTTGCCACCATATAGACCCAGGATTTGAAATATTCCACTTTATATTTTTGGAGCTCTGTGATCACTTTCAGGAATATTTGCTGTACGCTGTCTTTTGCCTGTTCTTCATTTTTAAGATACTTCATACATAAACCTAACAGCAGCAGGGTGTAGCGTTGCAGTAAAATGCCCAGCCACTCATTATTGTGATCGGCATAAAAATGTTCAAGCAGTTGCTGATCGGTCAGCTGTTGATATCTTTCTGCATTCACCAATGAAAAATAATCATTTTGTATTTAATAGATGCAATTGCTGCCTGATTTCACAGTATTTTATCCTGACTTTTTTTAAATTACATGAAATAACCGAACATGGAATATGCTGCCTGTAAAGTTCCCGCTGCGCCGGTGCGGAGAAACGCTTCTCATAAAAGTGAAATTGTGAATCAACTCTTATTCGGAGAAACAATGATCGTCCTCAAACAAAAAAAGAAATGGGCAAGGATCAAATCGATCCCGGATAATTATGAAGGCTGGATCACTGTATCACACATGGAAGAAATTGACGGCAGTCTTGCCATGCAATATGATACATGGGTAACTACAGATCTGTTAAGCGCTATTGAAATAGGTGACAAACTCATGCATATTTCAGCCGGGGCTTCGCTGTTAGGATTTGACGGGGCAGCAGGAAAATTCGGGACTATGGAGTATCGTTTTACGGGAAATAAAATCAAACGCAACGAGATCATTCCTGATGCAGGCACTGTAAAAAAATTTTCAGCACAATGGCTCAATGCTCCTTATTTATGGGGAGGGAGAACGCCGTTAGGTGTGGATTGCAGCGGCTTTGCCAAAACTGTTTTCAAAATGCTGGGTATTGATCTGCCCCGTGATGCGTGGCAGCAGGCACAACAGGGTAAGAGGATCAAAAAACTAAAAGAAGCATTGACCGGTGATCTTGCTTTTTTTAATGATAAAGATGAGATCGTACATGTAGGTATATTGCTGAATAATGAACTGATCATCCATGCTTCCGGAAAAGTAAGAATTGATGCCATTACTAAAAAAGGGATCATACATTCAGAGACCGGTAAAAGAACGCACCGGCTAAGGTCCATCCGTCGTTATTGGTAATACTGCAACATTTCCACTTGTCTTAAACCGTAATGTGATCACAAATACATTCTCATGGTTCTTGCTGATTTTTTGCCAGGCTACAGATAAAGGCGCCAGGTACGAAAGATCAAGAAAATAATTCCGGATCGCTCCGTACACTTCAGTGCCTGATTTCAGATCTATATAATCGTTTGTTGCAAATTTTTTGATATACTTACGGTCAAAGCGTTTGAATTCCCGGGTTACATCATTTACTCCTTCATCACCCCAGGCTGTGTACCCGGCGATCTGATAAGTAAAAACAGTGTCAATAAGATTCAAAGAATCGTTCAACACTATTTCATTTTCCGCAAGGATCACTGTAGTCCTTACCGGTTTAAAGAAAAATGGTTGATGAAATTTATAGTCTCCCTTGAAATAGAACAGTGAAGTGTCGGTTCGTTTAAAAACAGATGTATTAACAAGAGTGGGATCATGCATCAACTGTTGAAGAAAGTTACTGATCTCCTGGTTAAATGGGTTGGCACGGAAATAATATTTTGCCACCTGCTCCAGGGCTTGCTGTGCCGGAGAAATTTTAAAAAAAAATGACGCCACAATAACAAAAATGACTTTCATCATGATCACGTGGTTTTACAAAACACTTTTGATCCATTTATAAATGGTAGTGTCCCACTCCAGCATTTTAAATGCAGTATAAAAAAGAATGATGGCAAAAATCTTTCGGACTGTTACCTGAGATAAAGACAATGCGATTTTACTGCCCAACCACCCACCAATAACGAATGCAATACTTATGAATGCTACGACTCTTACGTCAATAAATCCTTTGTTATAGTAATTGATGACGGCTAAAATACCCACCGGCAGCAACAATACACCCAGCGATGTTCCCTGCGCCTGGTGTTGATTATACGACATAAAATAAATAAGTGCGGGTACAATAATGATGCCCCCACCCAATCCGACCAGCCCGCTGAGAATACCGGCAAAAAGGCCGATCAGCAATAGCAAAACAATAGTTTGAATACTCATGGGAAAAAATTTGGTATATATCAGTTTTTACAAAACAGGTATGAGGAATGTTTAACCTTTTAAACCTAATGCCATGCTGGTAATGATAATGCCAAGTACGATCAATGCAATTAAAATATATAAAATATCTTTTTCCCTGATAAAACCGATAATAGAAAAAACGATCCTTGCAATAGGAGTGGCGATCAGGAGTATCACGCCCAGTTGAATGATAGCTTCACCTTTGAATTCTTTAACGCCGGAAACAATATCGGACAACGTATGATAAGGTTGAAGTAATCCATGAAATGTTTTGTAATCAGGCATTGCTCCTCCATGATGGATCAAATAAATAACTCCGCCGAACAGTACAACGACTGAGGAAAGTATAACACCCCAGCGTAGTAAATTTCCAAGTGCTACTTCAATGTCTTTATCCTGCCAGTAATTCTTCATTGTTTTAAATTTTATCAGAGTCTGTGTGTAGCCCCGTTATAAATCATTTCTATGGCGAGAATTGTAATTACAATTGCAAATACAACCCTGAGACCTTTTGTTTGCGCTTTGGTTAGCACCCGGGAACCCAGGGAGGCTCCCGCAAGTACTCCCAGTGTAACCGGAAGACAAAGCCCGGGATCGATGTAACCTCTCTGAAAATAAACGACCGCACTGGTAGCTGCTGTAACGCCAATCATAAAATTGCTGGTGGTGGTGGAAACTTTAAAAGGTATCCTCATGACATTATCCATGGCCAGCACTTTTAAGGCCCCGGAACCAATACCTAATAATCCCGATAAGATTCCTGCTACCCACATCATTACAAATCCTCCCGCAACATTTTTTACAGAATAGTTCACTTTGCCGCCTGTGTGATCCGGATAGTTGCTGCTTAGCTTTAAGGTCTTAGCCCATCCTTTTGCCGGTTCATTTTCTATGAAATGAATTTTCTTTTGAAAAGAAAGAATTGCTGAAAAGATTAGAATCCCGCCAAAAATTATTGCAATAAGATGCGTTGGAGCGTAAACGGCAAGAAACGCACCGACAATAGCACCGATAGTAGTGGCTATTTCCAAAAACATGCCTAACCTGATATTCGTGATACCTTCTTTTACATATGCAGCAGCTGCGCCGGAAGAAGTGGCAATGACTGCGACAATGGAAGTCCCGATTGCATAGCGGATATCAATTCCAAATGCAAGGGAAAGCATCGGAATGATGACAATGCCGCCGCCCAATCCTGTCAAAGACCCCAGGAAACCCGCCAGCATCGAACCTAAAAAAATGATCAGCGTAAAAGTTAGTATCGTCATGATATGGGTTTATTAAAATCATTTATAGAAAGATCATTATTCAATTATGAATACTGATTTTCATTTTTGAGATGATCTGAAGTTTTGAGTATAATTTTCAATCGCTTCTTCGATGATCTTTATAGCTTCCTTTTTATCTTGAAAATTATCTATCTCCACTTTTTTATTTTCTAATACTTTGTATTGTTCAAAGAAATTTCTCAGTTCCAGTAAAAAATGCTGTGGCAGGTCATTCATTTGTGTATAATGATTGACCGAAGGATCTTTTGCCGCCACGGCAATGATCTTATCGTCCAGTGTTCCGTTGTCGATCATTTGCATATTGCCGATGATATTGGCTTCTACAATACAAAGTGATTGGATCGATTGAGAACAAAGCACAAGGATGTCTAATGGGTCATTGTCTTTTGCCAGTGTTTGGGGAATGAAACCGTAATTTACCGGATAGTGAAATGAAGAATAGATCACACGATCCAGTTTTAGCAGGCCGCTGTCTTTATCCACTTCATATTTCGACCGGGATCCCTGCGGTATTTCGATC
>DASZPW010000107.1:0-4779 GCA_035550155.1 Chitinophagaceae bacterium | reverse complement strand
ACCAAGATCAGGATCAACGGGATCATGAACGGTAATAAAACGATCATTGCGATCAAAGAAAACAGGAAATCAAAAAAACGTTTTACAAAACGGTACATAGCGTTAATTAAAAACCCCTCAAAGATGAGGGGTTTTGTGCAAATTTGTATTATTGATCATTGATAGATCGATCTTATTTTTTCAGAAACAGCCGCCATGTCTTCATCACGTATATTGGTAGAACAGGGAATACTCAAACAACGATTGTAGATATAGCCAGACCGATCATTGTGATTGTAATAAATATTATCTGCAAACATCGGGAGCTGGTTCATCGGAACCCAAAACGGCCTTGATTGCATTTCACTATCGTTAAGAATTCTCAGAACTTCTTTTTGCTTTTCTGTCATGATAGTGAATAACCAGTGATTAGCGTCAGCGTCAGCATGAATTTTCTGAAAACGAATATCTCCAATTCCATTCAATTCTTTCTTATAGAAAGCGTCTATTTCTTTTTTTCGTTTTACAAAAGAAGGTAGCAATTCCAACTGGGCGACACCCATTGCAGCTAATACATTCACCAGTCTGAAATTATAGCCAACTTCATCATGCATGTACTCAAATGGATCGCTTTTAGCCTGCGTAGTAAGATGTTTTGCTTTTTTGGCAAGCGTTTCATCATTGGTGACAATGACACCGCCACCGCCGGTAGTGATGATTTTATTTCCATTACAGCTAAAACAACCCATTATGCCAAAACCACCAGTATGTTTTCCTTTATAAAATGTCCCTAGAGATTCAGTAGCATCTTCTACAACTGGCAGATTGTATTTCTTTGCAATGGAAAGTAGTCTATCAATATCACAAACATTGCCCAATACATGAACAGGAAGAATGCATCGGATCGTTCTGCCATCACGAACACAGAACAGCTCTCCATTTTTTTCGTCTGTTTCATTTTCTAAAAATTCCTCCAGCAGATCCAGGTTCATTTGCCAGGTTTCTTCATCCACATCTATCAAAATAGGATCTGCATTATTGTATTTAATAGCGTTAATGCTTGCGACAAAAGTTATGTTGGGTGCAATTACATAATCGTCCCGTTTTACTCCGGCAAGCAATAATGCGATATGCAATGCTGTAGTTCCATTGCTGGTAGCTACTCCATATTTACATCCGGTGTACTCCGCCATCATATTTTCAAACCTGGACACATAGGAACCCACCGAAGAAACCCAACCGGTATCCAGGCATTCTTTTACATATTTCCATTCATTACCGGCAATATTAGGCCCGGAAAGTAGCAACATATGAGTTAATTAAAATCTTAGTCTAAATATTTTTGAACTTTTGAGAATACGGATCCGTAATGATCCCGCTGCGCATCAATTTGATGATCTCACGGATACCATCAGGTACTTTTTTAGTGATAGAAAATCCTAACTCCTTTTTTATCTTATCGCAATTTACCCTGTAATCTCTCGGGTCCTCCGTTCTTTCTACATAAATTGCTTTTGCTCCGGGAATTTGTTTTTGAATTTCTTCCATAAGCATACGCTTTGAATAGTTCTCACTTGTATCGCCAACATTAAAAACATTAGCTCTGACTTTTTCAACCGGTGAATCAAAAACGAGCATCACTGATCTCGCCAGGTCATTTACATGGCAGTAAGGCCGGTTAAATTGCGGACCCCATATTTCCTGTTCCCCAGTGAGGCAAACATTACGGGTAAATTCATTTACAGTCAGGTCAAACCGTATCCGGGGAGAAAATCCGTAAACAGTGGAGAAACGCAATGCCGTGGCGCACATTGAAGAGTCTTTATTTTCATTCAGCAAAAAATTTTCAAATTTTACTTTTAACTCAGCATACAATGAAACCGGCCGCAATTCTGAATTTTCATCAACAAATGAATTGGGGTCAGCCATTTTTCCATAATTGCTGCATGTGGAAGCAAAAACAAATCGTTCAATCCCCGCTTCTTCGGCTTTTTTGAAAAAAGATACAGATGCTGTCCAATTCACTTCTTTTGCTTCATCTGAGAATTTGGAACAGGCGGGATCACCAACAATAGCTGCAAGATGAGCCACATAATTCATCCCCTTTAATGCTTTTTCAATATCCGCATCATTACGCAGATCACCTTTCATGAATTCAAAATGCGGATGTTGTGCAATATCATATAACGGTTCACCACCGAATTTCAGAGAATCGACAACACGAACAAAATATCCGTTATTCAATAAAATGCGAACCAAAACAGACCCGATGTATCCTGCGCCACCTGTTACGAGAACTTTCTTCATAAGATAAACCTCATTATTTAGTAAAGTCGATTAATATATCATCCGATATTGACTTGCTGTTTTTATTTCTTTTGAAGGATATAGGCTTCAATGGGTGAATAACAACCTGAAGGAGTTAAAAAGGAAAAGAATTTTACAAACTCCGTATTTCTCATTGTCGGATCACCTTTGGTAAGCAGTGGATGGATCACCCTTGCAACAAAATAATGACTGCTCAAAAAATTCCGGTGAATCGGATATGCGTCATCGGCATTGAGATCCTTTGCTTCAAGAATATTAAATTTTTCAGAAATGAATGCTTCAAATGGTTCTCTCTCAAAATAAAGATTGTGATGAGGCATCGGAATGCTGTCCAGTCCCATCTGGTTTCTTGCTATATTCAAATTATTATATCCATCTGAAAAAGATTCTATGAAAAGCAAATAGCCGCCTTTCTTCAAAACACGGTGCATTTCATTTATGCCTTGTTGTTGTTCTTCCCAGGTTAGTAAATTAATGATGCAACGTTCGGTAAACACGACATCAAAACTATCAGTATCAAATCTCAGTTTACGTACATCGCCCTGTTCAAATTTCACACCGTGAAGATTTCTATCGTTTGCAATTTTCAAAAGGTCTTCACTAAAATCAAGTCCCAGGTATGAATAATTTGGAAATTCTGCTGTCATATGACTCAGGGTATAGCCATTTCCGCACCCAATCTCAAGGATGTTGTTACAATTTTTTTTAATGACAGGAGAACGAAAAAAATTCCGGATCAGGGTCACTTCCTTCGATCTTGTTGTAAGATCCTCCATGGTGGAAGTGGCCGAGTCCTTGTGTTTTCCGGCCTGTACTTTGTAATGATCTTTAATAATCTGATCGTTGCTTACGTTTTCTTTCATCTTACTTTTCTATTTTTTTGGTACAAAAATAATGCATGCCTCCAGCAGGAAGGCAAACTTATTGCATTTACAAATTCTCCGCAAATTAACATTGTATGATAACAAACGGATAAGCCGAAAAGCATGACCAGTGAGTCATGCTTTGAATTATTTTACAGGAAAGAAAAATTAATTATGCGGCCTGCAACTTTGAAGATTGCTTTTTAGCAAGTATTCTCTGAGGATTGCCCACGACAGTGACATTATCAGGAATGTCTTTGACGATCACTGCACCGGCGCCGATAATAACATTTTTACCAATACTAATACCCTGGCGTATTACAGCATTTGCACCAACAAATGTTCCTTGCCCGACTTTTACGTTTCCGCAAAGTACAGCGCCGGGAGCAATATGAGCGAAATCGTCAATGATACATTCATGATCAATACTGCTGGAAGTATTGCAGATAACACCGCGGCCTAATTCAACAAGCGGGTTGATGGTAGCATTTGCAGCTATCATGATGCCGTCAGCTAATTTTACAGATGGAGAGATCACTGCTGAAGGATGAATTGCGTTTACAGGATCATGAACATACTTACTCAATTCTAAATGAACCTTGCTGCGAATGCCATTATTTCCAACACATACAAACAGATCAAATTTTTTCAGCTTGTCAAAAATTCCGGATTCGCTTCCGAGGTATTGTAGATGGTAAGGATTTTTTGATTTTTCTTCAGCATCACAGTACGAAGTCACCAAACGACCTGCATTAAGAAAAATATCGATGATTACATAAGCATGCCCTGAATAACCAATAATGGCTATGGGTTTTTTCAATGTGGTTTTCATTGATCTGGATTTGATAGCATCTAAAATAGAAGCTATTCCCATTATCCCATAGCAAAAACTTCAATTTCAAAAAATATCGGGTGAGTTTACTCATTAGTAAATAGTAGTTTTCCTAATCCCGGTTCAGGATTAATACGATGCAAGAATTTCGAGGTATTTGTCTTTAATTTTTTTATGAAGGGCTTTTTGATCAAATCGTTCCTGAATTTTTTTCCTCAAATTATCTGCATATATTTTTATTTCATTGGAATTCGCTAAAGCGTTTTCTACTTTTTGAAAAAGATCTTCTTCGTTTTGCGCTTCGAAAAGTAGCCCTGTTTTTTCATCTTCTACAATATCCACATTTCCTTCTATGCGGGAGCAAATGACCGGGCAATGCATGGCACCGGCCTGCAGCAGTACATTTGGAAATCCTTCACGATACGATGGATGGATCAATGCAAATGACAGATGCATGAAATATTCCACATCGTTTCTCCAACCTGTCATTATGATGCCCGGATGTTCATTAAGAATTTTTTTTACTTCATCACTTATTGGGTCTAAATGATCTTCGAATGAACCGACAAGTATCAATCGCAATCGGTCATTTTTTTCATACAGTCTACAAAAGGCATGTACAAGCTCTCTTATGCCTTTATCTTTTACTATCCTACCAACGCATAATAGATAAGTCAGTTGTGGATCATAGTTTAGCTCCTTTTGAACCGACTTGATTTTTTCCGGATCCAAAGCACCTGGCGAAAACCTTGAAAGATCAATACCATTACTTGATCC
>DASZPW010000106.1:0-9130 GCA_035550155.1 Chitinophagaceae bacterium | reverse complement strand
CTGGGCAGCAGTGTTCGCAAAGCAGTTTGGCAGCAGGAATGGGTGACTGCAAAATTTGGCGACTTCGGTACTTTCCAGGCTTTTATCGATACTATTCCTCCTGAAATAAAAGATATTGGAACCGGAGATACTATTAATTTCACTACTTCAAAAAATATTTCTGTTGAGGTAAAAGATAATTTTGGTGCTGTAAAAAATTTCCATGGAGAAATAGACGGCCAATGGATCCGTTTCACCAATGATAAAAGCGGCCCGTTTATTTATGATTTTGATGAACATTGTCCGTATGGAGTTCATCAATTGCAAATAACGGTGGAAGACCTCGCAGGTAATTCAACTACTAAGACGTGGTGGTTCAAACGAGATCCATATACGCCTGCGCCGAAAAAAATAATACATCGAAAAAAGAAAACAGTTTCCAAACAATCCACAATTAAAAAAGCATCTAAAACAAAATAATTGCTATGGTAACTTTAAAAGAAGGTGATAAAGCGCCGTTATTTACCGGCATCGACCAGGATGGAAAAAAAATTGTTCTTTCAAATAATACAGGTAAAAGAGTGGTTTTATATTTTTATCCAGAAGATGATACGCCAACATGCACCATTCAAGCCTGCAATCTCCGTGATAATTACGGCCTTTTAAAGAAAAACGGGTTTGAGGTGATCGGCGTCAGTCCCAATGATTCAAAGAGCCACAAGAAGTTTGAGAAAAAATTCGGCCTGCCCTTTACATTGATCGCTGATACATCGCATCAAATATTAGAAAAATATGGCGTATGGGATCATAAAAAATTATTCGGTCATGAATACATGGGCGTTTTGCGAACTACGTTTGTCATTGACGAAAAAGGAGTGATCCGTAAAATTTTTACCCGCCCGAAGAATAAAGCCCATGCTGAAGAGATCATAGCTGCCATGAAATAATTTTTATACCCATGTGTGTACATTCTTCCCGGTAATATTACATTCCATCATTTTAATTTTACCATTTCTTGCAAGCAACCCTAAAGATTATATCAACGATTTCTTTTTGACAAAACAAATATGTGAATATGCAAAAGAGTTTTTTTCTTTTTTTAATGCTTTTTTCCCTACAGGCAATGGCGCAGGATAGTACGCTCAACAGCCTGATGAAGGGTATGGAAACTCCAACCAGTAATCAGAAACCTGCTGTGAAGATCTTTGAATCCGAACGGGTGATCAACGCCAATACAACGGAACTGGTAGGAAAAGGTAAAATGGTGTTCAGGATCATTCATAATTTTTATGATGTGGCCGGGTCTGCCGGTGGCATCAAGAATTTTTTTGGTTTGGATAATGCAGCCGATATAAAAATAAGTTTTCAGACAGGATTGGGAAAGCGACTGGACATGATCACTTCCCGTGTACGTGGTGCGGAGAATTATCAAACCGGTTTCAGCCGTGTACAAAAATTATGGGAGCTGGGTTTCAAATACCGATTTGCCGAACAAAGAGAGAATGATCCAACACATCCATTGTCCGTGGCACTATTTGCAAACATGGCAGTTACTTCTATGCAATCTGCCACGTTCAATCCGCCCTACACTGATTCTGCAGAAACGACGTTCAATAATTTTTCTGACCGGCTCAGCCAGGCGGTGCAACTGATCGTCGCCCGTAAGTTTGGAAAAGCGAGTGTGGAATTGGTTCCATCTTTTGTGCACAGGAACCGGGTCATTCCCGGTGATGATAAATCCATATTTGCATTAGGCGGCGCTGCACGAATTCCCATCTCTAGAAACATTGCATTTATAGTTGACTATTTTCATGTATTCCATTCGCAAGCCGCCAAAGATTTATATAAAAATCCCAATTCTGCTGTGCATCCATCCATTAAATTTTATGATCCGCTCGGTGTAGGATTTGAATTTCTTACGGCGGGCCACGTATTTCACCTGAACTTCACGAATGCTACGGAGATCCTGGAAAACCGTTTTATTCCGAGAACGGTGACTTCATGGGGCAAAGGACAGTTTCGCTGGGGCTTTACCATTTCAAGGACTTTTGTGTTGTGGAGGGAGAAGTGAGAGATGAAAGGTGAGAGGGAGTAGTCAGTGGTGTTTTGTATTCGCAGTATAAATGGTTACACTATCCATTCGACCTCTCCAAAATCAATAGCGATAGTTGTCGGGGTGTGTTCCATCAAACGATCAACGATCAGTTTTCCGTTGGGAGAAACGTCAATGATCGTTGCTTCAAAAACACGATTACCTTTTCTCAGTTTCACGACTTCATTTTTTTTATACAAAACAGACAGGTACCCGGAAAAAATTTTTTCAAAACCACCGGCGATCAATAGTTTGAATTTCTCATCCAATAGGCTACATAGTTCTTTTGCCAATGCAACAGGATCGAAACTTTTGCCGGTTATCTGTCGTAGTGAAACCGGGTTTTTTAATTCAGGATTAAAACTGGTTTGATTGATGTTGATGCCTGTTCCGATGATCGCCCATTGCCAGCGATCGGTTTCAGGATACCCGGTGCCAATGACATTTTCAATAAGAATGCCGCCTGCCTTTCTGTCTTGCCAATAGAGGTCGTTGGGCCATTTGATCCTTGTAACATCTCCGGCATAGCGGGAAAAAAAATCATGAGTTGCAACCGCAGTACAAACCGTTAACCGGAATTGCTCTGCGATCTGAAGCGGACCCGGATGTATCACTGTACTCAGGATAATATTGGCATCTTTTTCAGTGACCCATGTTTTGCCCCACTGTCCCTTTCCCTGCACCTGTTCATGTGCAAATACAGCAAAGCCATGACGTGCCAAACCTTCATGTAAAAGCCTTCGGGCATAGTTATTGGTACTGTCAACCGATTGCAGTTCAATGAATGGTATTCCGATGGTATTGATGGCGGAAGGTTCTGGCAATTAATTGTTATTTTTGGCAAAGTAAATAAGTTTAATGGTTGGGTTTTCAAATGCAAAAAAAGCTTTTGCAAAAATCGAATTCCCGCCAAGAACTAAAGCAATAAACGAAAAACAAATTCATATTTGGAACAACTGGCATTATTGAGTAACCGCAACCCGAAGGCTAAAGGAAAAAAAAGTGCAGCCCGGTTAACAAAAAATTCGAAAATAATCAAAACCATTATCGGCGCAATCCAGGCAAAAAAAGGAGAAAATATACTATCCTTAGACCTGCGCAATATACATGAAGCGGTGGCTGATTTTTTTATTATCTGCGAAGCCAACAACCAACCGCAAATCAGGGCACTGTCAGAGTATGTGGAAGAACAGGTGCAGGAAAAATGCGGGGAAAAACCGTATCGCCAGGAAGGTTACCAGGCAATGAAATGGGTGCTGATCGATTATGTAAATGTTGTTGTTCACATCATGACACCTGAGACAAGAAATTTTTACAAACTGGAAGATATGTGGAGTGATGGTAAAGCAGAAAAACACAGCGATTAGTTAAATATTTATATAGAGTAAACTTAATTTCATAATAATCCTTAAATAGCAGGACTACAGAATTAACTATCATGGCACAAGAACCATATAACAGAAATGATAAAGGCGGATTGCCAAGATTCAACAGGCAGCAATCCGGCGATGACCCGGGACAATCACCCCGCAAAGGGCCTAAATTCAGCATCTATTGGGTATATGCAATAATTTTTGCTGTGCTGATTGGTTCGTATTGGTTTGGACCTTTTTCCACCAATATGATCAAGATCAATTCTATTGACTTCAAACAAATGGTGCAGAATGGAGAAGTAGATAAATATGTGATCGTTGACAACCGTAAGTTGGTTAAAGTGTATCTGAACAAGGACGGCCTTGCCAATCACAAGAATGATCTTAAGACCAATATCAGCGGAAAAGTAAATGAGGAAGGTCCGCAAATGTATTTTAAGATCGTTTCGGGAGATAATTTCAATAAAGAGATGTCCGATTTTTATAAAACAACTCCCACGATAAAAGAAGTACCCTATGATGTAGATAATGAAAAAGACTGGTTGGGCGGAATATTACAATTCTTATTACCGGTATTATTATTTATCGGCCTGTGGGTGCTGGTGATGCGCAAAATGGGCGGTGGCGCCGGTGGTGGTGGCGGTCCCGGCGGGATATTCAACATTGGTAAATCCAAAGCAACGTTATTTGACAAAGGAACCAGAGTGAATATCACTTTTGCTGATGTAGCTGGTTTGGATGAAGCCAAAGTGGAAGTGATGGAGATCGTTGATTTTTTAAAGAACCCGAAAAAATATACCAACCTCGGTGGTAAAATTCCGAAAGGCGCTTTGCTGATCGGTCCTCCTGGCACCGGTAAGACTCTATTGGCAAAAGCAGTAGCAGGAGAAGCCCAGGTTCCTTTCTTCAGCCTGAGTGGATCTGATTTTGTGGAAATGTTTGTCGGTGTAGGTGCCAGCCGTGTTCGTGATTTATTCAAGCAGGCAAGAGAAAAAGCACCCTGTATTATTTTCATTGATGAAATAGATGCTATCGGCCGTGCCAGGGGAAAAAATGTGATGATGAGTAATGATGAACGTGAAAGTACATTGAATCAATTACTCGTCGAGATGGATGGTTTTGGAACAGATGTTGGCATCATTGTTCTTGCTGCTACCAATAGACCTGATGTCCTGGACAATGCACTACTGCGTCCCGGTCGTTTCGACAGGCAGATCACAATTGACAAACCGGATCTGAAAGGACGTGAAGCCATTTTCAAAGTACATCTGAAACCGATCAAAGTTTCCAAGACGCTGGATATTCATAAACTGGCGGAACAAACTCCGGGTTTTGCGGGAGCTGATATCGCTAATGTTTGTAATGAAGCTGCATTGATCGCTGCACGTAAAGGGAAAGATGCAGTAGAAATGGAAGACTTCCAGGATGCAGTGGACCGGGTGATCGGTGGTTTGGAGAAGAAGAGCAAGATCATTTCGCCTGAAGAAAAAAAGATCATTGCGTATCATGAAGCAGGCCATGCTATTTGCGGATGGTTCCTGGAACATGCATACCCGTTGTTAAAAGTTACGATCGTACCGAGAGGCACTGCAGCATTGGGATATGCCCAATACACACCGAAAGAACAATACCTATATAATATTGATCAATTAGAAGATCAGATCTGTATGACCCTGGGCGGCCGTGCCAGTGAAGAGATATTCTTTCATAAAATTTCCACCGGTGCACAGAACGATCTGCAGCAAATCACCAAGATCGCTTATGCGATGGTGACGGTATATGGAATGAATGATAAAGTGGGAAATATCAGTTTCTATGATCCGCAACAAGGCGGTGAATATAATTTTACCAAACCTTACAGTGATGAAACGGCGAGAGTGATCGATGAAGAAGTGAGGAAACTGATTGATAGTGCTTATGACAGGACAAAAAAATTACTGACGGAGAAAAAAGAACAGGTGGAAAAACTTGCTGAAGCATTATTGGAGCGGGAAGTGTTGTTTCAAAGCGATGTTGAAGCTTTGATCGGTAAACGTCCGTTCGAGGATAAAAAATTGCTGGAGGTGACTGAAACTACAGTGCCGGAAAATGCAGAAGAAAAAGCACCCGTTCCGGAAGTGAAAAAAGAAGAGCGGAGAGAGACTGATGAGCAAACGGGAAGTTTCGGACTGGCGCCTTCTGTTTAATTTTACGTCATGGCTATTTCAACTTCCAAAGAAAATATTCTGAAAAAAATCCGCAAGGCGTTGAATCATTCAACGCCTCTTCCTTTTCCTCAAAGCGAGACGAAACAATCTTTTTTCCAACCACCTAAACAGGAATTAGAGCTGGAATTTGCAGAGCAGTTCACCAAACTGCAGGGTAAATTCATTTATTGCCTGAATCATGCAGAATTGATCACTCAATTAAAGGAGCTCATTCTTCACCAGCAGTGGAACCATATATATTGCCGGGAAGAAAAACTAAAAGCGGCCCTAAAACAAAATGGCTTCGAACATTTTTCTGATGTGGCATTAAAAGATTGTGATGTCAGCATCACCGGATGCGAAGCATTAGTGGCAAGAACGGGAAGTATCATGATGAGTGCTGCACAACAAAGTGGCCGCACGGTAAGTGTATATGCTCCGGTGCATATTTGCATTGCATATGTCAGTCAACTGGTCTATGACATCAAAGATGCATTGCAGTTGATAAAAGATAAATATGGCGATCAACTTCCTTCATTGATCACTTTTGCTACTGGTCCCAGCCGCACGGCTGATATTGAAAAAACTCTTGTGGTGGGAGTGCATGGCCCCAAAGAAGTTTATTTACTACTTGTCGAAGCGTAATTCATTTAGCCTTAGTATTTTTATAGTATGTCAGATCCCGGTATTTACCAGCTCTTCGTGTATGGTTCGTTGCGTAGCGGTTTCAAAAGCCCGGCGTATGGATATATCAGCCGGTATTTTATTTTGGTGAGTGAAGCAAAAGTGCGGGGCAAATTATTTGATATGGGCAGTTATCCTGCCGGAGTTCCTTCCAGGGCCAACGCTTTTATCAGCGGTGAATTATATGTCGCAAAAAGTAAAGAAGAATTTTATTGGGCCATCAGCCAGCTGGATGATTACGAAGGTGTGAATGTGGAGCCCGATGAAATGCAGTTGTACCGTCGTGAGCTTACGGAAGTATATTTAAAAAACACCATCACACATGCCTGGATATACTGGTATAATGGTGATGTGAGCGGCAGGCCGCTGATCACTTCCGGTGATCTCATACTTTATCTTCAGCAAAAGAAATAAGCAAGTGCAAGCATCTCCCGATAAAAAAATTTATTTCATATCTGATTTCCATCTCGGAGCACCGGATCATGCAAGCAGTCTTGAAAGAGAAAAGACCATTGTTCGCTTCCTGGATGAAATAAAAAATAATACTGCAGAGCTTTTTTTGGTAGGAGATATGTTTGACTTTTGGTACGAGTACCGTAAAGTGGTTCCGAAAGGCTATACCCGTTTGCTGGGAAAACTGGCAGAATTGTCTGATTCCGGAATCCCGATTCATTTTTTTGTGGGCAACCATGATATGTGGATGAAAGATTATTTCCCGATAGAATTAAATATCCCGGTTTATTTTGAACCGCAGCGATTGGAGCGAAACGGGAAAAAGTTTTTTATCGGGCATGGTGATGGCCTCGGCCCCGGCGATCATGGATATAAACGATTGAAAAAAATTTTCAGAAACCCGGCTTGTAAATGGTTATTCGGGGTATTGCCTCCTTTTTTTGGAATGGGTCTTGCACATTATTTAAGCCGGCGCAGCCGGGCGCAGACCGGAGCTACTGAAGAAATATTTCTTGGAGAAGATAAAGAATGGCTGATCCTTTTTTGCAAGAGTGAATTGAAAAAAGAGCATTACGATTATTTTGTGTTTGGCCACCGGCATCTTGCCATTGATTTTGCACTGGAACAAAACAGCCGGTATATCAATCTCGGCGATTGGATACATTATTTTACGTACGCTGTTTTTGATGGAGAAAAACTGGAACTAAGATCATACACCGGGAAAGATGACAAGATTGTTCGCAAACCATGAAACAACTATTTACTATAATATGTGCATTTTTATTTTCAGGCTATGTACTGGCACAAAGCGATACATCTTTTCATCTCATTAAAACCATCAAAGGCGATATTGTTTCTTTTACCGTTGACAACCTCGATAATATATATATTCTTAACAGCCGTAACCAGGTCAAGAAATTAAATGAAAATGGAGATTCTGTAGCTGTTTTCAATGATGTCAGAAAATTCGGGCAGGCAACCCTGATCGATGTATCGAACCCCTTAAAGATTTTATTGTATTACAAAGATTTTTCTACAATTGTGATCCTGGACCGGTTTCTGAATATCCGGAATACGATCGATCTGCGGCAACAAAATATTTTCCAGGTGAAAGCCATTGGGTTATCCTATGATAATAAAGTGTGGCTATATGACGAATTGGAAAACAAGCTGAAGAAAATTGATGAAGATGGAAGATTGCTGTTGGAAACTCCTGATTTCCGTTTGTTGTTTGGCGATTCGCCTAACCCGCAGAAAATATTTGATGAAGATAAATATGTGTATCTCTATGATTCTGCCAAAGCAGTATTTGTGTTTGATTATTACGGAACATTGAAAAATAAGATACTGATCACCGGGTGGAAGGATTTCAAAGTGGCCGGTAAATACATTTTCGGAGCCAATGGTGATACCCTGCACCGGTATGAAATCAGCAGTTTCCGGCTGGATGAATGGACGATGCCGGAAGAACTTCGGAATGCCAGGGCTTTTAATTTTTCTTCTGACCGTTTATTTTCATTGAAAGGCGACGAACTGAAAATTTATTCATTTCATTAACGCCCAATGCGCCGGATTCAATATTTTTAGTACACAAATCTTTTCAATTGCATGAATGATTTTCTGCAGCGGGTCTGGTGGGACAATCCAGTAAAAAATTACCTGATCGTTCTTGGCATTATCCTTTTTATTTTAATACTGAAGCGATTCATCTCCCGTTATTTCGCAGGTTTATTGTCACGGCTCATTCACAAGGCCTGGAAAAACGTCGACCGCAGATCATTTATAAGCCTGGTGGTACAGCCGCTTGGTTTTTTCCTTTTCATCTCCGTGTCGCTTGTTTCGTTGCATAAACTTAATTTTCCTCATCAGCTGAATATTGAAGTGTATGATTTCACTTTGCATGAAGTATTTCAAAGCTTCGGTAGTTTCGTGCTTGTTGTGTCTTTTATCTGGTTGTTGTTACGGGTAATAGATTTTATTGCAATTATTTTAGAGCGAAAAGCGGATCTTACTCCCGATCAGACGGACAATCAACTGATCGTTTTTTTCAAAGATTTTTTTAAAGCGCTGGTGATCATTATAGGGGTTATGATGGTATTGAGTTTTGCATTTCATCTCGATATCAGGAGCCTGTTAACCGGCCTTAGTATTTTAGGCGCTGCTATTGCATTGGCATTACGGGAAAGCCTGGAAAATCTTATTGCATCATTCATAATTTTCTTTGACAAACCATTTACCACAGGTGATGTAGTCAAAGTGCAGGCTATTACCGGCACTATTGAAAAGATCGGGTTGAGAAGCACCAGGATTCGTACGGATCAAAAAACGTATGTCACCGTTCCGAATAAGCAAATGGTGGACAC
>DASZPW010000105.1:0-16073 GCA_035550155.1 Chitinophagaceae bacterium | reverse complement strand
CACCCGACAGAGATAGTATGGATTATTTCTCCCCGGTTTTGTTGAGTTATCAAAAAGGAGCAGGCAACACAACGCTGGATATCAAAGCAAGTTTTTTAAATAAGCCAAAGTTGCCACTGGATTGGAATGACAATAAATTATTGTTACCTGCCGCTTCCAGGAATTTTCAATGGATATTTTCATTGCGAAATACTTATAACTGGGAATTCAACGGTTGGGTAATGACAAGCGACCAATGGCAATTCCGTATTTTCGGAATGCTGGGATTCTTTTTCCTGTTGGTCTTTGTTACTGCTTTGTTGAAGCCGGCAGAACAAAGCAGTTGGGTATGGCAATTGCTTTCCTGCATCACCATTGTCTTTCTTTCTACAAGATTATTTCTCTATTGGCGCTATAAAAGTTTCCCACCTTACGAAGGAATGGACCTGCCATCACAGCAACAATTGCAAAGCATATGGAATTTCAGGATCATTATTTATACAGGAATTATATTAGCTCTTTTCTTCGGGTTTGATCTGTTGAAACAGGTATATTCCTTGGTTGGCAAAAAAATTAATTTTAAGAAATCCATTGACAATAAGATACAAAGTTTTTCAACGATCAATCAATTTACCCGGCGCTATCCAAAATATGTTTTTTTCGTTGCATGGCTATTATCACTTGCGGCTTGTTTTGGCTGGGCATACCTGAAACATTTCGATGTCAACAATTGCAGACATATCTCGCTGGTGTTGATGGCGATTTATTTTATTTTCCTTTATATCTCTTACCGGCATTCGCCATTGGTGGCTTCAACAGAAAAAAGCTGGTGGAAGATCGACACCTTCAAATCGTTTCATGTGCTGTTGAGCAATCCTGTAAAAATTTTACTTTCTATAAGCTTGCTGGGGGTATTTATTTTTATTGATATCGGATTTGCGATCGTCTTTCTGAACTTTCTCTTGTTCAACGAAGCATTTTTAAATATCAATTACAGCATCTCCGGCCTGTCAGCAGGTAATTCGGCAAACAGGAAAGTGTTTGTGCTATCAGCGATTCTTTACACTTCTTTATTTGTATTGAATCTGTTGTTTGCTCCGTATTTTCTTGGATATGTTTTGCAATTGCCACAGATCGTCTTCACGGTCATCTTTTGTTTTTTCTTACTCGTGGTTATTTTGAATATCAGCCGTGTATTAGCACCGGATATGAAACGCAGCCGGTTGACAGTATTGCTTTTCATTCTTTTGCCATTGTTCTCATTGGCTTATTTCAAATTCATTCCTAAAGAAACAATTTTAGATAAAGCGGAAAGAACCAAATACAGAATTGACGTATTGACGATGCCGCCGGATAAGGCCATTCAATTGGCTTATGAAGAAGGAAAAACCTATGAACCTGTTATTCGTGCTGCGCAGAATCAATGGTTCATCAATACATTCATCTATGAAAAAAATAACCCGGCCGTAAATTCTATTTATTTTCATTTATTACCACATGCTCCGCAAAATAAAGGAGCCAAGTACAATGCCCAGGCAACGGATTTGGTTGCAAGCAGGTTTTTCATTGCAGAGCATGGAAAGTGGTCTGTTCTTTTATTTGTCTTGTTGTTACTGTTGCCTGTGATCATGCTTGCGCCATTTTATAAATTATATCCGGATTTCACCAACAGGACCAATACAAATTATCCAACCGTTACATTGGGATTTACATTGCTGAATTATTTATTGATCAGCGCACTGCTGGTAATATTGGCAGCAACGGGTAAATATATTTTCTTCGGGCAGGATCTTCCGTTCGGAAGTATTTTGAGTAAACAATCCGTTTTGTTTCCTTCTTTTCTGATCGTAGTAGTGATACTTCTTTTTAAATTCGTTCCGGTTCAATATTATTCCAATCGCAAGAAAAACATTCCCGGGATCATTGTTTTTTCCGGTTTGTTTATTTTACTTGTACTGCTCAAGCCTGTTTTCAATAAGAATAAAGAATTCAATGTGAGTGATCTTTCAAAAGACATGAATTCTTATATCGAAGCAAAGCTTCAGCCGGTACTCACTTATATTGATACATCAAGATCCGGAAGAAAAATGACGTTGGCCCGGAAAGATGCCTGGTTTGTTGATTCATTAAAGAAAATGATCGCTTTAGGATCATTTGTTTCAGATAATTCATTTTTTCAAAAAGAGATCAGTGATTATTCAAGAACGGATTTTACAAGGCATCTGGATCAAAAAAGATTTTTATACCTCGACCTGAATTCAGGAATTCCCCAGTTGACCGCCAATGAAAATTATTTCCGGATTGAGCCCCCGCCACATTTGCAATATGCATGGACAGGAAATGTATTTGGCGATACTTCTGTTTATAATATCACATTATGGGATCATCGAACTGGCTCATTGATCAGGAAACATCTCTCTAATTTCACCGATCAGCCGAATGAAACATTAACTTCCGATTTAGTAGTGTCTTTCAGAGATGCCATGTCTCCCGGCTTGTATAGAAAGTTATACCTCGTCAATACCGGTCATTCGAATCGCATTTTAAAGTTTGAAGAAGAAAAAAAGAACCTTGCTGCCGGAGATAGTTTGTTGTTACAAAATCCAACCCGCTTTATCATTGATGAACCTGGAAATGAAAAACTGGTAACAGTAAAACCGGATGCTTTCATGAAAAATTATTTTGTGAATGGGAGCAGGTTTTATGTTTATCCATTGGGTAATGATTTTATATGGGCACGGAATTTTGCAGAAAGTATTGCTGCCGATTATATCAATAACGATCATTTAAAAAGAAATGCGTACGTCTCTCTTGATTTTGAAATGATGGATTCACTTTCTCAGATCATTCAAAAATTTGTTGGTAAAGATTCCGCTTATAAAAAGGGAGCTGAGTATGGAATTTGCATTGCAGATGGAAATGGCCGCCTGTTGGCCATGAATGATTTCATTAAAAACATAGCAAGGCCTGATCCGAATGACAAAGCCGCATTTAATAATACATTAAACCAGGATAACGGACTCATTCCTCAATCGCTCCTGAGAAAAATGATCGGCAATATTAATTTGATGCGTTTAAATCCCGGTCCGGGCTCCACGTTGAAACCGATAGTATTTTCTTCCGTAGCATCGCAACTGAATATTAACTGGGATCTGTTTGCTTCGGATGGATTTTCTCATCCGCAAAATTATTTTGGCGGTGAGCGGGTGGCGCAATATGATTTTGAAGAATATCATGGATTAATTAAAAAACTTACGGATTATTTCCGCCTTTCAGATAATTATTTTCACTCGAATGTTCTGTTGCTTGGGTCTTATCCAAAACAAAATCTCAATAGCATTTTATCCAGGTATTTTGTTACTCAAAAACCAGACACAGGAATGCACTGGCCTTATTTTTTCTACAATGGGAAATCGTATTGGCTGGACGGATTTGAAAATTGGCCCGGCTACGCTGACGGTAAAGCGCATTTTGGCATGGATAGTTCTTTTGTTTCCATCGGCATGTTGAGCAATTATGGAATTTACAATCACGATCCCGATAAAAGTTTTGAGCGGTTCAATTCAAAGTATGATTCATTGTTGTTCGCAAATGCCGGCAATCGTTCAGGATTTATTTTGCCGGAATTGAGTTTATTCGATCAGCAGGGCGGCAACCTGAATATGAATGTACCGTATGATGTTTTTGCAAATTGTTTCAGGGGACATGTAAAAGGCAGCAGCGAGGTATTGATCCCTCCGGTAAAAATGGTGGAAGCATTTGGCAGATTGATTTCGCAAAACAGGAATTATTATCTGACATTGAATCCTTATGTTTCCTCACTGGCCTATTCGCCATTTTATATTGACAGCAGTATCGGGTACAACAATTTTCTGTCGCTGATGCGTGATGGAGTTTTTACCGGAATGAAAGAAGCATTGTTCAATGGCACTGCTGGTTTATTGGGAAGACAGCTGAAGAATGGGTCGCCTTATTTTTATTATGCTAAGACAGGAACTACCGGCGATAATGAACTAAAAACCAAATCAAAACTATTAGCAGTGGTAATATCAGCAAAAGATATTTCGAGTCCTGATTATACTTTTAAGCATTTCAATAAGTTCTTTACTATTTATTTCACCTCGCAAAATGGGCCAAGTAAACAAAATGATCAATTGCAAAAACAAGTGATACGATTCCTGGAAAGTTCCAGTGCGTTCAGAAAGCTCATGCTAACCAAATAATAAACTCTTGTTTTATTTCATTTTAATAAATTATACAACGTAATACTATCGCCGCTGCAAAGAAATATTTTTCAATATTGAAATATAAAAAACCCTGCAGCAGTACTGCAGGGTTTTAAAGCGATCAGTAGAAATTAAAATTACTTATTAGACTTGCCGTCTTTTGATTTGCCATTAGTTTTTACCCAGGCATCGTAAGCATCGGCAGTAAGCACTTCACCGGTGATCTGTACTGTCTTGGGTTTTTCTGCGCCTGCCAGTTGGATATACACATCCTTGGTAAAAGGAGCAACTGCAGCAGCATTGTACTGAACTTTCAATTTTGCAGTAGCGCCGGGAGCGATCGGTTGAGTGATCTTTTCCGGTGTCGTACAACCACAGCTGGCCCAGGTATTCTGAACAACCACAGGTTTATCGCTGATATTTTTGATCTCGAAAGAATACGTAACAGGAATGCCCTGTTTGATTTTTCCGAAATCATGTTTTTCAACATTCACTTTGATCATAGAATCAGCTTTCGACTGAGCCATCAGTGACACACCGAAAAAAAGAGCGATCACAGGCAATAAAACTTTCTTCATGTTTTAAAAATTTAAAGGTTTTGTTTTTTAAGAAATTCTACAGAGGCATTAGCAGGAGCGGAGCCTTGCGGCGCTTTCCATACAGTGCCTTTGATTTTTAATTGTTCTGTTTGATTGGTATTGTAGGTAATGGTGATAAATTTTTCGAAGTACCCTTCAGCCGCGGCATTGTATCCCACTTTGATTGTTGCAGTGGCGCCGGGAGCGATAGGTTCCGGGCTCCATTCCGGAGTAGTGCACCCGCAGCTTGCATGTACATCATTCAGTTTTAATGGTTCCTTGCCTGTATTCACTACTTCAAAGTTGTAATACACAGGTTTGCCCTGCGGTATTTTGGAAAAATCATGTTCTGTCTCTTTCAATTGCAATACGCTTTGCTTAGGGGCATTTGTATTTTGTGTTGCTGCGTTGGTATTTTGGGCAACGGAATACAATGAAGCGCTTAAGAGTAAAAACAGGGTCAGGAATTTCTTCATACAATTTGTTTGAAGTCCTCAAAATTAAGTCAAAGATGCCAGAATACATAGTAGGGTTGCACCCTTAACTACCAATTTTTCACAGGCCGGAAAAATGAAGCTAATCTTCCTATTTTTGCCTCATGCAAAGCACATTTTCCCAAACCACTACGGAAGCAAAGCTTTCTTTTGATCGATTCCGGGAAGAAGTGATGAATGATTATAAGATTGCCTGCATCAGTCGGGAAACCAGCCTTTTAGGTAGAAAAGAAGTACTAACAGGGAAAGCTAAATTCGGAATTTTTGGAGATGGAAAAGAAATGGCCCAGATCGCCATGGCAAAATATTTTGAACCCGGCGATTTTCGGAGCGGTTATTACAGGGATCAGACCTTTATGCTTGCAGCAAACCTTGCTACAGTTCAGGAAATTTTTGCACAATTATATGCCGATCCCGACACCAACAGAGAACCATTCAGCGGCGGCCGGCAAATGAATTGTCATTTTGCTACAAAATTTGTAGATGAGAATGGCGAATGGCTCGACCTGGTAAATCATAAAAATATTTCATCAGATATCGCACCTACCAGCGGACAAATGCCAAGAGGATTGGGATTGGCATTTGCATCTAAAGTTTTTCGAAACGTAGAGCAGCTTCATTCGTTACATCAGCTCTCAAACAAGGGCAACGAAGTTTGTTTTACCACGATCGGCGATGCAGCTACCAGCGAAGGATTATTTTGGGAATCTATTAATGCCGCAGGTGTGTTGCAGGTTCCTTTAGCAGTGTTTGTTTGGGATGATGGGTATGGTATTTCAGTGCCTAAAGAATATCAAACTACTAAATCATCTATTTCCGAAGTTTTAAAAGGGTTCAAAAAAACTGATGGCTCCAACGGGCTTTATATCTATAAAGTAAAGGGATGGGATTATGCCGGAATGTGTGAAGTGTTTGAAGAAGGGATCCGCCTTACAAGAACCACTCATACTCCTGTGCTCTTTCACGTAGAAGAATTGACACAACCACAAGGCCACTCCACATCCGGAAGCCATGAACGATATAAAACAGCAGAGCGATTGGAATGGGAAAGAGAATGGGATGGAATCAAAAAAATGAGAGAGTGGATCATCACTAATGAACTGGCGAGTGAAAACGAACTGGATGAGATACAACGTGAAGCTAAAGAACATGTGAAAGAAGGTAAAGCACAGGCATGGGAACAATATATTGCTCCTGTAAAAAATCAGGTGGCAAAAGCGCTGGATCTCATTAATAATTTAGCGACCAACCTTCCGCAACAAGCAGCCGCTTTACAGAAGCTTGCAAAGGAATTATCAGCATTGCATGAACCATTGCGCCGTGATGTGTTAAAAACCCTGAATGCTGCGTTAGACATAGCAGGCGAATCTGATGCTGCGTTTTGGACCAGGGATTATTACAATGATCTTTTAGTAGAAAATAAAAAATTATACAATAGTTCTCTTTACAACGAAGGGCCAAAAAGTGCGATGAATGTTCCTGAAGTGAAAGCGATCATTACGAATGATGCACCGATGGTGAATGGCTTTGAAGTATTGAATAAATTTTTTGATGCATTGTTTACGTCCAATCCTAAAGTGCTGGCTTTTGGTGAAGACCTCGGCCAAATCGGTGATGTGAACCAGGGTTTCATGGGTTTGCAGGAAAAATATGGTAACCAACGGATATTTGACACCGGCATTCGGGAGACGACTATTATTGGACAAGGAATTGGGTTAGCAATGCGTGGCCTTCGCCCGATCGCAGAAATTCAATATCTCGATTATTTATTATTTGGATTAGAGCCTATGAGCGATGATGCGGCAACGCTTCATTATCGAACCGCAGGTCAGCAAAGTTGTCCTTTGATCGTACGAACAAGAGGTCATCGGCTTGAAGGTATATGGCATAGCGGCTCTCCAATAGGAATGGTGATCAATGCACTACGTGGAATGTATGTATGTGTGCCGAGAAATATGACACAGGCAGTAGGCATGTATAATACGCTTTTACGCAGCAATGATCCCGGACTGATCATCGAGTGTTTGAACGGGTATCGGTTGAAAGAAAAATTGCCATCTAATCTTTTAGAATTTACGGTTCCTTTTGGGATACCCGAGATCATCAGGGAAGGAAATGATATAACTATTGTTTCTTATGGTTCAACACTTCGTATTGTTCAGGAAGCAGCAGCAATGCTGGAGGTGCTGGGAATAAGTTGTGAGATCATCGATGTGCAAACGCTTTTACCATTTGATATTCATCATAAGATTCTGGAATCACTCAAAAAAACCAACCGAATTGTTTTTGTGGATGAAGATGTTCCCGGAGGCGCTTCAGCATATATGTTCAATAAAGTGATGGAAGAACAAGGTGGATATCGTTATCTTGACGTAGCTCCCAGGACCATTACCGGTAAAGCACATCGTCCTGCTTATGGCAGCGATGGCGATTACTTCAGCAAACCCAATGCAGAAGAAGTGGAATCTGTCATTAAGCAAATGATGAAAGAATGATCCCGCTTTTGGTAATTGACAATTAAATAGTAACTTAAATAGCCAACCAAATTTTAAATCAACAAATCTATTCTTATGGCTATTGTAAAAGTTATCGAAGTAATTGCTTCGTCAGAAAAAAGTTTTGAAGATGCTATTAAAAACGGCGTTGCGGAAGTTTCTAAAACTGTACGTAATATTGATTCTGTGTATGTAAAAGACCTGAAAGTTCATGTAAAAGATGGCAACATCTTATCTTATGGCGTTATTTGCAAAGTATCTTTCCGTGTTGATTAATGTAGATTGATGGAAATAGTAACCCGCTGCGGCGGGTTTTTTAATGTGATAAATTATGAATCTGAATTTTCTTCAGCTCATCGATGTATTGGGGACCTTTGCATTTGCCGTTTCCGGTGCTTTTTCTGCGATGGAAAAAAAACTGGATCCATTTGGCGTATTAGTGCTGGCATTCGTAACTGCAATAGGTGGAGGCACCCTACGTGACATTCTTATCGGTGATTTGCCGGTAAGCTGGTTGCGGAATGAGACAGCAACCATTGTGATTTTTGTAGCTGCCATCAGCGCCATGTTTTTTGCGGGATTCTTAAGGCGATTTCCTATCACTTTATTTATATTCGATGCGATGGGCCTCGGATTGTTCACTATTTATGGAATTGAAAAAGGGATACAGCTTCAGTTCAGCGCCGGAATTTGTATCGCACTGGGCACCATCACAGCTTGTTTTGGCGGTGTAATAAGGGATGTGCTGCTTAATAATGTGCCTTTGTTGTTTCGAAAGGAAATTTATGCAATGGCTTGTGTGTTTGGCGGATTGATCTATTTTGCTCTTAAACCATCAAGCCTCGATCCGGGCTTTTCAAAAATAATTAGTATCCTGATCATTTTTACTGTTCGTATACTTGCCGTAAAATTCAAACTGTCCTTACCCTTATTTTATTTACAAAAAAGAAAAGCATGAATTATACGCTTTACCAGGTAGATGCATTTACCCATACATTATTTGGTGGCAATCCTGCCGCTGTTATTCCTCTTGATCAATGGATCGACGATTCATTGATGCAAAAGCTTGCGATGGAAAATAACCTGAGCGAAACAGTTTTTTTTGTTCCGTCTTCCCAGGAAGGTATCGACTATGATATACGCTGGTTTACTCCAGGAGCCGAGATCAATCTTTGCGGACATGCAACGCTGGCTTCAGCTTTTGTATTGTACACTATATTGAATTTTAAAAAAGAAAAATTGGTATTTCATTCCAAAAGCGGCAAACTGGAAGTGGAAAGAAGAGCAGAATTATATGTAATGGATTTTCCTTCGTGGAAGCCGGAGAAAGTGTATACGTACCCGGGAAATTTAAGACAGGCATTGGGTGTGGATGAAATACTGGGCATCTACAAGCATCGGGACCTGTTGGTAGAACTGAACAAGGAAGAAGATGTGCGGAATGCGAAGCCTGATTTTACAGCAATTAAAAAATGGAATGAAAAAGTAATTATCACAGCGCCGGGAACCGGTGATATTGATTTTGTATCCCGGTTTTTTGCCCCATCCATCGGTGTTGATGAAGATCCGGTAACCGGCTCTGCTCACTCGCAACTGATTCCATTCTGGGCAGAAAAACTGAATAAGAAAAAATTACATGCCAAACAATTGTCAGCTCGTGGAGGTGAATTGTGGTGTGGCGTTTGGGGTGACAGGGTCAGCATGGCCGGCCAATGTGTATTTTATATGAAAGGAGAGATCAGTATTTGATAATTGAAAATTGCAGATTGAAAATTTGCTTAATAAGTTTTATCTAGTCAAGAAATCTTGTTTTTAACTCCGGCGTTGGTACCATACAAGTTTCCCTTTTTCCAAACCATTTATATCTGTTTTTTGCGATGATGCTATACACCCAATCACGAAAAAATTTCGGGAAGATCCAAAATAATTGGGTCCATTTCCAATACCAGGGAAGTTTATTATAGATGCGAAGCCCTGCGTTGGATTTTGAATATAGTTTTCCTTTGTCAATTAGTAATAAAGATTCGTATTCATCGGTTGGCAAATTTTTGTCTCTTAAAATTTTTACTCCAAAGTTGGACTGAAGTGTTGCAAAAAGAAAAATTTTCTTCTTATCCTGGCGTATGATGAAATTGGTCAGGGCATTGCAGTAATTACACACGCCGTCAAAAAGAATTACCGGACGTTGTGCCGGCAAATTATCCCCCTTCATATTTCTGGTTGTTTACGAGGCAAAACTACGAGAGTAATGTTTTTCTTCTGATTTACATAAGAAATAAATATGCAGAAAATAAAAAATAACTAATTTCAATGTATCAAGTGAATAGGAGAAAATGACCCACCGATGTAACCAATTGTGAAAAACACCTTTCAGAAGTAATTATAATACTGAAAGAATACACCCTGTAATGGAAGCCATACTTTTTGACAGCATGATTTTTGCGATTTCAAACCTTTATACCCCGAAAAAGTATAGTGGCCCGGTTTTTAAAAAAATAATTGGAAGAATTTATACTGATGATAGAAAAATTCCCGGACTTAGTGGTTATCTGTATCGGGAAGGAATTCTGATCACTGAAGTTGGCGATCCTTACCAGTAGTCGCTAAATGTATGTTGGAAAAGAAGTTCCGGTGCTGTTGTCGTATTGAACATGATGTCAGACACAGTTAATATAGACTGCCGGTTATTAGGTGGAAGAAGCGGAAGGCGAGATTATTGTTGCACCCTTACAACCCGGCAATTAAGAATATATAACTGCTGTAAAACCAGCATATCAATGCAAGAGTGACAATATCAGGTTGGAAATGATCCCGGTAAAATATATCCGTTGCCTGAATGAAGGACTGGACTAAAAATGTAACCACAAAAAAACTATATGCGAAAATTTTCCATGGCAAGGATAACGGCAGCAATTCTTTTGTGTACTGTTTTCTTTCTTCAGCCTAGCATCAATTGCAGTAATGGAAAATCAGAAAGTAGTGGTGGTACGACTAATCCTATTTATGCAAAAGATGAAAATGCAGGCATTCAATGGAGGGCTTCTGCACCTGATGAAGTAATTGCATCAGAAGTAAAATTAAAAGAAGGAGTTAAAGAAGTTTCCGATGTTGATATGAAATATCTGGAAAAAGCAGATCAGAAAGGAGGGGATTATGTTTTTTCATCGGCAGCTTCCGATGTGGCAAAGCTTGAACCGGGCAGTTTCGTTTTTTTTCGGAATCACAGCGTCCGTAAAATTGTTTCTTCGGAAAAACAAGGAGATAAGATCATTGTCAAAACAGAATACTGCAAATTCACTGATGTTTTTTCTGATGCACATATTCATTTCAAAGAACATTATGACTGGAAAGACAACAGCAATGCAATCCTGAATAAATTCAATCTTTCTTTTGGTAATATGGCTTATGCTCAATCCGGTAGCGGAAATGGCATGTCACAAAATCTTTCCTGGGAAGGTGACCTGAGGGGATATCATATCAAAATAAAATTACAGCCTGAAGGCGGTCAGAAGCTGAATTATGAAATTAATATGAGAAAAAGCTCGCAAGCGAATATCACTTTCAAAGGGTTTATAAGCAATTATGATAACGAAACGGAATTAGAAGTTTCAAATTCAGAATTGCAATTATTCCGTTCTCAGAATCAAAACTTACATGGCGAAGTGGAAGTTCAGTTTGCTGCTGTAGAATTAGGTGAAGATGGGGAGTTGATCAACATTCCCTGGACAATGTTTGAACGGCCAATATTAATTGGGGGAATTCCATTTGTATTCAAAACAAAAGCAAACGTAAAAGTATTTCCATTTATCGGGCAGGGAGCCAGCAGCCAGGGGCATTTTAAATTTACTTATGACAGCGATCTCGGTTTTCGGTATGAAGGAGCTTCAGTAAATCCTGAAGGAAATGTTGGCCAGCAAACAATGGAAGTGGTGGGCGAAACGCTTTCTGCATCAATGATGGGAAACGGAATTGGGATGGGAGTGGAGTTTCCAAGATTCGAGATCGCATCTTTGGGTGAAGTCATTGTTCCCTATTTTCTAATGAATACTGCAGTAGATACACAAGTGGATACGTATGCACCATGCCAACAGGGAAATATGAGATGTAAATTAGTTGCAGGGATCACTTTGAGTTTTTTCGGGGCTTCATGGAATGCGGAAAAAGAATTATGGAAAGCACATAAAAGATGGACAACACCTACAAGCCATTGTCCACCAGAGGAAGACTAATTTATTTTTCTAAAACTTATAACTATGAAACAGAAATTTTTTATTCTTTCAGCTTGGTTAACATTTATATCATTAGCAACTAGTGCACAAATAGGTAGAAGAATGACATCGTTCGATCCGGCAGTGTATGGATTTAAGTTTGTCAACACATTTGAAGTAGAGCCGATCAATAATGTAAGGATGTCCGGTTTTTGCGGAGGGATGACTTATGCAGCACTGGATTATTACAATGCCCGCCGACCGGCTCCTATACAAAATTTCAGGCCGGCTAATGGGACTCCATTCTATGATTATTTATGGGGCAGGCAAAGAAGTTCTGTATTGGATAATATTGATAAATGGACGGAGCTTACAGTAAATCCTTTTGGCTGGCGAACAGATGAATTTTTTAATTGGGGATTGCAAGCGACTGGTGGAGGAAGACTGCAGGAATTGAAAGCAGAAATTGATGCAGGCCGACCTGTCCCTCTGGGATTATTCAAGCCCGGTAATGGTGGTTTTGGCCCCCATCACCAGGTATTGGCGATAGGATATGATGGCGGAAGATACAGAGGCGATCTTGGAGCTAATAAAGAAGATCTGAGAATATATGTTTGCGATCCGAATCATCCGGGAGAAACAAAAATTTTAAGGCCCGATCCAGCAAATCATATTTATTATTATGAAGGTGGGCATGACAACACTAATGAACAGTGGCAAACGTATTTTGTAAATAAGAATTATCATTTCACTAATCCGCCAACAGTTTCTAACCCCAGCCCAACTGATGCAGCATTGGTGCATGAGATTTTATTGGAAATACGTACCGGCAATGATGATCTCCGTGGAGGAAATGATAATGTAAACATTACTATCAATTTTAAAACAAAACCTTCACAGACTTATAATAATATCAATCATGGCGCAAGATGGATAGATAATTATACTGAAACAGTTCCTGTCAGCCTAAATACGCCGGTTGATCAAAGCGAATTTAAGAGCATTACATTCAGTACAAATTTTGGAGGGGGATCTGGAGGAGATAATTGGAATATGGATATGGTAAGGGTTTTATATGGCGGAAAAGAATTACTTAGTAAAGCAGGTTCGCCGTTGTTTCGGTTTACAGGTGATGCAAAAAATTATACTGTCCTGTTCCCGACGTCATTTGTGCTGACTAAAACAGGTATTGAAAGAGCTCCTGATAACAAAGTGCATGAATTATTACTTGAAATAGGAACGGGCGGTGATGACCTTCGAGGTGGCAATGATAATGTAAATGTCACAATTAATTATAAAGATGGTAGAACACAAACCATTAATAATATCAACAAAAGTAATAACTGGGGAAATAACTCTGTGAAATATGTAACGATACCTTTAATCAGGTATGTTCCGCTAGACCAGTTAAAGAGTATAGTATTAAAGACGACATTTGGCGGCGGTATGGGAGGTGATAACTGGAATATGCAATATATACGGGTAACGGCAAAAGGTGGTGGCATTGATCAACAGATTTATTTCAACCAAAACACTCCATTGGTCAGGTTTGACGGCAACAATAATCCTTTTATTATTAACTTTTAAAAAAATCGATAATGAAACTTAAGATTGTATTATTAGCAGCTATCAGCTTTTTGCTGACAGGCTGAAATAATCCTGGCAATACAAAAAAAAGTGCTGATACTATAAGTACCGATGGCACAATAAGCTTTAAAGTAAACGGAGTTCTGGTAAAGACCTCCGGATTCAATATTTCTTTGTTTACATTAGGAGGGCAACATGGCGTTAATGTTACATCCAACATGAATGAAGATGCAAGAACGGTTAATATTAATGTGAATTCTCTTAAGACGGGAACTTATCCTTTCAAACACATTTTAGGAGCATACAAAACTTCGGGCATTGCTTACGGTGCTTATAGGCCGGATTATTTAAAAAAGATGATGGATTATTATTCTTTTGAAAGCGGTGAGTTCACTATTGTATCAATTGATACAGTTGCTCACACATTTAACGCTACTTTTTCGGGAAAAGTAAAAAATAATAAAGGAGTTCAATTTGAAATTACTGAGGGCAAAGTGACTACTGCAAAATTAAAGCCGACACAGGCCGGGCCAATTCAATAGGCAAATTTTTTTAAAACAATAAGATATTTTTATCCAGCTGATTAAAAAAAAATTTCAATTAACCATTATGAAAAGGAATGCATTTCTTCTATGTTTGATTTTTATGATGAGTCTTACTCACTATCGAGTCTCGGCTCAACCAGGCAATGGCCAAATAGAAACCGCAATTAAGAAAGCGATCGGAAATGGAATAATGAAAAGAGATGGGTATAGGCTTATTCTGACAGCATCCCAGGGACAAGACACAGCAAGGATCCGGGCCTATTATGAAAATCTTATCAAATCATCAGGAAAACCTTACACATTTGAATTTGCCGGCACGGGTCAGAATAATAATAATGGCCAAAATGTTATTGTTTCTAAAACACAACCTACCCAGCAGGTAAATACCAATATCAATACACCTTCTTATAATCAGTCATCTGTTTGTTATGCCCGGCAAACTGTATTTGGAATATTACATTATACCGATAGAACTGAAAATTACATATGGATCGTGCCAGATGGTGTAACCCAGATCTGGATTGAAGCGTGGAGTGGAGGAGGAAATGGATATTCGAAATTTGTCTATAATACCAACGATTCACATAAAATAGATAATATAACAGGCGGTGGCGGTGGTGGCGGCGCTTATGCTTCTGTAATGCTGTCTGTACAAAAAGGAGAAAAACTGATTATTACTATTCCACCCGGCGGTGGCGGGAAATCTGTTGAAATTCTATTGAATGATAAGACTAATTCATTTTATCTGAACAACGGAGGGAATGGTGATGAAGATGATGCATTGAAAGGAAAAGGTTATGGAGGCATTTCGGGCGGGAATTATGGAAGGTTCACTAACAACAATGTATTTTGGATAGGCGGGCAAAAGGGCGGGATATTAAGTAATGCCTACTATCATTATGAACCCCCCAAGGAATTTATGGGGCAAAAATCAGCTTCAGTAGAAGATATAAATATTGAAAATTTTGGTAATGGAGGAAGTGCCCCATATTTAAATAATGGTGGCAGAGGCGCTCAGCTTCATGCTACTTCTTTCGCTCATTATTATGATGGGCAAAACGGTGGATTTCCCGGTGGCGGCGGAGGAGGTGGTGTGGGTACCTCAACCGGATATTCTTATGGCAAAGGGGCTCCCGGTTTGGTAATCATTCATTTTTAGTTATTAACCCATATTGTGAAATACTTTCTGAACATCGTCATCTTGTTCCAGCCGCTCAATAAGTTTACTTACATCTTCGGCTTGTGAATCGTTTACCGGAACAGTGGTGGTCGGGATCCATTCCACTTCGGCACTGATAGGCGTAATATTTTTTTCTTCCAATGCTTTTTGCATATTACCAAAATCATTGAAGGCAACCCGTATCACTAATATGGGTTCGCCATTTTCACCGGTACCTTCGCCTAATTCTTCCAGCCCGTAATCAATTAACTCCAATTCCAGTTCTTCAGTATTTAAACCTTCAGGCTTTAATTTAAAAACGCCCATCTTTTTAAATTGAAACGAAACGCTGCCGCTGTTACCTAAAGAACCGCCACCTTTATTGAAGTGGGACTTAATGTTAGCAACTGTCCTTACATGATTATCTGTTGCTGTTTCTACCAATAAAGCGACACCATGCGGAGCATATCCTTCATAAAGAATTTCATCATAACTCTCCATTTCTTTTCCCATCGCTCTTTTGATCGCAGCTTCCACACGATCCTTGGGCATGTTCACACTCTTGGCATTTTGAAAACAGCGACGTAGAGCCGGATTGGTATTTGGGTCGGGACCACCGGCTTTTACAGCAATGGCAATTTCTTTACCGATACGGGTAAATTGTTTGGCCATCCGGTCCCAACGGGCAAACATCGTAGCTTTTCTTACTTCAAAAATTCTTCCCATGATTTTATTGTCATTAAGTCATCCCGATAGCTATCGGGGAGTCAAAAAGTAAAAAGATATTTAATGTTGATGCATC
>DASZPW010000104.1:0-3911 GCA_035550155.1 Chitinophagaceae bacterium | reverse complement strand
CATTTCTGCCAGATTTATTTCAGATTAAAAATTAATGGCGACAATTTACGGGTTCTTCCATCCGGACCTACCGCCCTGATATCTTCTATAGTTATATATGACCCGGGACGGCATTTATTGATAATGTTTCTTGCTTCGTTCCATGCGGCGCCAGTATTATTCTTCTCTTCCACACCTTCTTCAAAGCCTGCCCCATCTCCTGTCATACGAAAACTAATGACATTAAATTGTGTTTCATAATAGAAATCTTTTACGTACGCCCTTACACCAGCCTGTGATTTAAATACGGCTGCCGGAACATCGCCGCTCTCACTATTTCCTACATAAGGAGATGGATCAGGTATTGGGCGAACACGGAATTTGATCGGTGTAACTTTGCCATCAGGCGTTCTTACACTGATGATGCAATCATCTGTTTGTTGAGTGACCTTTACTGTACGATGTGCACCTGAACCTGAGATCACAGCACCACCACCGGAAGCAGTAACCTGCAATTGCTCCACAGATCCGCTACCGGAAATAGTGATAGGATTATCAACACCGATGAATAATACATTCATTTTATCCAGCTGAACGGCAGCATTGGATTGTCCAACTGTATATTCAATTGTTTTATCAATAGATTGTTTTTTTCCATCCTGGTCGGTATATTCAATATGAACCGGAATGGAATGACTGCCTAATGAAGTGCCCTGTACTTCCATCTTAGCAGTTCCATCAGTTCCAACAGGCACATTAGTTCCGCCAATTGATATTTGAGGTTTCACCGCCGTGCTAAAGCCACCAACACCTGCAGTGATATTGATCTTTTGACCGGGTAAAATATAATTCGCATCGGCTACTGCAATAGCAGCAAAAGCGTCCTGCCTTACTACTACTTCACCAACTTTATTATGGCAAAATGCTATCACTTTATTCTCCGATGTCTTCACATCATTCTGGAATTTGCTCAAAATAGTGAGTGCTGCAACAGTAGGAACCATGTTGAAATAAGCGGTTTCCCAAGTTTTGTTACTCTTATTCTGAGTTTTAGGTACGGTTAGATCAATGGGAAGTGATGTTGCAAACTCAGATTTTAAAGTGTCATTAATACTAAGGACTTTACTTTTGAAGTCAGTGAGTTTCTGCAACAATATTTTTCCTTCTCCTTTATCTACCATCATCCTGGTAACGATGTCCAGGTTATCATCTTTATATTTTTTATCAGGATCTTTCGGATCGCCTCCTGCTTTGATCAGTATCGTGTCTTTTAAACCCTGAATATAATTATTGACCTCGGCTGCATATTGCTGAACTTGCTGTGCCCGGGGATACCAGACTTTCGCCTTATCAGAAGTAGAAGGATCATTTAATTTTTGTTCTAATGATTTCATTATGGTAGCCGTTGAGTTGGATATAGTGGCATTGGATTTCTCCAAAGTACTATTCACCGTTTTAAAGGCATTCAGAATCTCAGCTGATACATTCAGCGCCAGCAATGCTGTAAGCACCAAATACATCATGTTGATCATCTTCTGCCGGGGCTCTTTAGGTAAAGCCATGACTATTGTTGGTTTTTAATTTATTAATGGTGACTTTCGAAAAATCACGGATACGGATTTTGTTTTATAAAACGAATCCAATTTAGTTTTACTGTTTAGGCACGGCCCTGCATAGCGCTGAGCATATTGCCATAGATCTGGTTCAGGCGGCCTAGATTTCCAGCCAGCACTGCAATCTGCTCATGAGCTTTTTTAGCCTCGCCAACGCTGCCTTCCATGGTCTGTGAAGCCTGAACCAAATTGCTGTAAAATTGGTTCATTGCTTTCAGGTGGTTGTTAGTATCCTGCAATTCCAGTTCATAGATAGTATTGAGCGAAGACAGGTTTTTAGTTAATACCTGTACCTGTTCGTGGAATTGTTTGGTACCTTCTGCAGCGGTATTCAAATGCTGAACACTGCTCGCAGCACCGAGATAAGCATCTTTCATAGAACCTAAAGCTGCTGCAGCTTCACGGGTCTTAGCTGTGTAATCTCCTGTTGCAGAAACTACATCGCTGATCTCAGACATTTTATCTACTGTAGTGCCTAATTTTTTGAAATTATCGCTTAATCTTCCCAGGTTTGCCGGAGTGATATCTGCTTCACGCAGCATATCTTCCAATTTGGTCAACGCCGGGTTACCAGTGGAACCGGGAGCTACCAAAGGAGTTACTTCAAATTTTCCTGTTTGAGCTTTCTCTACATCAGGATGAACGTTGATGTTGGGAAAATATCTCTGCCAGTGTGGTTCTTCCGGAGGAGGCACAAGAAATGCCATTACCAGGAATACAATAACCTCGGAAAGCAAACCTAATGTGATCATTTCATCAGCATTAGGCCAGTGACGGATTTTGAATAATGCGCCGAGGATTACAACGGCAGCAAAAAAAGCGAAAATAAAATTGAGGACAATCTGGCCTCGATGGGTTTTAAAGAAAAGCATAATTGGCTCGTTTTATAGGTGATTAAATTTTACTACGTTTCAGTTAGTGGTTGAGGTTTTTAACGTGAGGTTTATTAATTATTTCCCGTTAAAAATTGTGTTAGCGACGACCTTTGCCCGAGGCCGCAGGTAAATCAATAACACAACGGAAGCCGATATAAGATTTAGATGAATCCTGGTACTCGTATGTGCTGGTACCTGTTTGCAGGTAGTAGCCTACATCTTTCCAACTACCGCCACGTATGATCTTGCGTTTCATTAAAGGAGGATCATCATCTTTTGCATTCCAGCGAACGTCGGGGTTCATGTCATGCTGAAAGTTATTACGGCCTTCATAATAAATAGAGGAAGTCCATTCAGCAACGTTTCCTGCCATGCAATACAAACCAAAGTCATTTGGCCAATAAGCGTCGGCTCGAACAGTATAGAAACCTCCATCTTCCGGATAGTTACCACGACCAGGTTTGAAATTAGCCATTAAACATCCTTTTTTATTTCTGAGGTAATAATTTCCCCATGGAAACATTGATTCAGAACGACCACCTCTTGCTGCATATTCCCACTGTGCTTCTGTCGGCAATCTGAAATCAGATTCCTGGACCCTGTGTTTTGAATCAAGATAGGCATTCAGTAAATGTGTTCTCCATTCGCAGAAAGCTGTAGCCATTTTCCAATTCACCCCTACCACCGGGTAGTTGCCAAATGCCGGATGCGAAAAATAGCGTTTGGTCATAGGCTCATTATAAGAATAGGCGAAATCACGAACCCAGCAAAGTGTGTCCGGATAAATTGGAACATCTTTTTTAATAATAAATTTTGAGCGTGGTTTACCGGCATTTTCTCTCTTAGCTGCTTCTTTCAGATCAAATATTTCCGAATGATAAACAAGTTTGGAAGGATCTATTTCTTTTTTACCATCAATCCGGTCTTCCGGTGAAAGGATAAAATCAGTCTGTGCCAATTGCTCAACAACTTTCGGATCGTTCCATTTCAGCGTTTGCATTTTTTTCCAATCCACATATTCCACTCCATCTGATCCGGCTTTGACGTATCCTAACTTACGAGCTGCAACAGAGTCACGAACCCAATACACAAACTGACGATATTCGTTATTAGTGATCTCAGTCGCATCCATCCAGAATCCGCTTATAGATACAGTACGGTTGCGGGCACTGAATTGATAGGCCGGGTCTTCATCGCTGGGACCCATATGAAATACACCTTGGGGGATATAAACCATTCCCGGAGGTTTGGGAAGTACATACTTGCTACCGGGAGCTATGCCATGCAACTGCCCGTCATTAGCGAGTGTTGAACCACTGCTACTCTTTTTACCGAAAATTCCGCAGCTGGTAAGCATTATAACGCTTAGTGCTGCAAAACAGGCATAGTAAAGGTTTTTCATTTTCATACACTTAAAGGGTATTGGGCAAATATAATATTTTGG
>DASZPW010000103.1:0-12217 GCA_035550155.1 Chitinophagaceae bacterium | reverse complement strand
TATCGCTTAGCGTTGGCATGTACTGGTGAATATGCAGTGGCAGTATGTGCTCCCAATCCTGCAACGGTGCCGGCTACATTTGCAGCGATGGTAACATCCATCAACCGGGTCGATGGTGTCTATGAATCAGAACTGGATGTCAGGATGATCCTGATCGCCAATACTGATCAACTTATTTACCTAGATGGAACTACCGATCCATATACAAATAATAACGGTGGAACCATGCTCAGTCAAAATCAAACTAATATTGATGCTGTTATTGGTACTGCGAACTATGATTTCGGACATGTATTCAGTACGGGAGGCGGCGGTATTGCTGCACTTGGTGTAATATGCAATGGCAGCAGTAAAGCAGAAGGTGTAACCGGCCTTTCTCATCCTGTAGGCGACAATTTTGACATTGATTTTGTAGCACATGAAATGGGCCATCAGTTTGGGGCTAATCATACATTCAATAGCGATGCAGGCAATTGTGGCGGCGGGAATCGGAATGACCTGACGGCTTATGAAGTTGGCAGCGGTACTACTATCATGGCATATGCCGGCATTTGCGGTTCAGATGATATACAACCACACAGTGATCCGTTTTTTCATGCTATTAGCTTTGATGAGATCAACGATTATTTAGCAGCAACAGGCGGCAGTTGCGCTGTGATCACGAATACTGGAAATAATATTCCTGTCATCACTTCAATGAGTAATAGCGGATCAAATATTCCTGCAGGAACTCCTTTCACTTTAACAGCCACTGCAAGCGATCCGGATGGAGACCCATTGACCTATAGTTGGGAAGAATGGGATCTGGGGCCAAGCACAACCTGGAATGGAGGAAATGCCAATACCACAAGCCCTCTTTTTAAATCCCGACCTCCGAAAACTTCCGGCAGTCGTACATTTCCCGATTCAAGTTTTATTATCGCAAATTATACGCTTGCATCTTCAGATCTTAGTGGCATCGTGATGAATGGAAATAAGGGAGAAACGCTTCCCACCGGTTCCCGAACCATGAATTTTAAATTGACAGTTCGGGACAATCGTGCCGGCGGCGGTGCGATCACTACCGGTGGAACCGGGGGATGTCAAACAGGTTTTAATTCACCATTCAGCATTCATGTTGTTGGCGGCACTGGGCCATTTGTAGTCACATCACCAAATGGAGGAGAAAATTTTATTGGCAATTCAACAGCAACAGTTACCTGGAATGTTGCCGGCACTGCTGCTGCACCGATCAGCGTCTCTAATGTGAAGATATCATTATCCACTGACGGAGGATTAACTTATCCAACCGTTCTTGCTGCCAGTACTGCGAATGATGGTACTGAAGATGTAACATTTCCTAACACTCCTACTACCAAAGCAAGAATAAAAATAGAAGCCCTGGGAAATATTTTTTTCACAATATCAGCAGCAAACTTCACGATAACAAATCCCGGCGCTCCTGTTATCAATAAGCAGCCGAAAAACGATACTGTTTGCACAGGAAGCAATGCCACATTCAGTGTATTGGCTGCAGGACTTGATCTGACCTATCAATGGCAAGTGAGCACGAATGGTGGAACAAATTTCAATGATATTGCTTCTGCAAATTCCAATAGTTATACGGTAAATTCAGTTACATTGGCTCTAAATAATTATCTCTACAGATGCGTGATCACAGGAAGTGTAGCTCCAGCTGTCACTACAGATTCAGTTTTATTAAAGGTTATTGCACCTGTATCTATTACAACTCAGCCATCAAATGCGTCTGTTTGTGCTGCAGGTCCGCTTACTACCGGTACTGCGAGTTTCACTGTAGCAGGCAACAGTACGGAATCCATCAGGTATCAATGGCAGGTAAGTACTGATGGAGGAACTACTTTTAATAATATTAATTTAGCCAGCGGTACCATTGCTACTTTATCCCTTAATGGTGTAGATGCAAGCATGAACAACAACAAATACCGTTGTTTACTTTCCAATGCCACCTGCACTGTTCCCACAGTTTCCAATCCGGCAACATTAACAGTTTATAGTTTACCTACAGTGAATTTATCAGCCTCACCTTATACAAAATTATTCCCGGGGCTAACCACAACTTTAATGGCAACGCCAACACCGGCAACCGGAGTTACTTTGATCTGGGAACTAAATTCAAGTATCATTACCGGTCAGACCAGCAATACACTTGTAACAGATGTAACCGGCTTTGGAAATTACCAGGTTTTTGTTACCGATGGAAATGGATGCATTAATCAATCACCTGTTGTGACCATTTCTGATTCGGCAAGCAGCAAATTGTTTATTTATCCTAATCCGAATCTTGGACATTTTACCGTAGCGTATTACAATCCTGGCGGAGTAAATACGCAACGAACCATCACGATCTTTGATTCGCACGGAGCAAAAGTGTATACTGGATCCTTTGCAGTAAGCAGCCCTTATGAATTGCTCAGCATTGATATGAAAATTCCGGCACGTGGTATCTACTATGTGGTAGTTGGGAATTCCAGCGGAAAGAAACTGGCGGAGGGAAAATTACTTGTTCAATAATTTTATTAATAAAAAATAGAAATCCTGCTCAAACCGGCAGGATTTTTTTTGAAAATCGAAGTTTTACTAATTGACGGATATCAGTCTTAGCTTTATCTTAGCGTCCACAAATCATTGCTCTTTTCACAATTCTGGCCGATCCACAATCCTAACCGTACCTGTTAATCCTTCCGGGAAAAACGATAGTATCCGGCCGGGGGGTATCCGCCTGAGGCGGATTCGGGTGAAACCAGAAAACGAATGAGATTGAAGCCTCGTTGAATAACGGGGCTTTTTTATTATCAGAATATCGGAACCTTTACAATGAGTTGATGATGTACGGACCGATCCTGCACCAAATAAGAACTCCTGATTCCTGCTTCAAATGGGATCAGGAATCTCATAAAGTTGACATCAGAAGTTAATTCAATACCCAGGTTTGTGTAATGCCTGATATGACCATCTACAAGATCATTGTAGACTGACTTCCCGGTTGCCCATTCAGAAAACAGATCCAGTTTTATTCGTTGAAAATATAAAGCTCCATTCAAAAAAGAAAAATCCGGATAAGCAACAGGCATTTTATAATCTATGGACCAAAGTTGAAAGTGTTGAAATAACTGATTGGTGGTATTGCGAACGAAATTGAAACGATTCTCAAAATGATAGTTACTACTGTCATCTTTTTGCCAATATGATCGCAGGATGATAGAATGATGTTTGAAAAATCCAGGGATAAAAAGAGTTGCATCCAGCGCCGTTTGAGATGCCAGGAAATAACTATGGAACGGCGCATTTCTGAAAGTAAATTGTATCAAGGTTCCTAATCTTGGCGCCACATCCCGTATACTTTGTCGCAAGCGAATCTCCAATGATACGTCCTGCTGCAATGAATAGAAATTACCGAAATAACTCCGGTCATATTTGTTATCAGAAGTATGCCGGGTTAGTTTATCAAATGAATTATAAATAACCTGGGAAGTTACATTTACTTTCCTGATAAATGCGCCACCGGAAAAATTCAGCGGCAGGCCCACTCCTACATTCACATTCCTGAAACGAATAAGATCATAATGAAACGGCGGCGCAGATGTGGTATCGGTTTCTCCTTTCGCAAAAATTGCTTTACGTTTCCCATCTTCATATGAAAAGAAAAATTCAGGGTAAAGCCCATCATAACTTAGCTTAACATATTTTCCCCAATGCTTTTCATTATTATCATACCGAAACCCGGCTTCCAGAACTGTTGTGCTTAGAAGATCCTGCGACTTGATTCCAATACTTAACAGGTCCGGCAAATTTGACAACGGTTCAATACCCCAGCTATAAACCATTACTGCATTTTTCAAACGCTTGTATGGTGAAGTTGGATAAACGGAATCAGGAATATGCGCTAAAATATTTCCTGCTTCCTGTTTTGCGAAAGGCTTGTAGTATTCTACTTTCTCTGTATGTTCTTCCGGGAGATCCACTTTTTTCCATTCCTTTTCAATCAGTGGCGTTGTTACCACCCGAAAACCATCGGCCATAAAATCCTGGAATGTGATATGACTTCCATCGGGCGATACACAAGGATTGAATGCTCCAAATTTTCTATCAGTGACCTGGTATTGTATTCCCGTTGCAGTATCTACGGCATAAATATTATCAATCCCGGACTGCGGAGAATTATACAGAACAAAATTTTTGTAATCCACCGGCGCTGAAATATTATCTGGTATAGGTTTTAATATTTGTTGGATGTGCCCGGTTGCGATATCGAGTTTTACAATTTTTTTAAAACCCGGTTCGGCCTGCACCATCAGGATGGCTCTCCCATCCTGTGTGAAGTGTGGTTGCAGGTATTGATTATTGTCCGGGTTATCAAATCGCCTGATCGTTTTACCAGTCATTGCATCCAGCAATACCACATTATATTTTAAAGCTGTGGTATAATCAATTGCTGCAATAATTTTTCCATCAGGAGAAAGACAAGGCGCATGCAATCGGGTGCGATGAGTTAGTTGCCTGATCTTTTTTGTTTCAACATCTAAAATTTTTATTACGGTAAAATTTTTGGCGCCCCATCTTGGACCATATCCGAATTCGGACCATACCACTTTTCCCGCAGCGCTGCTGAGCATTCCATTATCATCCAGCACACCGGAAATGCGAAGCTTTGTTTCTTTTCCATCTTTTGATAAAAGGACAAACTGCGATTGATCCACTATACTCGATTTGTATGCCAGGAAACTGCCGGTTTCCAATCCTGCTTTTTCAGCTACGATATCACCATCGGGCAGGTATTGGGGAAATTTATAATTGACAAATACTTTCTCTTTCGTATGCTGAAAATTTTCAACAGGAGTTTCTTTTACATTTTCCAGTTGCTTTCCCCACAATTCTTTCAATTCAGCCGTCATGGCATTGTATGTTTCGTTGGCATTCATGCCGGTTACTTTCTTCATACTGCGTGAAAACGAAAAAGGCAAAGGAGGTTTTGTATAAGTTCGGGTGAGGATTTTTTCCCACACATCGGCGCCAAAATGATTTTTATCGTAAGTGGTCATCAGGTAGCCCAATAAATAATGGTTGGGAATTGCATTTTTCATAGAACCGCAGGAAGCTTTCATAAACGAGAAAGCTCCCCGTGAAAGCAATTGAGTCCGAAAAGTAAGATCGAAGGAAGGAATTCTTCCCCTGCCACCATAGCCCATTGCGGATTCACATCCTACGGCATCTCCTTCCCAAAACCACCAGGGATTCGTTAACCCCTGCATGATAGAGGTACCTGAATTACCAAAAATGTAAAACATATATTTTCCCCAGCCCACGATGGACTGATCCTGCTGTACTACATGCCTGTATTCATGCAGTGATAATTCATCAAACCAGTTGTTCATGCCCATATCGTTCGGGTTTTGCGGCGGTGTAGAAAAAAATTCCGCTCTTCGCCCTTCAGATGTTACAAATGCATTGTTATCCGTAGTCTGATTTTGCATTACAATCGGCATCCTCCGGGGCAAAACGCCAAGCGATTTTGCCACATCACTGTACGCATTCATCAACGCATTGGCGGTGCGTTGCGCATCTTTTTCAATTTCTATGGGGAATACAATGCGAAAATGAGGTGTCTGTATCTGTTTCCATTTAAGTTTAGAAGGTGATTGTCCCAATTGATCAATGATCTGGCAGAATGCCAGGTAAGGCAAAAGGATGAAAGCAGTGATAAGAAATTTTGACCGCATACAATCCAAACAAGTTAATTAGCCAACATTTTTTGAAGACACTAAATGCACTTATTAACAAGTTCTATCTCAAAAATAATCTCTTAATTCAATTAAAGAACAACTTTCAATGCGATTAACTTCCTGTTAGTACGTCAGTGTATGGCAGAAACATTGACTTTTTGAATGCCGTTGAGATGCAGTTCAATATGCCTGTCATGTGCTTTATGATCAAATTCTGAAATGATCTCCAGGATATCGTAGTCTATAAAATTGCATTCACTTCCGTCAATCGTCAGCACGGAATATTCCGGGATCTTATCCAGTGCTTCTTTCAATCTTACTTTATTCAAAAATGTCACATTTGAGTTCAATTTGATCAGGAACACATCCGTTTCATGTTGTTTTCTTTTTTGGATCTTATATTCTGCCTTGAAATTATTTCTGATAATAAAATAAACAGAAACCAACAGGCCGATACTTACGCCGATAAGCAGATCGGTCAGGAGAATTACAACGATCGTAAAAATGAAAGGCAGGAATTGTTTCCAGCCGAGGCTCCACATATTTTTATATAATTTGGGCTTTGTCAAATTGTAACCCGTAACAATGAGGATAGCAGCTAAAGCGGCATAGGGAATTTTATTCAATAAAAAAGGGACCAGTGAAACGGTAAGCAATAAAAAAACTCCATGGGTAAAAGAGGAAAGTCTTGTCCTGGCACCGGCATCCACATTAGCTGAGCCACGAACGATCACAGCTGTAACCGGTATAGCACCTAATAAACCGCAGGTCATGTTGCCGATACCCTGGGCCACTAACTCACGATTGACAGGAGTGATCCGGTTATGTTCATCAAGTTTGTCTATTGCTTCTACACACAATAAAGTTTCTAACGAAGCCAGCATTCCGATTATGACTCCCGCCTTCCAGATATCCGGAGTGCTGAATAATTTTGAAAAGTCAGGAAAAGCAAATTCTTTGAAAATATTTCCCGGTATCTGTACGAGCTGCGTATGTTTTAAAGAATTGTTCTCTGCAAGCTGTACAAATATCAAGTTGATCAGTATTGCCACCAACACAACCATTAGCGGAGCAGGAATCATTCTTAGCTTCTTTGAAATCTTTTTTTGCCATAAGATCATTACAACAATGGAAAGTATAGTAATAACGATGGCGCCTCTTGTAGTATGCTTATTAAAAAAATCAATGTACGCTGACAGATGCTTTTCTTTAAAAATATTCAAAAAACCACTGGACCAGAAATCCGGTTGATCATATCCCAGTGCAACGGGAATTTGTTTTGCGATGAGCATGATACCAATAGCGGCCAGCATACCTTTAATAACGGCGGAAGGAAAATAATTTGCGATCGTCCCTAATTTTAAAATACCCAATACTAATTGAAAAAAACCTCCAATTATTACTGATAATAAAAAGATGCGGTAATCTCCCATCGAAAGAATATAAGAAGCAACAACTGTGGTGAGTCCTGCCGCAGGGCCTGATACGCTTAGTGGTGATCTGCTGATCAATGAAATGACTATACCCCCGACAACACCCGAAAAAATACCTGCATATAATGGAGCCCCGGAAGCCAGGGCAATTCCCAAACAAAGAGGCAGCGCTACCAAAAAAACTGAAATTCCTGCAGGGAGATCATGCTTCAACCATAAGAGCCGGTAGTATTTTATCTTTCTTCGCATTAAAAAATTGCGCAAAGATAAATTTTTTGATCAACGTTTCAGATGATTATTACCGCTTTGCTTTTATTATTCTATTTTATAAAAGGATACCCAGGTCTTTAAAAGAAAGTTTATAGCAAATCTTTCACACAACATAACTATTTATTCACCGTCACAATAATATGTCGGCTACCGGCATTTCCATTGGAAGAAATTCCCTGTACCACTACCAAATATTTTCCGGGTATGTCACCGGTATAAAAAGAAAATGTTCCTTTACCTTTTTCGTCCGTGTGTACATCCGGCGACCAATACAGAACATCTCTGAAATCGGGCAAGCGGCTTTGCAACGCATCAGTAGTTGAATAATCAGGTGAATAGAATATCCTTTGTTGTTGCAACCCTTCATAATCCAGCAACAGGTCATTGGGATTCATGGTATATCCTTCCATATTACCCTTATAAGTGGTGAAGTCCAAAATGCCTGCAGCCGTTATTGGTCCCCAATGATATTTGGATGCAACTATATCTAATTTTTGAACTTTCAGTGGATCATAGGCTACAATTTTATCAATATTAAATACCGGCACTCCGTCTAACAAAACAAGCGGATCGCTTTCCAGATAGAATTCGCCATTCTGCAAACTTCCTAATGTTAATGCAGGATTGTTTTTGCTAATGAACCTGGTTTTACCATTTTTTTTCCTCACCAGTACTTCTTCTACATATTCTATCATCACTTCTTCCATAGTCGTAAAACGGGTGTAATCATCCAGCAAATACGTTTTATCCGGTTTATAATAAAAAGGAGTACTATCTACCTGCATCTTTGTGAATTTCCGAAGATCATCATTATGAAAAGCGCTTTCAACATTTACATGCAGGTTTTTCATTTCTAAATTATCAAACATATTTTCCGCTACCCGGAATACCGGCAAGACCTTATTAGATATTTTATCTGAAAACGGGTTGATCAGTTCCAATCGGTATATACTATCACGTCCCGAATTTGTTTGCAACACGATTTGTGTGACGTTGTAAAAATCTTTCATATCAAAATGAACAATTCCGGCACTATCGCTGATACATCCTTTTAGTTGAACTCTTTTCCCCGGAACTGACAGATACACCAAAACACCCGGAGCAGGTTCTGAATTGGCAGCATAGGTAACTCTTCCCATAACAATATGCCCTGAGTATTCCGGTACATAGCTGAAGGCAGCTTTTTTTGTCTGGAAAACATTTTCCCAATTAAATGTCCGCCAGCCTTGAGTGAGTAACAAATTATCCAATGCCTCGTTCGTTTCCGTGCTTTCGTTTTCAAAATAATAGTCAGGGTCCTCAATATATCCACGCAGATCGGATGATAACCATAAATAACTATATATGCTTTCCATATCCGTCTGATGCAAACTATCTATCCGGTATACCGAAGCAGAAAGATCACCTGCAAGATTTTTTCCTGTACTATTTGTTGTGGCTAGATCAACCGCAATTTTACTTCGAAGCCCATAACTTTCGCTATTGGTTGTTGCGCCGATCAGTAATTTGTTCTTTGGTCTTTTAAAATAAAGCCGTTCACAAACGGGCTGACGTTCTCCATTGAAAACTGTTATTTGTGAAATGCCTTCCCGCAACGAGTCTTTAGGTAATACAACAATCGCCTGATCGTTTTGAATTTTCAACAGCTTTGCGAGGTTTATTTTATCATGATTTTGAACAATGATATAAAGATTCCCCGCAACATCCTGTTGCAGAGCTTTGGTTGAAATAAGGATCTTCAGATCATTTGAACCACTTTCTTCCACATGCATTACAAAGCCAGCGGGAAATATGCCGGGCAAATCGCTCCTGATAACTGTACTGTCATTTACTGTAATAACGGCAGAATATTGCTTGCCTGCTTCCGGTGTAAAAACAAAACGCCCCATACCAAAATGAAAACTTGAAAAGTTAGCGACCTTGTTTCCCGATTGATCAACAATTGTTCCCTTACAAGTAACACCTTTGTTCTGATTATCCATTACTTTAAATGCAACTGTGCTTTGCAACCCGTTTACCAGGTTGCCCCCTTCGGGAAAAAACGAAGCACTATACATGCGATGTTGATGTATTGCGGTTGTATCAAGTCCTTTTGAAGGATTAATGATCGAAATATTTTTTTCAAAAAATTGTTCTGCTGAATAATTTTTCATCCAGTTCGTATAGGCTCTCAGCAAATAATTTCCTGTTGAAATGGAAAAAGGAAGTAAAAAGGAACCACTCCCCTGTCCTCCTTTCATTGCAATTTTTCCCTGCAGGACAGGTTGATTTGATTGATCCAATATTTCAACATAAGCTACTTTATCCAGCGACAGTGGCTGGTTTGTTGATGCATTCACCAGGTACACTTTGAACCAAATTATTTCGCCGCATTGATAAAAAGAGCGATCAGTATGAACGAATATCTTTTCCTGCAAATTAGTTTGATAATATTTTTCCAGATCCATTCGTATGTTTTCAAATTGCCCGAAAGAAAAATTAATAAGGAAAAACATAGATGGGAATACAACCAATATTATTTTATGCAACGCAGATGATTTCATGTAAAATTCAATTTATGGCCAAAAGGTCGGCTTGACGTTTGTACCAAATAACGTGCAGTCCACACAACTTTTGGTGGAGGCTGAATATCCTATTATGTTATTACCGCTTGCATCATATGCATAATCAACTGCTTCAAGATTTTTTTTATAAAAATCTATTTCATGTCCGAAAGTTATTGTCTCGGTTGGCGAACAGGGGTTGAAAACAACCCAACCAGCCGGCAAAGAACTATAGTCAATGAATATTCTTTTTTCAAGATGATTGCCAGCGCCGACATATCCAATAACTTGTTCTGATGCATCATTTACATTATGGATATTCCCGGAAACCTGTGATGGTTGAGCGTCAGATATGGAGCCTGTACTCTCCGTATTATTTTTCATAGCGGATAAATAGTTATATCCTTTTAGATCAAGCGGGAATTGTTTTACAAGGATACTATATAAAATATCCATTTTGGGGTCATGATTAGTTACGTATACTAACGGTGCTTTACTGATCACATCATTAGCCAGTCGTGCCGAGCTACCTATCAAAATTGATGAAGAATTATTTGACCGCCAGCATGTATATACCAACTCTGTCCGATTGACCACTGTATTTGTAGGCATATCGTATTTTAAGATAGAATAGTACCAGGCATGAAATTGCCATGTCTCAATGTAATTCCATCGATAATACCTGGTATTATTGTTCCCATCATGCGCATTTGCATAAATCTGTACTCCGCCGTCTTTCAATTCCCAGCTAACCGAATCAATGGGCGGACATATTTTATAAGGGACAAAATCAGATGCATATTCTTTGCCATCCGATGTAATTATATGAAGCCTGTATTGAAATGCAGAATTAAGATTTAAAATACCGCTGCTTTTATATGATCCATTCCCGCTTTCAATCAATGGATATGAATTGTTATGATCGTCTTCGACCGTTACATGTGCATTCAACTCGTTTTTTGAGGTAGCAGAATCGCCGGGATAGATCTTCCTGCTTCGGCTAAGTTTGAAAAAGACCGTATCTGCCCCATCAATATATCCTTCCACGACCAACACATTGAGATCGGACTGTTTCAATTGGGGCGTAAATGTTTTTTTACAATCCCATAACAGCAAGCTGTATAATGAAACAAGTAATATGGGTATCAATTTTTTCTTCATTTTCTAAAATCGGATATTATAGGTTATGAATGGGATCGCATTGGCAAAAATTGACAACTTGTATCCCTGTATGGCGCCGTTTTGTGAAATGAAAAAAACCGAATACGCATTTTTCCTGGAAAATAAATTATAGACACCAAACGTCCAGAAGTTATGAGTTACCTGCCTGACCTTATGATTCCCGTCAATATTCAATGAAAAATCAGTTCGGAAATAATCAGGGATTCGATATTCATTCCGGTCTGAATACAACACCCTGGCAGAACCGCCATAATTAAAAGCACCGACCGGCACCGTGACCGGCCTGCCGGTACTATAAACTACATTCAATGAAACGGTATAGCGATGCGTTATCCGGTAATTTCCGATCAGGTTAAGATTATGCGGCTGGTCAAAATTTGAAGGGTAATAATTTCCCCCATTCACAATTTCACCGGCGAGAGGATCGTCTTGCCTGATAAGCGCCCTGGAATAAGTATAACTTGCCCATCCATTAAGTTTGCCGGTTGCCTTTTTCACCAGGAGTTCAATGCCGTAAGCCTTTCCTCTTGTAGTGAACACATCTGTTTCCAGGTGATGATTCATGTAAAGAACTGCGCCGCTTTTATAATCAAGATAATTCTGAATCCATTTATAATAAACTTCCAGGGATGTTTCGATCGTGTTGGATTTAAAATTCCGGTAAATACCGAACGACACCTGCTCTCCATGCTGTGGTTTAATATTCGCATCGCTCAACTTCCATATATCCGTTGGAGAAATAGTAGTAGTATTAGAGATCATATGGATATATTGGCTTGTAGTATTAAATGCTGCTTTCAATGATGTATTCTCGGAAAGGGAAAATCTCGCTGATATTCTATATTCAGGACTCGAATAGATTTGAATGTTCTTTCCCCCTTTATAATAATTGGTATCAATAATATTTGCTTCCTCTCTTGGCAAACCCGGCACATAAGAAAACGTATGCTTAGGGCCCAGATAACTATAAAGGGAATAATGAACACCTCCTTCCAGTGAAAGTTTAGGTGAAATATTGAATTGATCAGAAACATAGATCCCGCTTTCC
>DASZPW010000102.1:0-2282 GCA_035550155.1 Chitinophagaceae bacterium | reverse complement strand
CCGGAAAAGATTCCAATAAAAAAGCGGAAGTGGTAAACCAGATCGCTGAGACCATTTCAAAGATCAACAAAGCAGAAGACTTTACGAAGCAACAGGATTATATCAAGCAATGCTCAGAAATACTAAAGATCGATGAAAGCGGACTGCATGCTTTAGTCAATAAATTTATCCGCAATAGAGTTTCAACACTCGAAAAGAAATTACCTTTCGAGGAAGCAAAGCTCCATGAAGAGAATGCAAAGCAGGCGGCGGCCACTGATTATGAAGATGCCACGTTCAATTTATTATTCAAAGATGAATTACAGGAACGGGAAGTGGCCCGGGTATTACTGGAGCATGGAACAAAAAAATGGAGTGGCCAAAAACTTATTGCAGATTATGTTTTTTCCGAAATGATGGATGAAAGTTTATTTGACAATTCCGACGTCCTGAAACTGATCAATACATACAGGGAATTGTTACAAACCGATAACAGCAAGGCCAACAAAAATTATTTCATTTACCACACCGATACTGCACTGAGCACTCTTGCTGTGTCACTTTTGAATTTCCCTTATGAAGAAAGCGAACATTGGCGGCGAGAATTCAGCCAGGCTACCGGCTACCAGGATAAACTTTTTGAACAGGACTATGAAGATTTCATAAATTCTATAAAAAAAGAAAATGAAAATACCCTGATGCAGTTTTTGAAAACGGAAGAAGATAAGACGAATGAAGAAATTGAGTCTGCATTGAATTATTTAAAGCTACGCAAGATCAAACGCCTGCTAATTGAAAACCAGGCCGATCTTGAAAAACCGCATACTGCAGAAGAATATGAAATGCTGCAGCAGACCCACCTTCACCTGAAGCAAATGGAAAAAGATTTGACAAAAAAAATGGGAACAGTGATCATTCGATAGACGCTGTTTTTCTTAATAACATATCGCTATAGGAATCTGCAACCAGATCCTCCTGGCGAATCCCGAATACTTTAATATAATGATCGCATTGCGCTTGTAACTGTTCCTTTGACATATCTGCGAGTACATTTCCTGCTTCGATCTCTGCAAAACTGCCCAGCCCCGGAACTTCGTCAATATGAAATTTCACATTGCCGATATAATAGATCTCTCTTTTTTTTGAAACAATGATCTTAATCCCGATGGATCGTGCCAGCATTTCTTTTATTAAAACCGGATCATCTACTTTCATTAAATGGAAATATGAATCTTTGGGACCTGCCTGATCATTTCTTTCATAGTAGATCAGGTTATTTTCGATATTCCCTTCACGCAATTTCAATCGCCCATTCTTTACATTAAAATAAGTATCGGTCTGATGATCGGTTCCTTTGAAGTCGGCATGCTGTTCCAGTAAATAATTCCGGATAAAAGTTGCGTTATTGCACCGGGCTTTGATCTCAATATTGATAAAAGACATAAAAAAAGGTTTGCTGTGATGCAGCAAACCTAATTCATTTCACTAATCAGTTGTTTAATCAGCCATTGAAGTTACCACTCTTTTTCGGGTGGTAGCTACTTCTACTTCCCTTGTGTTTTGGCATTCTGATTTTTCGAAACGCATTGCGCTCCAAACATGATCCAATTCTACCTGGTGAATGCTTTCATAGCCGGCATTTGTAAGCCGGTTCCAGCTTCTGTCCCGATTGAGATCGGTAACAATTTTGGAAGTTACTTTCGGATAAGCGACCCAAAATTTAGAACCATCTTTTAAAGCCGGCATCACATCATTCAGAATACCATTGAGCTGGTTCTCATTCACAGCAAATACCAATGCAAAATCAATTTTCCTGCTTTTTAAAAGCGGTGTGACATTTTTCGCAAAGGAAAGTTTGTGAAATTGTTTCTCGATGGAAGAAGGTAGTCCCTGGATCAAAAGATTCTTTTCGTCTGCAAATTGCAGTTTTTCAAACAGCGTTTGTGACATAACTAGAAGCTATTTTTAAGGGTTTCCAGCAACAGGCCTGTAAGGTCGTATGCGGAGTTCTCAAAGTAGGGAGTGCAAAAATACAAAATTATGCCGGCATTATGAAGATTTTTTTGAATAAAAATCGATCGTTTACCTGCTAAAAAAATTAATTTGGATACGATCAACTTTTTATTTATCAATTCATTTGCCGGTTGCTTTATTGTAATATTTCAATGCCTCAGGCATATATTTCTGCAGATCTTCAATTCTATGGCCTTCGGATGGGTGCGTACTTAAAAATTCCGGTGGCGTTTGACCATTCGAAGCTTTTTCCATTCGTTGCCACAGCGGTATTGCTTCTCTTGGATCAT
>DASZPW010000101.1:0-6333 GCA_035550155.1 Chitinophagaceae bacterium | reverse complement strand
TCTTTCATTTCTATATATGCAATATCCTGAACCGGATCATAACCTTTTTGAATTAACTCTTTTATCAGATCTAATGTGTCATCAACTGAATCAATGATACCATTGCCATTACGATCTTTTGTTTCGTCTTTATTGCCGCATTGAAAGAAAAATTTCAGGCCTGGAACAAATTTTCCATCACGTATTTCCTGCTGCATGATGCGGTGTTCATCGTCTTTATAATCCGGATCGTCCTGGTCCAAAGAACGCCACCACAAAGAGCCGGAAAAGACACCAGCCTTTTTAAATTGCGCCGGATGATTCCAAACAACGTCCAGTGCACTCAATCCACCGAGAGAAAAACCTGCAAACGATTTTTCCGCAAAAGAAAGTTCAGGATATCTGTCATAGATCATTGGCAGCAGTTCATCGAGAATAAAAGAAGTATATAAACCGGCTTTGGCTCCTCTTCCTAAATAATCTTGTTTCCCCGCCACACCATATTCCATTTTCCTTTCTGTGCCGGCATGAATACCGACGCAGAGGATCGGTTGAATTCTTTGCTTTGAAAATAATTCTTCCAGCAATTGGCCCAGCCCAAGTTCTTCGAGGTTTTGGCCATCATTGATCAATAGCAAATTCAATAAGTCATTTTTATCTGAAGAAACCGGCCGGTACAAATCGACCTTTACTTCTCTTTGTAAAAAACGGGATGGCAGCAGGATTGTTTCGGGCACAATAGCCGGTGCATTTATAAAGGGCATAATTTCAAAAATAAGTATTTCATTCAAACCTCGCTTATTTGTTTCCAAAACTATGGGCATGGCGAAAATGAAGAGTTAATTTGTTTATGTGGCTGCTAAAAAATAAATTTGGAAAAGGCCTGCCCGGTTCTGAATTTTACTACTATTCATCACAATCAATTTCTGCTTATGAAAAAAATAGGGATTCTTTTTGGAAAGGAACGCTCATTCCCAATGGCGTTTATCGAACGTATCAATAGCAAAGGAGTGCAGGGAATCAGCGCAGAGCCGGTACGAATTGATAAGGCCATGCAGGGTGAATTCAGCGGCTATACCGTTATTGTTGATCGCATTTCACAGGATGTCCCTTTTTACCGTACCTGGTTAAAAAATGCTGCACTGACAGGAACTGCCGTGATCAATAATCCATTCTGGTGGAGCGCAGATGATAAATATTTCAATAATTGCCTGATGACTAAAGTGGGTGTGCCCGTGCCGAAGACGGTAATTCTTCCATCTAGAGATCTGCCGCATGATACATCAGATGATTCATTCAGCAACCTGGCTTACCCATTGGATTGGGATGCTATTTTTCAGTATGTCGGTTTCCCTGCTTATATGAAACCTTTTGCCGGCGGCGGATGGAAAAATGTATATAAATTGAAAAGCGCTGAAGATTTTTTTCAAAAACATAACGAGACCGGCCAACTGGTAATGCTGTTGCAGGAAGAAATCATTTTCACCGAATATTATCGCTGCTATTGCATCGGCGGCAAGCATGTTCGCATCATGTCATACGAACCCCGCAATCCCCATCACCTTCGCTATGCGGCAGATTTTAAACCATCAAAAGAACGTGTGCAACAGATGACAGATATTGTTCTTCGCATCAATCAATATCTCGGTTACGATTTCAATACAGTAGAATTAGCTATTCGTGACGGAGTTCCTTATGCTATTGATTTTTGCAATCCAGCTCCCGATGCGGATCGACCTAGTGTAGGCGATGAAAATTTTGAATGGGTGGTAGAAACCGCCGCAAACTATGCGATCGAAAAAGCATTAGAAAATAAAGAAGGCGCAGACAATCTAACATGGGGCGAATATGTGAAGCGATGCAGTAATAAAATGAATCTCGCTTAACCTTTCACGGAATTATTAATTAATAATTATTAATTAATAATTAAATAAAAAATATGAACCTCAACTACAAAACATTCACACTCGGTGTTGAAGAAGAATACATGGTGCTGGATCCCGTAAGCAGGGAATTGAAAAGCCATGAACAAAAAATTGTTCATGAAGGACAAAAAGTGATCAAGGATAAAGTGAAAGCGGAAATGCACCAGGCTGTAGTGGAAGTAGGTACAGATATTTGCGCCGATGCAGATGAAGCGTTTGCAGATGTAGCGCATCTCCGCAAAACAATTTATGATGTTGCAACAAACCTTGGCTTTGGTATGGGTGCTGCAGGAACACATCCGTTCAGCCATTGGGAAAGCCAACTAATTACCGATCATGCACGGTACAATGAAATTGTAAATGAATTACAGGAAGCTGCAAGAAGTAATTTAATTTTTGGCTTGCATGTGCATGTAGGGATGGAAAGCCGGGAGATGGCAAACCATATTGCTAACTCTACCCGATATTTTTTGCCTCACATTTATGCACTCAGTACCAATTCTCCATTTTGGGAAGGAAGATTGACCGGTTATAAATCCTATCGCACCAAAGTGTTTGATAAATTTCCACGCACCGGTATTCCCGAAAGTTTTGAAAGCATCGAAGCGTATGATAATTATGTGAAGTTGCTCATCAAAACCAATTGTATTGATAATGCAAAAAAGATCTGGTGGGATCTGAGAGTGCATCCATTTTTTAATACAGTTGAATTCCGTATCTGCGATGTACCGATGACCGTGGATGAAACTATTGCATTAGCATCATTATTCCAGGCAATTTGTGCAAGGATATATATGCTGCGCTCTAAAAACCTCAACTTCATTCAGTATTCCCGTGCATTGATCAATGAAAATAAATGGAGAGCCAGCCGTTATGGTATCGATGGCCGATTAATTGATTTCGGAAAAGAAGAAGAACTAAATACAAGGTCGCTCATATATGAATTATTAGAGTTTGTAGATCCGGTGATAAATCATTTAGGCAGTCGCCATCGCATTGCTTACGTAAATAAGATCCTTGAAGAAGGAACCGGCGCTGACAGGCAGTTAGCGGTTTTTGAGCAAACAAAAAATCTCGTAACTGTTGTAGATTATATAAGAGATCAATACCTCAGCGGATTATAATTTAATGGCTTTATAAGAATCCCTTTTTTTTGATTCTTTCCGCAACTTCAGTATATTCGAAGACAATACCCCCGCTATTATTCACCCTAAATCTTCCATCATGTTTCGCAATCTGAAAATGTACCTGATACTGGCGGTAATCTTAGCTGCCGCAGTGCTACTGATAGCAAATAAATTACTCGTTTATGGGTTGATTGTTGGCGGTGTCGGGTTTGCCGCAGTGATGCTATACCAGGCGTTCATGAAACAAAAAGATGATGAGATCAATAAATTAAGATCGCAACTAAAAGAAGTAGATAAGACCGCTACTTCTCTTAAAGATGAGAACACCGAATTAAGAAACCGAAAACTGAATATCTCTGAAATAAAAAGCGTAGTGGATCTTGGACTGATGGAAGTGAATACCAATTTCACCAGAGTGTGGAATGATAAAAGCGACTACCAGGGAAAACAGGTCCGTTTTATCGGCGCATTGCAGGTAAGTATCGTGGCTAAATACGGATTAGACATGAAAGATCTTCGGGTAAAGTTTGATCCGGATAAAAATGAACTGACCGTTGCTAACATTCAACCCAAGTTTCTTTCTTTCTCAGACCTGAACTATGATTGGAAAATTGCTGAAGTATTATTGTACAGTGTACCATTGGTAGGAGAAAAACACTGGCAAACCACCAAAGACCTCGAAGCATTGAACAGCGAGATGAAAGAAAATTACCGTAAGCATATTAATGAAGAAGTGAAGAATGGCCCTGCTGAAATGGAATGGGTGCTTACTCCGTTGAAAAAACAAGTAGCGTCTGCATTGGAATTAATGCTTGGCGCCAATGGCAGAAAAATAAAAATCGCCGAAAAATTCGACGATTCATTTAAAGCATTAAGTGAGTTCACTAATAAAGGTGATAACTAAAACTTCCCGTCATCCACATCATGGATAAAGCCAATCACGCCATCCATAAATACTTTTTGATCATCCCACATGCACATGTGGCTCCCGTTCGGGCAATATAAATAGCGGCCATGCTGCACCATTTTACTTTGCGCTTCCATGGCTTTCGGATCCATCGTGTCAAACCTTGCTCCTACCATTAATGTCGGTATTCGTATTTCTTTTAAACGGTCTTTTATATCCCAATTAGCCAATCTTCCTGAAATACCAAATTCAGATGGGCCCTGCATGATGGTGTAGATCTCAGATGGCACTTTCATTCCGCCGAGATGTGCAAAGGTTCTGTTCACGGCATCCGGCCATTCCGCCAGCCGGCATAAATGCTGTTTATAAAAATTCGGCATCAATAGCTCCATATATCGTGGATTGCTATAATCATTCTTCGCAACGATCTCTTTCAATTCTGCCAGCACTTTCGGATCCATCGTTTTTGATAACACTTCGTCTTCATATTTTCCATAATCAGGACAACTTGCCATCATATCTGCGACGATCAATGCTTTCATGTTGTTTTGATATTTCAACGCATACTCCATTCCCAATATGCCGCCCCATGAATTTCCCAGCACATAAAAATTGGTGGAGTCAGCGCCGATGGCTTTTCGCACCTGCTCCACTTCATCCACATATCTATCTATCGTCCACAGGCTGGTATCTTCAGGCTGATCACTATACGGAGCGCCAAGCTGATCATATTCATAAAATTCAAATCCTTCCTTCGGAAAAAAACTTTCAAAGCATTCCATGTATTCATGCCCGGCCGCCGGCCCGCCATGTAATAACAGCACTTTTATCTTTGGATTATTGCCAAATCGTTTTGTCCAAACTTTAAATTCTCCTGAAGGAGTTTTAATGGGTATCATTCTTACACCACCTGTTTGCACTCCTGTATCTCCATAGTTGAAATATTGGGAAACCGGCATATTGCCGCCTGTAGTATTAGTGCCCGATTGATTACAGGAAACAATGATCAAAACAACAAGAATAAAAAATAGTGACTTTCTCATAACAATTGATTTTGCCCAAAAGGTAAGAATTTGTTTAATTTCATCCCCTCCAAAATTACTGTTATGAGATTTTTATTTACAATTCTCTTACTATGTCTTTTCACTATTGCGCAGGCCCAAACAAAAACGGATACCATTCAACTGATCCGCAATACTGCCAAAATGTATGATCTCGATTTTACCGATGCCGAAGCAGATTCCATGATCGGCAACCTGAATTTCAATCTTCAGTTGTATAAAGGCTTGCACAAAACTTTACCGACCAATGATATTCCTTACCCATTTGCATTCGATCCGCTGCCGCATGGATATTCGGTTCCGACACAGCAACAAAAGATCAATTGGAATATTCCCAACAATGTACAATTACCTTCCAATAAAAATGATCTCGCTTTTTATTCGATCATGCAATTAGCATCATTGATAAAAAATAAAAAGATCAGCTCGGTGGAATTGACTAAATTTTTTATTGATCGTTTGAAAAAATGGAGTGATACGCTTCAATGCACTATTACATTAACAGAAGAATTGGCAATGGAAGAAGCGCAGCAAGCAGATGCTGATCTGAAAAAGGGAATTTATCATGGACCGTTGCATGGCATTCCTTATGGACTGAAAGACCTGTTTGCCGTAAAAGGATATAAAACCACATGGGGAACTACTCCATACAAAGACCAGGTGATCAATGAAAATTCTTTTGTTTATGAACAATTGAAAAAAGCCGGAGCAGTACTCTGCGCTAAATTATCATTAGGAGCATTAGCATACAATAACAAATGGTTTGGCGGAGAAACGAAAGATCCCTGGAATTTAAAATTAGGATCAAGCGGTTCTTCTGCAGGTCCAGCTGCGGCTGCAGTTGCCGGTTTATTACCATTCACTATCGGAACAGAAACGCTGGGCTCCATCGTATCCCCTTCTGCAAGATGTGGTGCCACAGGTTTGCGTCCCACATTTGGTTCAGTGAGCCGTTATGGCGCCATGGTGCTTTGCTGGAGTCTGGATAAGATCGGGCCGATTTGCAGAAGTGCAGAAGATGATGCTATTGTTTTTTCTTATATAAAAGGAACGGATGGAGCAGATGCCGGAGCGATCAATCATGCATTTAATTATAATCAAAAAGCTGATCTAAAAAAACTACGGATCGCTTATGCAGAAAATTATTTTAAACGATTGAATAAGGATGCTCCCGAATGGAAAGTGATCGATTTTTATAAATCACAGGGAGTAAATGTGCAGGCGGTGAATTTTCCGGACTCTTCAATGTATCCCGTAAATTTTGTGAACATCATTTTAAATGCAGAAAGCGCCGCTGCATTTGATGAATTGACAAGAACCAATCGGGATGACCT
>DASZPW010000100.1:0-3532 GCA_035550155.1 Chitinophagaceae bacterium | reverse complement strand
GCTTTTCGAACATCTTTGATAGAAATAACCGTTGAAATATTTTTTTCAGAAGATCCCTGTGCAATAGCACGGATATTCACACCATTTTTTCCCAATGCGCCAAACATGCGGCCGCTGATACCTGAGTGGCTCTTCATATTCTCCCCTACCAACGCCAGAATGGAGAGATCCGCTTCCACTTTTAATGGTTCTACTTTCTGTAATGCTATTTCATTCGCAAATGCCGTATCAATTGCCTGTTTGGCTCTTACAGCAAAAGCAGTTTCAATTCCCACGCAAATGGAATGCTCCGATGAACTCTGAGTGATGAGGATGACATTGATCTTTTCATTGCTCAATGCTTCAAACAATCTTTTGGAAAAACCGGGAATTCCGATCATGCCGCTTCCTTCCAAACTTATCAATGAAATATTGTTGATGCTGGAAATTCCTCTTACTATGTTCCCATTTTTTTTGTTTTGCGATTCGATCAATGTGCCTTTATCATTTGGAGCAAAAGTGTTTTTTATGATTACCGGGATATTTTTACTCATCACGGGCTGAATGGTTGGAGGATAAATGACCTTGGCGCCGAAATGAGAAAGTTCCATCGCCTCCTGGTAAGAGATCTGCGGAATGATGCGGGCATTAGCCGTCAATCTCGGATCCGCCGTCATCATCCCACTTACATCGGTCCATATTTCCAGCAAATCAGCATTCAGAGCAGCAGCAATGATAGCTGCGGTATAATCTGAACCGCCTCTTCCCAACGTCGTCGTTATTCCATCTTGATCCGCTGCAATGAATCCTGGAATAATGAATAATAAAGCGCCAGAATTAGAAATGAACTGCTTTATTTTTTTATTGGTAATATCAAATTGTACTTCTCCGGCAGTATAATTAAAATCAGTGACGATCAATTCCCTCGCATCTTTCCATTCATTACTGATCCCATCTGCTTTGAGTTTTGCAGAAACAATTTGAGAAGACAACCACTCGCCATAGCTGCTGAGCCGGTCTTTGGTTCTCGCTGTCAGTTCGCCGAGCATGAAAATACCGTTGCAGATATCTTCAATTTCATTGCAAGATTTTTTTACCAGGCTGAGCAAAGAACTTTGTTGTGCAGTAGGAATAAGCGCTTTTACCGTATCGAGGTGGCGTTGTTCGATAATAGATAATTTTTCTTTGTATTGTTCATTGCCTTCCGCAGCCAACGAAGCTGCTAACAATAAAAGATCCGTAATTCCACCCAGCGCAGACACTACTACAATTGTTTTGTTTTTTTGAATTGCATTTTGAACAATAGCAACAACCTCATTTATATTTTCCGCATTGGCTACCGAAGTGCCTCCGAATTTTAAAACCTGCATGAGTTATGATTAAATTGAGAAATTGATTGAATAAAACGAAAGACCTTCATTTGTCTTTCAGCCTTTGGCCCATTGGGTGATATGATAATATTTAATCCCGTTTTACGGGATTGTTGTAGTTGTAGTAGTAATAATAGAAGAAGGGCAATTGACGTTATCAATTGCTTCTATGCAAGAGAGATCAATATGGTCAGAATAAATCACCACAACGATGACATGAGATACTAAAATAATAAATGAATTTGAGAAATAAAAGCTTTTTAAGAAACAGCTAATTCAGATGCTTTTTTTACACTACCGTATTTGAGTAACAATTCTTTGGCTTTTTTGTAGTCGTCCATTTTCAAGCGTTCCATCAGCATTTTAACGCCACGATCTACTAACTTTTCATTAGTGAGCTGCATATTCACCATTTTATTATCTTCTACACGCCCCAACTGGATCATAACGGAGGTGGAGATCATGTTGAGCACTAATTTCTGAGCAGTGCCGCTTTTCATCCGTGTGCTGCCGGTTACAAACTCCGGCCCTACTACAACTTCTATGGGAAAATCAGCTGCGAAACTTACGGGAGAATCAGGATTACAGGAAATGCTGCCGGTGATAATGCCACTTTTGCGGCATTCTTCCAATGCACCGATCACATATGGTGTAGTACCACTTGCGGCAATACCAATCACGACATCTTGATCTGAAACATTGTAGGCTTGCAGATCTTTCCATCCTTGTTCTTTATCATCTTCAGCAAACTCTACTGCTGTGGTGATTGCTTTTTCGCCACCGGCAATAATGCCAATGACCAAACCATATGGAACTCCATAAGTGGGAGGACATTCACTTGCATCTACTATTCCTAACCTGCCGCTGGTGCCGGCACCGATATAAAAAAGCCTGCCGCCCATCAGCATTTTATCACTGATAGCTTCTACCAGCTTTTCAATTTGGGGAATAGCTTTTTCTACTGCTAAAGGAACAGATTGATCTTCCTTATTTATAAAAGTGAGCAATTCATTTATCGTCATCTTCTCGAGGTGGCGGTAATTGCTGGGTTGCTCCGTAATTTTTTCAAATGACATATTTCCGCTCTTTAACAGTGGTATTCGATCAAACCCGGCATGGGATTTTTTAAAATTTTTCCCGGTTCCATTTGGTAGATGGCGCAAAGGTCTAGTAATACATCCTGAAATCCAAATGCAACACCGCCCACAAAATGAACCGGAAATATAAATGCTTCTTTATACCGGCGCAAATGATTGAAGAAAAAGTCGTTCAATCCATCTTCAATGATATTCTCCACCATATAATGCCCCCTGTTTTCCGCAAGAAACAGGGCGAAGCCTGCAAGGTAACGGTTCGGTAATGGTTTTTTATAAACGTTTTCCAGAATTTCAATTCTGTTAGTCACATATTTTGCATCAAATCTTGCACGAAGATCCTGATCAAAAATTTCGTATAAATAATATTGAATTACTTTTTTGCCCAGGTATGCACCGCTGCCTTCATCGCCCAAAGCATATCCAATGCCCGGCGTTTGTTTCGCAATTTTTTTCCCGTCAAAAAAACAACAAAAAGATCCTGTTCCCAAATTGCCCACCATTCCCTTTTTTTTCCCGCAAACAGATTTTGCTGCGGCAGTAAGGTCATTATCCACATGCACTTTTGCCCCGGGAAATACCTGGTGCAACGCTTTTTTCACGATCCCGATATTTTCGGGATTGGAACAGCCGGTACCGTAATAAAAGATTTCATTCACGGCACTGTTCTTTATTTTGGGTTTAAGTTCTTTTAATAAAAGCTCCTGTATCTGTTCCGAACTAAGAAAATAAGGACTGATACCGGGAGTAAAAATCGTTTTAGTTTTAGATCCTGTCAGCAGGCACCATTCGGCTTTTGTAGCACCGCTATCCGCAATGAGTATCTGTGAAGCCATTAAAAATTTGTTGATTTACATGAGCGCAACAACCTTTACCGTCAAATCCGTTACTTTGCGTTCATTATAAAAAATAAAGGTAAGTGATGCAGAATAAAAAATTACAGGTTTGGCTACCTCTTCTTTTTGCCATTGTGATGATCCTTGGCATGTACTTCGGTGGAAAGCTGCATGATCAGATGAATGTTCAAAATGGTTTTTTCAAATCCGGCAAACGTAATTCCCTGCAGGAAGCTTTGGATCTGATCAGGTT
>DASZPW010000099.1:0-11482 GCA_035550155.1 Chitinophagaceae bacterium | reverse complement strand
TCTGACTCTACAGCAACAGCCTGGCCTGCTGAGAAACCTGCATCATTTTGAAATGTGATATTTTCTGCTTTGAAATTTTTGCTTTGAATCAAAAAACTCCAGGAAGTCCTGGTATTAATCGTATCTCCTTTTTCTGAATTTTTCCCGGTGTGATCATCGTATGTCAAAATAGTTTTGAATTTATCTTCCCCGAGCACGGTAATATAATTTTTTGATGCATCAAGGTGAAGCTTTTCCCTATATATCCCGTTTTTTATAAAAACCAGGAACGGATTTTTATTATTAACAGGAATGGCATCCAGGGCTTGCTGCACTTTATTATAATCACCGCTTCCATCCGGAGCCACTGTGATCACAGTTGTATTTTGTTGTTGATCAAAAACTTTATTTAAGAATTCATCGACGAAATGAACAGTTGAATCAAACCAGGGTTGGAATAAACAAAATGAATGGGGAGAATTTTCAAATTCATACACTTCTGTAAAAATGTTGTGTTGATTCATCACATTTATATAATCGGTTCTTCCCGCATGCATTCTTGCGATGCTGCTATTAATAAACAATGTGGGAGGATTCTGTTTGCCCACATAAGTAAGTGATGACGCTTCTTTCCACAACCCGGGATTTTCAGTTTTGGAATAGCCAAACCAAAAAGTAGCTGCAGATGTTTTTTTGCTATCATCCCCTTCACCGGATTCCGGATGATTGAATGCTAATATCCCGTCTATGTCAATCACAGCATGAACCCAACTTGAACTGCCGGGCAAACAATTATTATTTCCTTCAAATTTCTGGATGCCATTTGTAGATCCCATAAAAGCAGCCAATTCTCCGCCAGCGGAAAATCCCAACACTGCTATACGTGACGAGTCAATATTATATTCTTTGGCATGCGCATGCACCCAACGAATAGAAGTTTTGATATCATATACAGCAGCCGGATACAAAGCTTCGGTTGATAAACGATAATCAGGAGTGAAACAAACATATCCGAGATGAGCAAGCTGTTGCGCCAGGGGGTAATGTTGTGTTCGGTTACCGCTGCGCCATCCGCCTCCAAATACAATGATGATTGCCGTTTTTGATTTTTTTGTATCAACCGGATAGAAAACATCCAACAGTAATTGTCTTTTCCCCAGATCACAATAAACAATGTTTCGTCTTTCTTTTACTGATGAAAAATGAAATTCACCAACCAATTTAATATCAGGATATTTTTGTTTCGCTTGATTGTAGGCGCTGTAGTTGGTAAAAGAGGTATCCTGCTTACCGGTAATTCCGGAAATTGATTGTGCAATGATTTGTTCAATCAATGCAACAAAACATAATACTAAAACAATTTTTTTCAATAAGATCATTTCTTCACTGCCAATGGCGGCCGAATGTGATCCGCCAGGCCAAGATGTAAATCTTTTATACTCCACAATACCAATTGTGCCATTTTTCTTGCTCCTAATTCATTAAAGTGTGTGTTATCATTTCTGCCTTCAGGATAATTCGGATGTTCGCCCGGTTCCAGTTGCATATAAAGCAATTTGGAATTCTCAGGTCCGAATTGCTGAACTAACTCCTTGCTTTTTTCATCAAGATCTATTAACGGCACATCGTATTGACTGGCTACATCACGTACCAGCGGAGCATATTCTGCATGTGTTTCTTTTATAGTTCCGTTAGCATCAAATTGTCTTCTTGTAACGGGTGTCAGTAAAACAGGAACTGCTTTTTTATTTCTCGTTTCGGTGATAAATCGAACAAGATTCGCTTTAAATTCATCAGGTGTAGTGTACCGATCCGTTTTTTCCTTTGATTCGTCATTATGTCCGAACTGAATCAATACATAATCGCCTTCTTTCACATCATCAATCAGTTTTTTCCAGAGGCCTTCTGAAATAAAAGTTCGGGTGCTTCTTCCGTTTTTAGCCCTGTTATCAACCGTAACTGTTGAATCAAACATATACGCAAAGGGCATTCCCCAGCCAGTTTCAGGAAATGCTTTCACTTCTTTATTGGCTGCTGTGGAATCTCCGGCAATGAAGACCGTTATCTTTCTTTTTTGGGGAGAAAAAAACAAGGCCATGAAAAACAAACCCGCTGCATAAAAATTTTGTTTCATTGTTGAAGCGCTTTTTAAAACAAAAAAGGCGTTGCTTATCCCGCAACACCTTTTGAATAGTTTTTATTTTATTTCCATCTTGGATCACCTGCAGTATTTCGACCAGCGAATGTATTGTCTGCAAAGTGAAAATCTCCGTTGGCTGGATCCACCCATAAAGTTAATGACGTACCGGTGTACGTTGTTACCGGCGTCAGTGCATTAGTAATGACAGTGCGATCAGAGGTAATATAATTATTGGCTGAAGTAATCGTAGTGGCTGATCCTGCCCGCACATCCATGACAGTGACATCACCTCCGTTGTCTTTGCCGATTCCAAAAATGCAATTGCTGATCGTGATACCGTTCGTTACATCATGGGTGTTATAATCTACAATAAAACTTGCGGTTTGGTTGCCATACGGCGTTTCATTAAAAGTGCATTTGTCAATGAGCACTGAAGTAGCCCCCTGTGTCGGTTTAGAACTGATGATAACACGTTCCGTTTTGTAAATAGTGCTATTTGTCAGGGAAACATTATCCACTTTTGCGCCGGCATTATCCACGGTAAGCACCCCGTAGTTGGATACACTGTCGATAATACAGTTATTGATCGAATAATTTGAAATCAATGTGCCGGAGGTTTGAATACGACATACACCACGCAAATTTTCTATATGACAATTATCAAAACTTAAAGTATTGATCGTACACAAAGCGCTTATATTAAAAACATATTTCGAAGAATAACTTGTTGCGATCAGATCAACATTCTGAAAATTGATATGATCGATGGTACTGTTTGCGGTTATATTAAAATTAGAAGGAAGTGAAATAACCGCCGGAGTTGGGTTAGCCAAATCAGCTCCGCTTACAATCGTGACGGATTGAGATAAACTTAGTGTGGATGAGATGGTATATGTTTCTCCACGTTGCAGGATCACCGTGCTGTTATCCGGTATCAGCGGCAGTGTATCTGCAAGTACGGAAGGTCTTCCGTCAATTCCCCGAAGGTCAATGAGGTTTCCGGTTAATGGTGCAGTGGTAGTAAATGTCAGGTATCCCCTGCTCTTGTTACCACTAAAGATCTCAGCAGAATAATTTGTAGTGGCAGACAGTCCTGTAATAATCTTCTGCGATGCCGTCACATCAGAAGGCGAAAGGGTCACGTTGATAGCATTGCCCCCGGATAGTGGAGTGATAACAATTTTCGTAACATCAGGCGTAGTTCTCCATTTCAATAATACTCCGTTATCAATAATATCGGACGAGGTGAGCGGAAAAAATATTTGCTCCCCGGTAATAAAAAAAGAATCACTAACTACCCAACCTGATGCTGCTGTGTTATCCAGTGCATTCGCTTTCACACGGGCATAATATGTATGGCGTGGTTGCAAAATATCATCAGTAACGGTATCTGCTGTATTGCTGATGCTATGATCCAGTACCGTTGTTTGAAATGTTGTATCGGATGCCACCTGGACCGTGTACGTAACATTTTTACCGGATGTAAACTGGGAAGGCAGCCAACTTAAAATTGCCCTTGTCTCTTCAGTAGTAATATTTATATCGCCAGGTTTGAACTGACGGGGAAGCGTAAAATTTGGGTCAAAATGCTTCTGGCAGGATATTGCTGCAATCGCAATGATACTGCCGCCCATTAGCCATTTCAAAAATTTTTGGTTCGATGATTTTTTCATTATGATCATTTTTATAAAATCAATAATGCGGATTTTGTGTCAGGTTTTTATTGGACTCTAATTCCTTTGTCGGGAAAGGAAGTAATTCACTTTTCCCAGTCTGAAAATTCACTGCAAATTGGTTTGTAATGATGTCTGATGTAATATGACTTTCAACCCATGTTACTCCTGTATAACCTGACGGTGCTGATGTAACAATATTATGATAAAATGAACCTGCCCACACCATTGATGTCTGGCCTGTTTTGTAATACATATTCACTGGCAATTCATCATAAGGAGCCTGTCTTGCAGACATGGCTGCCAACTGAGCTTTTGTTTCATCGATCTTTTGTGCCAGTAAATTCCATCTTATCAGATCATATTTACGGAGGCCTTCACCACCCAATTCCAAAGATCTTTCTTTCACAATGGCATTAAAAAAATCTGTTTTGTTCATTCCAGAAGGAAGGTCTGCTGTAGCATCTGGTGTATTGATCGGTTTCCCATAACCTCTTCTTCTTACCATATTAATTGCGTTGTATGCTGCCGCATCCGGGCCGTTATTGAGTTCGTTTTCCGCTTCCGCATACATCAGCAATACATCTGAATAACGTATCAGTGGCCAGTTCAACCCCATATATTGCGCAGCAGTGGTCACTAAAGATGGATTAGAGGTCCAGTCTCTTCTGAATTTTCCGTCAGGTAATTGTCCCAATTGGTGGCCTTTCAACGTAAAATCCGAATTGAGTTCGTATGGTGCAATGGTTACATCTCTTCTTAAATCTGTTGAATCAAACAAATAAAAATAAGTAGGTAAAATTCTCAAAGCGTTGTTGCCTTTACCATTCCACCTGGGTCCGTTGTAATAACCGAGTTTACTATCACCTAATGCACTGTTGCCGCCACCCATTGCAACTTCCCAAACCATTTCACCATTTGGTTCAATGGCATGACCGCAGATGTAATCTTTGAATACTGATTCGAAACTAGGATTGAGATTATGCTGGCCGCTTGTTATAATCGTATTACATTCATCTTTCGCAATCTGGTAATATTTTGCGGGATCACTTCCCTGTTTCATATTTCCGTCACTTCTCAATGACCAGCCAGCACGGAATAATGCAATTCTTGCCCGAAGTCCACGAACGGCACCCTGTGTGATGCGCTCATCTTTCGGAACTTCGGAGCGCCATGGAACCAACGATTCTGCAGTAGCGAGATCATCCAACAAATGATCATAAATGGAATCCCTGTCAGTTTTAGTTTTAAACTGGTTTGTTTCAAATGCAGAAGGTTGCCATGATGTGACCACATCGCCCCAGTTTTTTATTAATTCAAAATAATACTGTGCTCTTAATGTAAGCGCTTCACCATATAATCTTTTCAATTCTTTTATTTCTGCATCGGTTCCCCCGGTGTACAGATCCATTTTCGGAATATAATAAATACACAGGTTGGATCTTTCAATACCCTGGTATAATTGTGAGTAGGGAGCGTATAACTGGGTATTTCCCGGCGCAGCATTATAATGTGCTATATCTCTTCGTTCGTTATCACCTATAGCGCCGCTTTGTCCCATCATTTCATCATTATCATAAGGATAATACATGCTTAAACGGATTCCATATCCCTGGTCGCCTGTTAAAGAAGCATAGGCACCTAATACAGCTTTATAAGCATTATCAACATTACTGAAAACATAATCCGGCGTTGCCGATGATAATGGCTGTACATCAAGATATTTTTTACATGATGTAAAACACACAGCCGTTATAATTGCAACACCTGCTATAGATCTGTATAAAAAATTTGTTTTCATTTTTATGCCTGATTTATTTTTTAAAAACTAAGATTAACTCCAAAAACATAATTCCGGCTGCGGGGATAAGCAGAATAATCTACACCCGGAGTAACCTGGGAACTACGCCTGGTGCTTACTTCAGGGTCATACCCGGAATAATTCGTAAACACTTTCAGATTATTCCCAGTTACATAAATTCTCAAGTTCTGGATCTTTGCTCTAGATAACAATTTCTTAGGGAGTGTGTAGCCGATCGTGAAATTATTCAATCGTATAAAATTCCCGTTTTCAATTGCCCAGGAATGTGTGTAGAAGGAACCAGCGCTTGTAATCGGCCTCCATAGTTTAGCATTTGCATTCAGTTTTGTCAACGCCGCCGGATCAGTTACTACATTTCCCTGGTCGTCGACCGTACGCCAGCGGTTGCTGCTATTCATTATGTCAAACATATTAGAATTAACAGTGTATCCGCTGGTAAATTCCAGCTTGTTTGCATTATAAATGTCATTACCAAATTGGAAATTAAAAAACAGGCTAAGATCGAAATTCTTATACGTGAATTGCTGATTGATTCCCCCGATCACTTTTGGTAATGTATGCCCGATGATCGTTCTGTCATTATCATCTATGGATCCGTTATTATCCAGATCTTTGAATTTGATCATTCCCGGCTGCGGGGCAGTGGCAATGATGCTTTGATCATTTACCACACCTTGTTTCAATGTATAGGTAGAAGTGGAAGGGTCATAATTAAAATCATCCACTGTGTACCATCCGTCTGTCAACAGTCCCCAAACAGCGCCAACAGACTCTCCAACTTTTACAATAAAATCTGATGGCACATTACTGCCGGCCCATCCGGATGTTTGCAGGAAGGAAAGCTGGTCAGGTCCAAGGCTTTTTATTTTATTGTTATTAAATGATGCATTGAAATTGGCGGACCATGTAAAATTTTTCTTTTGCAGAATGGAGGCATTCACCTGGAATTCCACACCGCTGTTATTTAATGAACCCACATTCTGAACCTGCGTGGTATAGCCGCTGCTTGCCGGCACCGCAACATTCAATAATAGATTTTTTGAACTGTTCTTATAAACGTCAGCTGAAAACTCAATTCGGTTATTCAAGAAACTAATATCTAATCCTATGTTGCGAGAAATGTTTGTCTCCCACTCCAGCGATGCATTCGCCAGGCTGTTGGGATTGTATGCTGTCACTAACTGATCAAGCAGATCATATTGTGTGCCGGGATTGAATGTAGTAAGATATAAGAAATCTCCGATCCTGTTATTACCGGCCTGACCATAGCCTATTCTCAATTTCATATCACTGATAACTGAGCCCAGGTTTTCCATGAACTTTTCTTTCGATATTCTCCAGGCAAAAGTGCCTGAAGGGAAATACCCCCATTGCCTGCCTTTAATGAATTGTGTTGATCCGTCAGCACGAAAAGATAAATTCAATAAATAGCGGTCGGCATAGCTATAATTAATTCTTCCGAAAAAGGACAGTAATTTCTCATCACTCTGTGAACTGATGGGTTTCGGCTGTGGCTGACCCTGAGGACCGCTTCCTAAGTTCATAGCAGCAAATGCCCTGGTAGGACTTATTCCCGCAGGGAAATACCTTGTTTCAACATAAAGCATATTGCTCTTTTCTTCAAATGTTTCCTGACCAAGCAACACTGATAATTTGTTCCTTTTACTGAAACCTGTTCCGGAACGATCCATCGTGAAGGTTAAAACGTTCGAATTATTTATGGTAAATGTTTTTAAAGAATTGATGGAAGCCAATGGCAGGCCTGCACTGTTTTGTTTTGAATTGGATGTAATGCTGTCATCAAAGGATCTTCTGTCAATATTAGTAAGATCGTATCCCAGGGTAGAACGTAAAGTCAGGTATTTATTGATGTTTAAATTTATATACCCGGTTAAATTCAAAACATCTGTTGTGTTTCTGCGGTATTGCGCCTGGTTTAATAAGATCGGGTTTACAAGCCGAAGACTATTGGCATTTGTCTGATTATCGTAATCGGGATCATAATCGTTTTCATTCTGTCCCGGAGTTAAAATGGGTTTGTATTTTATCGCCTGTCTTAAATTATTAGTTCCAGAAGATCCCGGGTTGGAAGTACCGGCTCCGTTCACAATAGTGTTATTATAGCGTGACGAAAAACCAACTTTTAGTTTTGGGCTGAACGTGTGATCGAGTTTGAAATTCGCCAACTTGCGGTTATAATCGGACAATTCCATTATCCCCTGGTCTGTATTATAGGTGAGGCTCAGGTTATATTGCGTTTTCTGATCTCCGCCACTCAATCCAACGTTATGTGTTTGCATCATGGCCAGGCGTCCGAACATTTCTTCCTGCCAGTCAACAGGTGGAACTGATTTGTAAAGATCCAAATCTTCCCATCGGCCATAATTGTCCTGGAATGATTGCATATCTGTAGAACTTCCCCTGCTTCTTTCATATTGATATAAAACAAACTCATAAGGATCCAACACTTTCATTTTATTTGCCAGCTTTTTCATTCCTACCAGGCCATTATATGTTATGGTAGGACGAACATTTTTCCCGCTTTTTGTTGTGATGATCACTACGCCATTGGCACCTCTTGCTCCATAGATGGCTGTTGTGGATGCATCTTTTAATACGTCAATAGATTCAATATCCTGCGGTGATAAAACTGATAAGGCATTTTCTACCTGCACTCCGTCCACAATATAGATCGGGCTGGGATCCTGGGTGATGGAGCCGCCACCTCTTACACGGATCAATACTGTAGCATCCGGCGAACCTTCCGTACCGGTCACCTGCACACCAGCTAAGCGTCCGGCAAGCGCTTCAGCAGCGGAATTAATGGGTATATCTTTTAGCTGTCTTGCATTTACTGAAGAAACAGAACCAGTCAGATCTTTTCTTCGTACGGTTTGATATCCTACGATGACCACATCATTTAATGAAGAAATGTCCCTGTCCAACTTTACAGTCACAGGTTGCGATCCATCGGTGGTGACCGTTGCAGCTTTATGGCTTGCAGCTGTTACCAACAATGTTACTGAACCCGTTTTTGAAACAGTAAGTGTAAAGTTCCCTGATGCATCCGTTGCAACTCCTCCGGATTTTGATCCGGAAATAATCACTGAAGCGCCGGCAAGCGGCGTTCCGTCTTCATCCAAAACAGTTCCTTTTATCTGACGTTGCGAAAATGCAAAAAAAGAAATACAGGAAGCAGTTAGCAGCAAAAGCAGTTTTTTCATACAGCTTGTTGTTTTTCGTTGATGACAGTTTTTATATAAAAATATTCTTCAGCATTTTGCCTGGGAATAAACTATACCTGTTGTTTAAAAAATGTGCCCCGAATTATATTATGAAAGAAAAATGAAATGGTGTAAAAAATTGCAGAAGTGAAAAGTGTTTTGGTAGTTCTATACATGACAAGCAATTTTGTAACCGTTTCGCTAAGCAATTCTATGCAGATTTTCACTTTAGCAGAAAGTTTGATACTTCTTTTTTTACGCAATCGTTCCCGGTAACGATATCATTTTGAAGGATTTGCCTTAAGTGGTTTAGATATTTTCTTTTTTGCTTTAAACTTTTAAAATAAAGAAGTTTTCCAAAAAATTTATAATTGCTGAAAGAACTTGTTTTTTACGTCTTAAAACTTTGGAAAACAATACGAAACCGTTGAAGTAAATACATCGGAAATGATTAACTTTAATGATTACGCCTCAAGGGCATTTAAATGATCTTTTCATGAAATTCGAAGCTGTTACCATTAAAGATATTGCCAAAGCCCTCGGCCTGTCCACGTCTACAGTTTCCCGTGCGTTGAGAGATAGCTATGAGATCAGCCCCGAAACCAAAAAGCTGGTGTTGGAATACGCAGAAAAGATCAATTATCATCCCAACCCCATCGCATTGAGTTTAAAAGAAAGAAGAAGCCGTTCCATCGGCGTCATTGTTTGCGAGATCGCCAACAGTTTTTTTTCGCAAACCATCAACGGCATCGAGTCCATTGCATACAATAACGGGTACAATGTGATCATTGCGCAAAGTCGTGAATCATTTGAACGGGAATTAATGAACCTGCAGTTCCTGACCTCCCGTTCTATTGACGGTCTTATTATTTCTGTATCCACCGAAACGGAAGATTTCAGTTATTTCAAAGACCTTACTCAAAAAGGATTGCCCATTGTTTTTTTTGATCGCATTGTGGATGAGATCAATACTCATAAAGTGATCGTGGATAATTATAAAGGCGCTTATGATGCCACTTCACACCTGATCAGCAATGGTTACAAGCGGATAGGAACAGTTGCCAATGCAGAATTTCTATCTATTACCAAAGAACGTCTTGCCGGATATAAAGCAGCGCTGAAAGATCATCATATTCCTGTTGATGAATCGCTGATCCGCTATTGCCACCATGGCGGAATGATCCTGAGCGAAGTGGAAGATGCTGTGACCAGTCTTTTGAAAATGAAACAAAAACCTGATGCGTTATTTGCAACTTCTGATAAACTGACCACAGGCTGCCTGCGCATTTTAAAATCAAAAAAAATTTCTGTACCGGATGAAATAGCGCTGGTTGGTTTTTCGAATACTGATTTAAATGAGTTACTTGATCCGCCTCTTACCATTATTCGACAACCAGCATTTGAAATGGGAGAAATTGCTACAACATTATTACTGCAACTGATCGAGAGTAAACGTCCTGTTACCGACTTTGAAACAAAAGTGCTGGCCAGCGAACTGATCATCCGGGAATCTTCAAAAAAGAAAAAAGCGAAACAGAAAGCATTGGCATGATCAATGCTTTTTCTTCGGATTATTTTTTTGAGATTGTTTTGCTTTTTGAGCGATAACATCCTGCACATTCACATGATTGATCTTGCTTTCCAGCCAGGAGATCACATCGAGATAAGCAAATGCCCGGCTTTCAAGAGGAGAGCCTTCATATTTTTTTAGCGTTGCCAATAATTTTTCAAATTCAGGCTTGAGTGCATGAGCGCCGACATGAAATGATTTTCTTAAAAACGCAAACATCTCCTCTTCCACTTTACTGAGGTTTTGCATTTTCGCCATATAACGATAGACAGATTTGGTCAAATATTCCAGCAGGTCAAAATTTCCTAATTCATAATGAGCAATCAGGTGGAGCAGCCGGGCATAGCATTGCAGATCGATCCATAGATCGCTTCTCAGATTGATGATCTTGTTTAGATATTCAATTGCTTTTTCATTATCGCCACTACCAAAATACAAACATGCGATCTTGTAATAAAATACCAGCACACGGTGTTCATCCAGGTAAATACCATATTCCTTCAACATTTCTTCGAGAAAGGGAACCAATCGTAATCCCTTGGTGAAAGTGCCTTTTAAAAAATACAAATTGATACGGGCCGTGTATAAATACACATAGGTCAAGATTCGGTTGTTCTCATTCTGTTCTACCAATTTGGTGTGTGCAAACTGTTCAAAATTTTTGATGACATCATTCAACTTTTGTTGATTCAATAAATAAAAATGCGCATTCATCAGGTTGTGCATGCCTTTGATGTAAGCAGCAGCTTCTATCTTTAACACTTCCGGGTGATCATGAAAAAGATCAACCCATTTTTGGGAATAACGATAATACTGTAAAAAATCCTGGCGAATAGAAGCATACCAGCAGTAACTCTGGTAGAGGTATAATTTTTCATAAAACCCTTCAGCCTGGAAAGCACCCGCAGGTATATGTTTTTCAAAAAAAGAATGAATATCACTCAGGTCTTTTTCATTTCGTGCATGACCATGCTTGATATACCAGCCATATAGTTGAAGTGAAAGATTGGATAGTTGGTTCACCAATGAGAGTTCAAAATTCACAGCATCCGATTCTGCTGAAAGATGATCGGC
>DASZPW010000098.1:0-2823 GCA_035550155.1 Chitinophagaceae bacterium | reverse complement strand
CGGTTTGTGAAAAAAGCCTGAGCGAAAGCAAGAGTAAAGCGGCTACAAAATTTTTTTTCATGATATTTATTTAAAAGTATTTAAAGTAGTTTCATGTTTCCTGGTAATTCTTTTTTTCATGATCCGTAAGATTAATGGAATCAACAACGGCGTATACACAGCAAAGATTACATTGGTGAAATAAGCTACCGGTAACATGCATAAAAAAACGATAGGTACTACGATTGACCTTAACCTTGCTAATTTTGAAACCACGGGATCAATGGGGGGCTCCGATAATTTGTTTTTAGGATTAGTGATATACCGCCACATAAAGTGATTGATGATTCCGACGCAGCAAAAATTCAAAATATAAAATGTTAACGGGACCTTCAGTTGTTTTTCGAAAAGCTCTTTCCCTGCATATTCGCTGTAAAAACCTGTACTGAAGGGCATCAATGCAATAAAAAACAGGAAGACAAGATTCAGCACCAATATTTTCCTGTCATAGCTGGTAACAAAACCAAACATGCGATGATGCACTGTCCAGTAAAGTCCGATCAGCATAAAACTTATAAAGAAGCCGACGAACTTTGGTATCAAATGGCCCAACGCATGTAATAAGGCGCTATCGGAAACATCCTTGAATGCTTCCCGTGGCGGAATCTTAACTTCAATTACCAGCAGTGTGATCGCTATGGCAAATACAGCATCGCTAAAAAGAATCATTCGCTCCAGCTGGAATTCTTTGCGCAGTTCGTTGTGTAGTTGGTTGCTCATGAGCTGCAAAAGATGATGAAGCAGTAAATTACTTTGTTTTTTTGTTTTGAAAACAGGAAATCAGAAATCCTTTTCTTCCGTTTTCAATGCATCCAGCGGAGGTAATCCTTTTATAAAACGATTGAACGAATCGGTAATGTACTTCTGAAAATCATAGTCTGATGCAATACTTGTAAATAAGTATGTAGGCCGATACAGCATCATAAAGCTATCCAGCTCGTTTCCTGTTAATTTGGTTAGTCGTCGCACCAGTCCTTTATTGAACCGGTGATCCACAAACTTATCCTGCTCCTGCTGCAATAATCTTTTTTGAAAGTCGAGAGTGCTTTTGTTGTGTTTGAAACGAAACATGTTGATCAGTTCATCCAGGTCAAATCCAACGCCGGCGCCAAAAGAGGATGGCGCCACTTTTATTTTTGGTTTTTGAAAGTCGAAGATCTTTGCATACTCTTCCCGGTTGCGTATGGAATCCAACCGGTAATCCGGCGGCTTTATTTTCACCTCCCGTAACACAGGAATATTGACCTGTAATGCAATATCAAACTCAAACGGTGTAAGTATTTTCAATACTGGGAATTTGACTGTGGGCTTATTCAAATAAGAAAACCAGATAGAATCTTTTTCTGTCACATTGATTTCATAGTGGCCATTGGAACTTGTGGTTGTGCCTCTTCCGGAAGTGGATAAAACGCTGACACCCGGCATGGGATAAGTGCGGGAACTGTCATACACAGTCCCTTTAATTGTATATACCTGCTGTGCTGCAACATTCGTAATGAAAATGCAAACGGGCAATACGGCTGTTAGTATCGTAATTAATCTTCGCAGAATGCTGATTTGAAGAAAGCAAGTAACAAAAGAAAATGCAAAATGAATGGTAAATCAACGGACCTATTTTTTCAACGCCTGGTATACGGCCACTTCAAATTTTTTGGCGAGATCACCATGGCTGTTTGGAGTTTGCTGCGTCATGATGAGGCAAACCAGGTTTTTTTCCGGATCGGCCCAATAAGTAGTACCATAATATCCGCCCCATGAAAATGTTCCTTTACTTCTTGCACCGATAGCAGCGCCTTTATCTGTTGTAATTTCAAACCCAAGACCAAACTTATCAGTTCCCAGCCACAAGTCATTGATCTGGTTTTGTGTTATGAGTTCTATAGTTCTGGGAGATAAAATGCGATGACCATTGTACATTCCGCCATTCAATAGCATTTGTAAAAAAATAGCGTAATCAAAAGCGGTGGAAGATAAACCGGCGCCTCCTGAAAAATAATGTTTGGTCATCATCGGGTAATCAGGATCAATATGTCGGAACGTGTGGCTCCACTTTATTATGTTACCCGATGCATCTTCGGTATAAACAGTGGCCAGCCTGTTGAATTTTTCTTTCGGCACATTAAAATATGTGTCTTTCATGCCCAGCGGTTCAAATATTTTTTTTTGCAAATAATCTTCTAAGTTCATGCCGCTGATCACTTCAATCAAACAGCCGAGCAAATCAGAATTCAATCCATACATCCAATGCGTTCCGGGTTGAAAGGCGAGAGGAAGTTTTGCCAACGCTTTCATTTCCTGTAACAGGTCTTCATCAAAATAGCCAAGACCCGACGGAATTTTTGCTTTGGCATAAATGGCATTCATGCTGTCGTTGCCGATATCCGGGTAACCGATGCCTGAAGTATGCGTCAGCAAGTCACGAAAGGTAATCTCTCTTTTAGCAGGAACAGTTGTATAAGTAGTATCGGACCAATTGTATTTTGCGATCACGTTTAGATGGCGGAATTCAGGAATAAAATCTGCAATGGGTTCATCCAGTAAAAATTTTCCTTCTTCATACAGCATCAAAGCGCCGACGCTGACGATCGCTTTGGTTTGCGACATGATGCGAAAGATGCTGTTGTTTGCCATCGGTTTTTTTGTTTCCTCATCGGCATATCCATACCCTTTATATTGTATCAGCTGATCATCCTTTACTACTAATGTCACAGCGCCGGTAATCCAATGTTTATGTACATAGTCATTCAACACGGAATCAATTATGGTGAGCCTGCGGTAATCAAC
>DASZPW010000097.1:0-7749 GCA_035550155.1 Chitinophagaceae bacterium | reverse complement strand
CACCGTCATCGCCGCCGAGTATCGGTGCTCTTGCCAGCCATAATTCGTACGCATATTGAATCCAGTTGCGGGCATCATCCGTTTCTCCATACAATGCTATAGCAGTCTGGAAAAAATAGTGCAGAATGTATTGCCACACATGATTGGAAAGAACTTTTGCATCAATATTATTGATCCACTCATGATAAAAACGATCGGCTCTTTTGTGAATGGCCTTTATCAATATCTGACGCTGGTCATCATTCAATTGATCGTAGAAAGTATCAAAAGTCAAAGCCATGGCTGTCATGCAGCGGGCATCGCCAAAATCACTCAGGTGACTGACGCCATCCGGATCCCATGCGGCAACAGACATTGCCCATACGATTGCTTTTTGTTTGAATTTATTATCACCTGTTAAAATATAAGCCTTGCAAAAAAGGTCTACTGCGTAATAAATATTATTGCTGGCATGTTCGCTGGCAACCAGTGCGATCTTATCATTTTCTTCTTTAGAGTTACCTTCGATTTTCCTCTCCGCATCTTTCTCAGTCGGAGGTTCTTTGGTCATCCAGGTATTCACTTCTTTTAAAATGGCTGCTCCATCTTCCGTTGTTTTGTTTTGTTCTGCAAATAATTTTTCATTGGAACGATCAACCAGCACTCTCGGATGGGATTCCGGAATTGCTGAAAAGAATTTTTCTACAGCGGGGGCAAAATCCTGATCGGCGTTTGCTGTAATGCGGAATTGCAATCGTTGCGACCATTCTCCATTGTGTACACGGTATTGCCAATACCAGGTTCCTTCATTTAATTTTTGATGCGGATCATACATGGTCCACGGAATGTTTTGTTCAGTGATCGTTTGCGGATCAGAAAATGAAGGATTTTGTGACAAACGAATATCATATCCGCTTGCTTTTTTCGTCATGGGCCAAAGCAATATAGGAGAAACAGAATTGGCTTCGTTATTTAAAGCCGGTGATGGCCATTTTCTGAATTGCGGATGCAACACCGGGTAATCTGTTGGAAAAACTCTTTTATCTGCCCCGGGTTGCGCAGAACCGGGCAATGCAAATGCCATTAATAAAAAAGGTAAAAACGCTTTGCACACATTCGACAAAATGTTTTGCTTAATTAAGAAGTTTATATTTTTCAAAAACCTAATCATCTTCTTCTTCATTCGATTTATTCTTGTTCTTATTATTTTTCTTCTCATTCAGTGCAGGATCCAGGATCTCGGCATGCATCTTTTGTAAATACGCCATGAGCTTTGTGTCGAGCTCTTTAAATTTCTGCGGCTGTTCCGTACTGAGATCATATGTTTCTCCAATATCCTTGCTGATATTGTAAAGTTCTTCTTTGCCTGTTTTCCAGAATTTGATCAGTTTGTAATCACCATCAATTATAGCAGAATGAGGATAGCCGCTGGCATAACGATGGAAATACAACGCATCTTCACTTCGTTGTATCGGTCCGGATTCCGGGTGATCAAATAATTTTTTTATGCTGGCGCCATCCAAATAGTCCGGAAGCGCCGATTTATTTTCGGCCAGATCACTGATCGTAGGGAAAATATCATAGCCGGTAACAGGTACATGAGAAAAACTATGTGCCGGAATGCCGGGGCCTTTTACAATGAATGGCACACGAATTCCGCCTTCGTACAAAGTCCACTTGCCTCCGCGAAGCGGATAATTGCGCATGGGATTTTTGAAAGTGGAAGGAGGATCCAACCGATTAGATACAGGTGGAAGAAATTCAACAGCGCCATTATCGCCCATTAAAAAAACATAAGTATTATCTTCAATTCTTAATTTATCTATCATGTCCAAAAGTTCTCCTATACCGGTATCGAGATCTGCCAGCATTCCGGCCCAACCAGGATTATTATGTTTCTTTCCTTTAGGTTTATTTAAATATTTCTGATAGGTGCTATCTTTTGTTTGAATGTCCACATGGGTTGCATAATAAGAGACCTGTAAATAAAAAGGATGGTTAGCTGCTACCTGGCGTTGCATGAAATTGATCGCTCTCTTTGTCAGTGTTACTGTCTTCTTCGGGTCATTATTAAGATAGGTTTGCGACCATTTTGTTTTTTTATCCAGCATTACATCGCCATTGCTGTTACCGGTATTGCCGTCGCTTTCGTCATAGCCAAGATCTTCAGGATAAATATCTGCCCGCAGATCCCATTTACCGTAATGGGCAGTTTTATATTCCGGGTCAATCGACTTGAGCATTTCCGGAATAGTGAGCCATTTTTTTGTCTTTGGATTATAATTCTTTTTGAACAATACATTACCGGTGTGGATCGGGTTTTGCCCGAACTGGATGCTGCGCCGTGAAGGAGTGCATAATGCATCCGGAGCATAGCCATTGGTGAATCGCATTCCTGCATCACCTAACCTATCGATATTAGGCGTGTCGAAATAATCGCTTTTAGAATCAGTATAACGGTTATCCATCAATTCGGAAACGCAGGTCCATCCCTGGTCATCCGTAAGAATGAAAACGAAATTGGGGCTTTTTGTTTTTGGTTTTTTATGTGCCTGGAAAAACAATAAGCCGAAACAACTCAGCAAGAAAACAAGAATATTTCTTTTCATTCCTTTTAAAATTTTCAATTAAGGGTTTTTAATCTCCCAAACTTTAAAATCACGATACCGAAAATCAGTCCACCGCATTTGCCTGAAACCTATTTTACCTGATGTATACACAGGACCAAATTTTTTCCCATCATCGGTATAATCAATGATCTTCCTGTCATCTACAAACATTAAAATATGATCTTTATCTTTTATCAGCCTGATATGATGAACCGAAGTGGATGCTGCAGCTATTCCTTCCGGCCCTGTTTGTAACACATCATAGGAAGGATCTTTTCTCAAATGAGAATCTCCCCTATCGGGATCTTTTGGATTGTTGGCATAATAAGAAATGTGATAGCAATTGATCTGGCCTTTATTATAATATTTGAATGTGCCGTCACGTTTCGGCATGTCCGGATCAAAAATATCCTCACCTTTACTTCCTTTAGCTGCAAAGAAAATGATCGTAAGCCCATTGGTTGTATCCATATTCTGCATATCCCATTCCGCAATAAAACTTGCAGGAAAATCTTTCGGGCACCAGAACACATGATCCCATTTTTTGTCGGGAGAAAATAGTTCCATCCAACCATTAGCAAATTTTAATTCTCCAGGCCCTTCCATGACCCAATCATTGAGCTTCGTTTTATTGCTGAAATCATTTTCATAGATCAATTTTCCTTTATCTGGAAAAGCAGCAGTATCATGTACAAACTCATTTTTGTTTTGCATGAATAAAAAACCCAACAGCAATATGAACGACTGGATCATCATCCTGAAACGCTTTAATCAATCATCATTTTCAATAACAAATTCTTTCTCCAAACGGATATCAACAGACGAACTCCCGACCATCGCTTTGAACTTTCCGGGCTCCACTGTCCAATGCATGTTCTTATCCATAAAAGAAAGGTCGTCCGGGTGCAATACAAAATGAACAGTCTGTTTTTCTCCGGGTAATAAATGAATTCTTTCAAAACCTCTCAGGTCATATTCATAAGTAACCACACTGCTCACTTCATCTTTTATATAAAGCTGTACCACTTCATCTCCTTCCCTATCGCCGGTATTTTGCACATCTACACTTACATTGATATCGCCATTGCGATGTTGTTTTTCCGGAGTAACGACGAGATTGCTATAATTAAACGTTGTATAGCTCAACCCGTAACCAAACGGATACAATGCATTCAGGATTCTTGTTTTTCCATAGTTAACTTTATCTCCTCCGCCCTGCCCTTCCTGCGAACCTGCTTTGTAGGGGAAATTATATTCGATCTGCCCGACTGTTTTTGGAAAAGTAATTGACAGTTTTCCTCCGGGATTATACAAACCAAATAATGCATTAGCGATCGCTGTTCCTCCCTGTGGGCCGGGAAATCCTGCTTCCAAAATTCCGGGAAGATATTTGTCAGCCCAGTTAATTGTCAATGGCTGGCCATTAATTAAAACCAAAATGATCGGCTTACCGGTTTTATATAGTTCTTCCAAAAAAGTTTCTTGCTTGCCCGGAAGATTCAAACTTGTTCTTGATAATCCTTCTCCCACTTCATTCATATCTTCTCCCATGACAGCAATGATCACATCTGACTTTTTTGCTTTTTTTACTGCTTCGGTTATCAGTGGTTGTTCATCTTTTGTCAAAGCAGTTGGAAGTATCTCTGTTTCTGGCCAGGTGCTGTCAGTCACAGCGCAACCTTTTGCATATTCTACTTTTATTTTATTGCCCATTAAATTTTTGATCCCATCCAATACCGTCACAACAGGATTATTGGAAGGGCCATAGCGGCTTGTCATGTAATTCACTTCAGCAGCCAACGGGCCGGTGACGAGTACCCTTTTTGTTTTTTGTACGTCGAGCGGTAAAATTTTATTTTCATTTTTCAATAACACCAACGATTCTTCATTCATGCGTAAAGCAAATGCTTCATCTTTCGGAGTATGAACAATTGAATCCGCTATTGACGGATCCACGTAGGGACAATCAAATAAGCCCAATTCAAATTTTACTCTTAAAACATCGGCAACACGGCTATCAAGCGTTTGTAATGAGATCTTTCCTTCTTTCACCGCATCTCTTATTGGATAAATATAATTTGTAGGTGAATCAAATGCAGTTCTCACATTCAATCCTGCTTCCAAGGCCTGTATCGCTGCGTCTTTGATGTCAGCAGCCACATGATGTTTTGTTACTAAATACTCCACCGCCCTGCTATCAGAAACCACATAACCGTTAAATCCAAATTGCTGTCTTAATAATTCCGTGAGAAAAAAATGGCTCCCGGTTATCGGTTCGCCATCCCAATCATTATAACTGCTCATCACACCCATGGCATGTGCTTCTTCGATCACACGCCGAAACGGATAGAGATACATATAATATAATTCTCTTGGCGCCACATGCGGATCGGTTCTTGCACGGCCATCTCTTCCACCTTTCGGTACGCTGTACACTGCAAAATGTTTTAACGTAGAAGCAATTCCCTGTTCCTGCATTCCCAATGTCATTTGCTTTCCCAACTCAGCGATCAGGTATGGGTTTTCTCCATAGGTTTCCACCACTCTTCCCCATCTCGGGTCTCTTGAAACATCCAATATCGGTGCATACACATTAGTATACCCTAATGCTTTTGCTTCTCTTCCTTCAATAACTCCAGCCTGATAGACTAATTTTTTATCCCAGGTACTACCTATACTTATGGGAGCAGGAAACGGTGTAGCTCTATCATGACATAACCCATGCACTCCTTCATTGGTAAAATCAACAGGTATTCCCAACCTGGTTTCTTCAATGAACCATTTTTGAATTTTGTTGATCGCATCAGCATGTTTGCTGAAAGGAAAAGAATATTGCGTATTCGTTTCCGGACGATATGCAACTGTATTCAGGTCTTCATCAATGTTGGCAATTCCATCTTTCCAAACTTCATTCTTCCACTGAGCCGTGGGTAATTCATCTTTCAGCACTCTTCCAAAACCATATAAAGTTGCTAACTGGCAGGTCTTTTCATTCAAAGTCATTTGAGAAAGCAGATCAGCCACTCTTTTTTCAACAGGCTGGGACGGATCTTCAAACACATCTTTCTTTCCGTTTTTATTAAAATCGATCCACCCGTCATGGTAGATCGATTGAACCTGCGCAAATCCTTCATTAGCTAAAAAAGATAATAAAATAACCAGGAGGAATCCAGCCAGTTTCATTACAATACCCGTATTGCTATTTCTTATTTTTCTGAACATCTATTGAAAATGCAGTGCAAATTTTTACAAACTGAAACTGTCAAAAGGGATCGCAAACGAAAAGAAAGGATGAGGTTTTCGTTCAATAAGCATCTCCTGGTCAGTAAACTCAATTTTTCTCTGGAATTTTATAATGAACTATATCAGGACAACTCTTTGCAATCGCTATTGAATCAGCTTTTTAATTCATTGACAAATTATGACCATTTTAAAAATACTATCTCATTTTCTACGGAAACGTTTCCGAAAAAAAATGCATTTTGCAGGTCAGCTATTCTTAATTTTAAAATAAAAAAATGCGCCATACATTTCGCAGCTATATTGTTGCAATTACAATGATTTTTGCCCTGCATCTTTTGCTCCCCGCAACGGGGCATTCTCAACAATGGACACCGCTATTCAATGGGAAAGACCTGGCCGGCTGGCATGAAGCCAATGGAACTGCCATTTATAAAGCAGAGAATGGAGAACTTGTTGGACAAACTGTAGCTGGCTCACCCAATTCATTCCTCGCTACCGATAAAAATTACAGCGATTTTATTTTAGAATATGAATTCAAAGTGGATAACGAGATGAATTCCGGCGTGCAGATCAGGAGCGAAAGCACCAAAGATTATAATAATGGAAGAGTTCATGGCTACCAGGTGGAAATTGATCCGTCTGACCGGGCATGGACCGGCGGCATTTATGACGAAGCAAGAAGAGGATGGCTGTATCCGCTAACCTATAATCCTCCAGGCCAAAAAGCATTTAAAAAAGATCAATGGAATAAAGTACGTGTAGAATGTATCGGCAACACGATCCGCACATGGGTGAATGGAATTTATTGCGCCTCATTAGTAGATGATATGACCCATAGCGGTTTTATTGCGTTGCAGGTTCACCAAATTTCCGATGCATCCAAAGCCGGCAAAACAGTTCGCTGGAGAAATATTCGTATCCAGACACAGAATTTACGTGCAAGTCCTCCGGGCCATATTTATGTAGCGAATCTTATTCCGAATACTTTATCTGCAGAGGAAAAAGCGAACAAGGTTACATTGTTGTGGGATGGAAAAACCAGCAAAGGATGGAGAGGCGCTTATAAAAAATCATTTCCTGACAGCGGTTGGGTGATCAATGATGGAATTTTAACCGTACTAAAATCAAATGGACAACAGGAAGGCAAAGGTGGCGATATAGTGACCGATAAAGAATATCATGCTTTTGATCTGCAATTCGATTTTAAATTGACTCCCGTTGCGAACAGCGGAGTCAAATATTTTGTAAAAGAATCTTATGATGTGAATGGCGCTTCCGCCATAGGACTGGAGTACCAGGTACTCGATGATGATAAACATCCTGATGCAAAACTGGGAAGAGATGGTGACAGAACATTATCATCATTATACGATTTGATCCCAAGCAAAAAACCAAAGGATGCGATAAAACCGATCGGCGAATGGAACCACGGCCGCATTATTGTTTATCCAAATAATCATGTGGAACATTGGCTCAATGGATATAAGGTTTTGGAATATGAAAGAGGTTCGAAAGAATTCAAAGATCTTGTCAAAATAAGTAAGTATGTAAAGTGGAACAATTTTGGTTTATGGAATGAGGGGCATATTCTTCTGCAGGATCATGGTGATGAAGTCTCGTACAAAAGCATTAAAATAAAAATTCTACAATAGATGTAGTCATCCTCCCATTCTGATTTATTGATTATGAAAAAAGCTTGCCCCGTATTGTTATATATTTTAATTAGTTTTTTGGGGCAAAGTCAAACAATTCCTGCGCCTTTCCGGTTGCGATGTGATTTTTTACTGCAAACCGATAAGGTAACTCAGAATGGTTTGCCGGTGGATCAATCGCTTTCGACAGCAGTCGATCAAAAAAATAAGTTTCAGTTTGCAAAAATTTATAGTGCTCAACCCGTTTTCAACTGGGAAGTGGACAC
>DASZPW010000096.1:0-4224 GCA_035550155.1 Chitinophagaceae bacterium | reverse complement strand
AGCAAGTTGTTTGAAAGAAATTGCAATCAATAAAACCAGGCCAAGCCGTATTTTCATAATTCCAGATATTAATCATCGACATGGCTAAATGCTTTAAAGCCACGAGCTTTCGAGGGAATTGGAATATGAAAAGGATAAAGGGGGATTAAAGGAGGAATTCCAGGGATACGGAAACTACTATGATTCGGGGAGGATAAGGTGGTCCAACGAGTTCAAATATAATTCACAAAACCGAGTTATCATAATCCTGGCCAACGTATTTTCTCACTTTATAGCTTTATAAGCTTTAACAGGTTACATTACTTTTCAAGGCCTATTTTTGTACCCAAACTCAACTTATTAATGAAAAAAATCTGCCCCTTTCTCCTGTTGTTACTGGCAGTTGCCTGCAAAAACAAAGACAAGAACGAAAATGGCAATAATATCCCGCCGTCGGACCAGCCGAAAAACATTAGTTATTCGATCGTTAACAGCTATCCACATGACACTTCCTCTTTTACAGAAGGATTGCTGATTTATCAAGGCTCACTTTATGAAAGCACTGGGAACTATAAAAATTCAAAACTGCTTAAAATCGATATCAACACCGGTAAGCCATTGATGGAGGCTAAACTTGAAGACAAATACTTTGGTGAAGGAATTGCAATTATAAAAGATACCATTTACCAGCTTACGTATCATGAACACACTGTCTTTGTTTATACACTCAAAGATTTTCGTAAAGTACGAGAAATGCATTTTGATCTGGATGAGGGATGGGGAATGACAACAGACGGAACATACCTAATTGCTAGCGACGGAAGCTGCAATATTTATTATTTTGAACCATCCACTTTTAAATTAATTAAAAAAATTGCAGTAACCGATGCCGGTGCTCTCGTTTACAATATCAATGAGCTAGAATATGTAGACGGTTACATTTACTCGAACCAATGGCAATTACCTTATTTATTGAAGATAGATCCAAATGATGGCAAGGTGATTGCAAAAGCAGATCTCAATGATATGTGGAATCGTGTAAAGGCAAAAGATCCGCAAGCCGATGTTCCTAATGGCATTGCCTATGATTCTGCAACAAAAAAGATGTATGTTACCGGGAAATTATGGCCGAGTTTATTCGAAATTCAGTTTGGACAATAAATTGACCAACGCTTATTTTGAGATCACATAGATCACAGAACTGCATTTCCTGATATTTCCTATTGCAACAACGTTTGAGCGAAAGCCATTCCATAATGAAGCTATCCATTTGCTTTTACCATTTTTATATTTACTACTAAGAAGCGAAATATAAAAACTATCATACCACATCGGTCTGTATTGAATAATCTTCAACCCGTTTTTCTCCATCAATTTTTGCATGGATAACGGTGAAAAATGATATAAATGCCTTGGCACATCATAAGCTGCCCAATATTTTTTATAAATTCTTGCATCAAGCGACGTATAATTCGGGACTGCAATGAATAACTTTCCCGACTCGTTCATCAAAAGCTTTAATTGCTGAATATAACCGTCAAGATCATGTACATGCTCTAATACATGCCAAAGCGTGATCGCATCAAAAGAAGATACTGGTAAATGAAACAATTCGTTTTGTTCTTTCAAATCCAGATCATATAACTTCTTTGCTATTTGCCTTGCACCGGTGTCCGGTTCCAATCCGGTTACCTTCCAGTTCCTTTGTTGCATTTCATGCACAAATGCCCCGGTACCGCAACCCACATCCAACAAACTACCAGTTGATTTACCGTTAGCTTTTTCGATCAATTTTCTTTTTATTACTAACGTTTTTCGCCGGATCCTTTTATACATAGTGCCGATCAATCCTTTTGTTTCATCGGTATGAGAAATATAATCCTCCGATCTGTAATAAGGAAAAATGGAATTTGCATCCGGCACATCTTGTGTGAACCTAAATGAACAGGCACTACATTCAACAATTGAAAATAGTTCTCCGCTGACAGTATGATCTTTCACAGACAAAACATTTCTTATGTCTACTGATCCGCAAACGGGGCAATTGGTATAATGGATCCTTTCACTCATTACAGGAACAGCAAAGTAAAATCAAATTGTGTAGATAAATTAAAACTTACTGAAGAAGAATATATGATGGCTCTTCCATGCCGGGAGCAATGAACTGCTGATTGGAAGTGGCCGAAATGGTCCATTCGTTTTTTGAAAATATCCAGAATACAGCTGCAAGTAATAATATGCCTGCGATCATAGCAGCGATCCACCATTTCGATCTTTTGGTTTCAGTTTGTGAAAAGAATTCTGTCATTTCAACGGAAGTTCGCTCCCGCTCTCCCACTAATACAGTATGTTCAGCATGTTCCCGCAAAACTTTTTCAACAGCAACAGATTCTTCTAATACAGGAATATCAGATGGCAACAGTTTTACATTTCCGCTCTTACTCATGGAAAGAGTGCCGATACCATGCCACATCACTTCCGTTCCGTCCGTGATCTTTTTTTTCAGTTCAAATGCAAAATCATTAAATCGCACTATTGCTTCCCTGTCAGAAATATTTAATTGCTCTGCTATATGGAAAAAAAAATTTTTGGAAGGTGTGCCGGGTTCTTTCTGCAATGAGATGGAATAGATTGGCGGATGGATCAATTTTTCCAGGAAATTAGCTTCCGCCGGCTTTCTGTTTACAGTGAAATTTCCAATGCCGGGAATGGTCAATTCTTTATTTAAAATGAGAAACCGGTACAGCTCGTCGTACATGATCAATTCTTTTGATTGAACGAAAATACGACTCCGCCGGTGAAATTGAATCCATATACCGGGTATTGATTCCAGCGCTGGTATTGTTTGTTGAAAATATTATTGAACTGCGTCCAGAGATTGATGTATTTCGTGATCTTGAATTCTAAACCTGCATTCAGATCAAAAGCGCCGTCTAGTTCGCCAACGCTTCCGTCCTGCTTCATATATTTTGGACCACTCCATGCAAAAAGATCAGCTTTGAACCAAAGATCTTTGATTGCCTGAAGCCGTAAAGAAGTATTGAATTCTACGGGTAATAATCCCCAGGTGGCTTTATTTACTTTTAATCCTGTGTATTGATCAAAATTCAGGCTGGAGATCAGCGAAAATTTTTCCTGAACTGTATAACCCAATTCTCCACCGAGTGTCAATACATTGATCCTTGGTTCATTCACTACAACAAATGATTTACCACCAAATCCAGGTGTTGTATCATTTATGAATAATGGTTGATTGTTTAATTTGCTGAATCCCACTTTGGCGCTATAACTGAAATGATCGCCAACGGAGCCCTTAAATCCAGCATATCGTTCTTCTATCCACGTATTCTTGAATGAAGAAGGCAACCAGAGCCAGGGATTCTGAGATGCTAAATACTGATAAGTTGTTTTACGAACATAACCCGTCCATCCGGCCTGGAAGGTGAAGCGGGAATCATCCGTTCCGACATCCGCCATGATGTTAGGAAACATTTTGAACACTTTGTTGTCCCATGACGGACGAATACCAGCCTGCAGATTGATATTGGGAGTTTTAAATAAAAGGGCCGGCGAAATGCTGTACATCGTATTGTTTATTGCCGATTTTCCCTTGGGAGATAACCGAGTAAGATCAAAATTGAGACCGAGATTGACCCCAAATACTTTTCCGATAGTTTTTTCCAAAGGAAGGTCGATCACGGTATTGCTTTCAGAGTTTTTAAGATTATCTGTAAAGACATTTATTTTTAGCAACGGTGAATAACTTAATCCAAATGGAGTGGGATTAAGGTTGTGAAACCCTACTGTACCTGCATAGGATTGGAAATTTTGTTTCAGTGAATCTCTTGGAAAACTTAGTGTTTCCGGCTCATAGCCGTATTTATAAGTACCGTCTTGTTTGGTCTCAAGGCTTGCATCCCATTCTAAATGTTTCGGTGTTTGAAAAAATCCATCCAGTTTTATATCAGTGTTACTGAATTTCTGAAAATCCCTTGCCCCTTCGGAAGAGACATGCTTGGCATAAATATTTAAGCCCCCGGTTTTCCCGTCACCAAATGAAAAACCGGTTTGAATGTACGGGGTCTTCAAACTTCCAAATCCTGCTTTGATGTAATTGCTATTGTCCCACCTGCCGCCGGAATCAATTTGCAAAGCCAATGGTTTTAAAGTGCCCGGTTGATAATTAAATAAAAGATTCTGATCCGGAATATCGTATTTCAGATTAGGTTTTGACGTATCAGCAGC
>DASZPW010000095.1:0-6872 GCA_035550155.1 Chitinophagaceae bacterium | reverse complement strand
ATTTTTTATGGTGTGCCGATTGTAAGCACGGGTGGATGAATGTTTTTTTGTAAAATACCTGCAAACCAGCCAAGGGTATGGCTTTTTAAGCGACTTTGTCCTCCGGGGTTAACAATGACGAGGTCCGTGTTGTTGCTGGATGCATATTCTTTTACTACTTCTGCAACATTGGATCCGTCCCGTACCGTCAGATCGATCGGTACATCGCAATTGTCACGAATGAGCTGGTAGGAACGATGCAGGTATTTTTGTACTCGTTGCGTATATTCAATATCCTGTTCACGGGTGATCCCAAGCAGGTGAATTGTTGTTTTATAATAACGAGCCAGGTAAATTCCGTACATCAGTTTTCGTAACGGAATAAAATCTGTGACCGGGATAACAATAGAATATAAATGCCGGATGTGGCGGTCTTCGGGAACAGTGATCACTGCTGCTGAAGTTTTTCCGGCTATACGATTCACATCGAGGCTCAATTTATTCCGGTTAATACTACGGGAATGAACAGTGCCTAATACAAGATCGATCTTATTTTGAATGATATAATTGATCGCTATATCATTCCTGTTCCCGTTTTCAGAATGTATATGAATTTTTAATCCATCCTGAAGCTGCTTCCGGAATTTTGACAGCATGAAATTTAATTTCTGCTCCGCTTTTTTTTCGGCAGGAATACCGGAAAATGAAAAGAACTGTTGTATTTTTTTCAGAGCCTGGCCTTTAGGGTCTGTGGCAGTACTATAAAGAAGATGAATGTTACAGGAGTAGGTATTGGCGAGTTCGATACCTTTTTCCAGCATTCTTTCTGTGGAAGCAGAAGTATCAATGGGTATAAGTATGTTGTTAAACAACTTGTGCATAATTAAAACCGGGATCTGCAATATAGCCTGCACTCATTAATATGAAACTAAGACCGGATTAGAAAATTATTAAAATTAATCAGACCACAGCTTTTGAAAATAACTCGATATGGAAACGGGTGCCCTGTGTGGGATGACTGGAAGCATTTAATATTCCATTGTGGAGTTTTATGATTCGCTTTGTAAGCGGGAGGCCAAGGCCAAAACCTGGTTTGCTTAATGCGCTGTTACCACGGAAGAAAGGTTGAAAAATTTTTTCAATTTCTTCTTCAGCCAAAACATCTCCTTTGTTTACAAAATCAAGAATGATCTTTTTATCGGTGAAACTGAGATCGACGTTGATCTTTTTGTCTTCAGAATATTTGCAGCCATTCTCTATGATATTTTTAAATGCAGTATAAAGCAGGTCGCTATTACCGGGAACAATACATTCGTTTTCATCTTCTGGAAAATCGGCAAAGCGAACATTGATTGTATAATCAGGAAAAGCTTTTTTTACATGAGCAACCGTTTTCATCAGCACTTCATCTATTCGCACATCAGTGAGTTCAATGGCGCCTTCGCTTCCTGTGCGGGCAATTTCTAAAAGGCTTTTAGTCAACTCCTGCATCACATGTACTTCATCAGACACCGACTTCAGGATCTTCTCATATTCGTCCCCGCTTCTTTTTTGCTGTAAACCTACTTCCAGCTGGCTGCTCATTGATGTAAGCGGTGTGGATAATTCATGCGATGCGTTTGAGATAAATCTACGTTGCATGAGAAATGATTCTTCGAGACGTTCCAATAAACCGTTGAATGTTTCTGCAAGTGCATTTAATTCATCTCTTGTATTGCCGACGCTGATCCTGCTGGAAAGATTCGTGGAGGAAAATTGATTCACTTCTTTAACGATCCGGCTAATGGGTTGCAGTATTATACCTGAAAAAAACCATCCGGATAAAAAAGAGAATAAGAACCCGGCGACTGCAATGATCCAGAGGATCTTTTTCAGGTTCATACTGACATTTTCCCTGTATTCATCATAGGCAACAGTGAATATATAGAATTGATTTTTTTCATCAGAATAATTCATCAGGTATCCATCTCTTTTTCCGGCAGTAATAAATGCTTCACCTTTATCTCTTGCTTTTTTAAAAGAAGCAGTGGAGGGTGTGGTAGTATCTGACGAATCGTCTGCATACTGATATTGGATCCGATTGTTCTCATCATAAATGGCAACATATTTATTCTTCAGAGATGCTACAGAGCCGGAATCGAGATTGTTCATCACATTTTGAATAAGCGTATCGGATATGCTCCATAATCTCGCTGTTGAAATTGTTCGGTTTTTCAGTCGCTGCTGAAACTGGAATTTATTTTTACTTCCCAGCCATTCATTGATGCCCCAAAAGGAAATGATCAATAAGACGCTTACCAAAACAGTAAACCATAATGCTATTTTGAGCCGGATAGACATTAGTATTCTTCTTTCATGACATATCCCATCCCAACTATGGTGTGGATGAGCTTTACCGGAAATGTTTTATCTATTTTATTGCGCAGGTAATTTACATACACATCTATTACATTGGTCTTGCTGTCAAAATCCAGTTCCCATACCTGCAAAGCAATATCTGCTCTTGATAAAACCCGGTTCTGGTTTCGCAAGAAATACTCCAGCAACTGGAATTCTTTAGCAGTTAATTTTATCGGTTGCCCGGATCGAATCACTTCCTTAGAATCTAAATTCATTTCAAGGTCTGCAATAGATAATTTATTTCCGGAAGGCAGGGCAAATGATTTTCGTTTTAACAAAGCCCGTATCCTTGCCAGTAATTCTTTGAATTCAAATGGTTTTACCAGGTAATCATCTGCGCCGGTATTGAAACCTTCCAGTTTATCTTCCACAGAACTCATAGCAGTCAGCATCAACACCAGTACTGTGGCGTTGGACTTTCTGATCAATTTGCAGAGCTCATAACCATTTATACCCGGAAGATTGATATCGAGGATGACAAGATCATATTCCTGGTTTTTAAACATACGGTATCCCATGTCTCCGTCATAAGCTACATGAGTGGTATACCCGTTTTCTTCCAATCCTGATCTCAATGCATCAGCAATCTTTTTCTCGTCTTCGATCAATAAAATCTTTATTTCTTCCATCACTTGTGTTTAGTATAAATGAAAAAGATTCACACATAGCAGTATGAATCTCTAAGATACAGATAAGATGCTGAAACCAATGATTCAATCCCTTACTCTGCTTCACTATCTTTTGCGTTGTTGTGGGTAGATAACAGCAGCATCACCAAGCCAAAGACAGAAAAAATGCCGCCGCACCAGCGATTTACCGATTGATCGGTAGAAGCACTAAGGAATCCATACAACAGCAACAACACTCCAACTACCAGGAAAAAACAGCCGATGACAAAACGCAAGTCAAATAATTTATTCATATAAATGAGTTTAAAAGAAAATAATATTAAATACCAGGGTGATCAGTAATACTATGATCCCAAGCCATAACGGATTTTTATACCACACTTTGGAATGATCTTTTTGTTTGGGAGTAAGACTATAAACTAATCCCACCAATTGCTCATCTGGCTTAGGCTTGGTGAGCAAACTAATTAATGAAGTCACAATAAAGCAGACGGTGAATGCGATCCATGCGATATTAAATGCCTGGCTGGTTCCTGAATAAAAAGTATGAAGATGAGCGATCCATCCGCCTTTGCCTTCAGCTACTGTTAATCCATAAGTCAATGCAGCGGCAGTAGTTCCGGAAAGTAGTCCCCAAAATGCACCATGCCCTGTTGTTCTTTTCCAAAACATTCCTAAAAAGAAAGTAGCGAACAGTGGTGCATTCACGAAGCTGAAGACGAGTTGCAACAGATCCATGATATTATTAAAGCTTCTTGCAAAATATGCGGTAGCGATCGAGATCAGGATTCCTGCGACTGTTGAGGCCTTTCCAATATAGAAATAATGTTTTTCTGAAGCGTTCTTATTGATATGTGATTGATAAATATCGAATGTCCATACGGTGTTGAATGCCGTTACATTTCCAGCCATGCCAGACATGAATGAAGCGATCAATGCGGTGATACCCACTCCTAAAATTCCGCTGGGATACAATTTGGAAAGCATCACCGGCAATGTCATATTATAATCAACAGCGCCATTGGCATTGGTCGGCAATTCAAACCCGGTGAATTGTTTTTGTAGAGCTAAAATGATAATGCCGGGTAGAATAACGATCAACGGCATAAAAATTTTTGGAAAAGCTGCAATGATCGGAGTTCGCTGTGCAGCATTTTGATTCCGTGAGATCATAGCTCTCTGAACAACTAAAAAATCAGTACACCAGTAACCGAATGCCAATACAAATCCTAAACCGAATATCAAACTAACGCCATCAACTCCCATGGGATTATGTGCAGCGCTGTCCATCCCTTTCCACAAATGCAATTTGACGCTATCGACATTGTGCATGATACCTTGCCATCCACCGGCTTTGTGCATGCCAATAAAAACCAATGGAGCGATGCCCAATACAATTAAAAAGAATTGCAGCACTTCATTATAAACTGCACTGGTCAATCCGCCAAGGAAGGTATATATCAATACAATTCCTGCAGCCATCCAAACCGAAAGATTAAAGTCCCATCCCAAAATTGTTTGCATCAGCATTGCTAATGCATACAATGAGATACCTGAAGAAAAAACGGTCATCACCGCAAAACTCAATGCATTGAAGGTTCTTGTTTTTTCATCGTACCGTAGTTTCAGGTATTCGGGAACGCTCCTTGCTTTACTTCCATAATAAAATGGCATCATGAACACTCCGAGAAAAACCATTGCGAGAGCAGCGCCGAGCCAATAATAATGTGCCGTATAAAATCCATATTTAGAACCGCTGGCCGCCATTCCTAAAACTTCCTGGGCACCGAGATTGGCAGAAATAAAAGCAAGGCTGGTGATCCAGAGAGGAATACTCCGGTTACTCATCAAAAAATCATTGCCGGTTTTTATTTTCTTTTTTAATAAAAAGCCAACTCCGACTACAAATAAAAAATACAGGGCAATGATGCTGTAATCAATGTAATGCAGTTGCATAGTTTAGTTTTAATAATGAAGCGTTCAATTATTTATTGTCCAGGTATTCTTTACTGAATTCGTCATACATCTTCATATAATCATTGGCTCTTCCATCTTTATCAAAAATTGATTCCCACGTACTGATCGGTTCCCAGATACAAGTGCCTTTTCCTTTTCCATCCGGCAAACCAAAAACTATTTTATTTACTTCTTCTTTTTTTGCAGAATATTCCACTACGATCACATCTTTATTATATCTTCTGATCAGATCGTTGAGATTATCTCTCAGATCATCCAATGTGCCATGCCAGCGGGGATAATAGGAGAGACCGATCACATCAAAATGAACTTGTCTTTCTAACATTTGATCAATAAAAAATTTTGCTTCATCATTCTGTCCGCCTAATGCGATGTGCAACATAATAACGATAGACGGATCAACGGCTTTTACACCTGCAACGCCTGCTGCGATCAACTGTGCCATACTATCTACATGCATCACATTTCCTTCGGGCCAAACCAATCCATGATTGATCTCGTTTCCTACCTGAACCATATCAGGAGCGGTGCCCTGGTCTTTTAGAGCCTGGATCACATTTTTTGTATAATCATAAAGAGCTTTCTTTAATTCTTCAAATGATAAGTTGCGCCATGCCGCAGGTTTATATTGCTTACCCGGATCGGCCCAATAATCACTGTAATGAAAATCCAAAAGAAATTTCATTCCTGCAGCTTTTATTCTTTTAGCCATTGCTTTAGTGTGATCGAGATCGCAAAAACCTCTTTTGGGAGAATAACCACTGTCTCTTGCAGGATCATTAAAAATTCTTAACCTGATATAATTAAATCCATGATTTTTCATGATCTGAATTGGATCTTCTTGAACACCGTTGTCAGAAAATTTCATTCCCCGATCTTCTAATTGAGGCAAAAAAGAAATATCTGCACCCAACATCTTTGTTGCTTCTCTTGGTTTGGCTGCTTCGCCTGACAATTCATATTTTTTATCAACGCTGATTGTGGAAACACTTCCGGGAGAAACTGTAACTATATCAGTAGTGCCGGCCCATAATCCTGCGGCCTGTGCTTCAAAATGAATCGTACCCGGTTCTTTGGTTGACTGAACAAGCACCTGGCATTTTCCATTGAATAAACTTCTTTGCCAGGCGCCATCCATACATTTATCCGGTTCATGACTGCTCGGATCACCGTTACCAACTCCAATTATTTTTCCCGGACCAGTAATAACAAACTTGATCATATTATCTGCATCAGGTACTTCACGTCCCTGCTGATCCACCACACTTATATTTACAACACTCACATCCTGTCCATCAGCAAGCATTGTGGTTTTGTATGGAGTCATCACTACGTTTGTAGGAACTCCGGTTGTTTCTACTTTTGAAGTTAATTTTCTGCCATTCTTATAAGCAACTGCTTCCAATGTTCCCGGTTCATAATTTACAGTCCATTGCAAATGGCTGTTACGTGGCATATCTTTTTTGCCCAGGCTTTTTCCATTTAAAAACAATTCAATGTTTTCTGCATTACTGTTTATCCAAACATCAATTGGTTGTCCTCTTTTAGCTCTCCAATTCCAATGCGGTGAAATATGCAATACATCTTTATCTGTCCACCAGCTTTGATAGTAGTAATAAATATTTTTCGGGAAACCGCACATATCCATGATACCAAAATGTGAATTGATATTCGGCCAGCTGAATGGAGTAGGTTCACCACGATAATCAAAACCGGTCCACACAAATCCTCCTATCCAATAATTATTCGGCCCTGCTAACTTCCACCATTTTTCTGCAGTGCTGGCCCACCATGGTGCCGTAATATCCTGGTCGGGAACATAGCCTCTTATACTATCTTTTTCATATTCGCCTCTTGTTGTCACCGTGCTTCCCATTTCTGTTCCCA
>DASZPW010000094.1:0-35944 GCA_035550155.1 Chitinophagaceae bacterium | reverse complement strand
ATTCATCCAAAAACAAAACACCGTTATGCGCCAATGAAATTTCTCCGGGTTGTGGTATACCGCCGCCTCCAACCAAAGCTACATCACTGATGGTGTGATGGGGTGAACGAAATGGTCTTTTAGAAATAAGTGTTGAATTCTCCGGTAATTTTCCAGCCACTGAATGAATCTTTGTTGTTTCCAATGCTTCTTGTAAAGAAAGTGGTGGTAAGATGGTCGGTAATCTTTTTGCCAGCATCGTTTTCCCTGCACCGGGCGGGCCAATTAAAATTGCATTGTGACCACCGGCTGCAGCAATTTCTAATGCCCTCTTGATATTTTCCTGCCCTTTCACATCCGCAAAATCTATTTCAAAATCATACTGCGAATGAAAAAATTCATCTCTTGTATTTACAATGGTTGGCTCCAGGCCTTTCTCTCCATTTTCAAAAAAATCGATCACTTCTTTGATATGAGTGACACCATATACATGGATATTATTTACCATTCCTGCTTCTCTTGCATTTGTTTTCGGAACTATCAAACCTTTGAATCCTTCTTTTCTTGCCTGTATAGCGATGGGCAAGGCTCCTTTGATGGGTCGCACTTCACCATCAAGACTTAATTCTCCCATGATCAAATAGTGATTCAAGGAGTCGCTGTTATTCAATTGCGCTGAAGAGCCAAGAATTCCTAATGCGATAGGAAGATCGAAAGCGGTTCCGTTTTTTTTAATATCTGCAGGAGCAAGATTTACTACAATTTTTGTACGAGGCATCATGAAGCCATTGGTCTTGATAGTGCTTTCTACCCGTTGAAGACTTTCTTTCACGGCATTATCAGGCAAACCCACGATCATAGGATCTTTGGCCGTGGCCATCAGGTTTACTTCTATTGTGATGGAAATTGCTTCAACTCCATACACGGCGCTGCCAAAAGTTTTTATCAACATGATCCAATAGTTATCGGATTGAAGTTATAGAAAAATAATTTTCCGGTACACTACCACTTAGTAGTATTCATCAGGCATATTACCGGCAAAGAAAATGTGGATTACCATTTGTATCCCGGGCCAACATAAAACTCTGGCTACCGGAGTTTATTGTATAATCGATGCTGCTGCCATCATCAAAATAGAAATGAATGGTCAGGTTGTCAAGGGACCATTTACCCGGGTAATCTTTTGACTCCATTATAAAAGAAAAGGTATTATTTTTTTTCAGATCCAGGTATTTGTTCTGATCTACCGTCCAGTTCCCGTACAAAATATCGGGTGTCACGATCAATAATCCAGGCAAATTAAATTTTACATGATATTTTTTATTGAGTTCGGCGCTGACGCCATTGATAAAAGCAGTATCCTGTGTTTCTAATGCATTTATTTTAGCAAGAAAGTTGTTATAGAAATTCATAACCCTGGGGTCATTTGTATCTGTACCAATGGAATAATAGTTATTGTAATAGTCGGCTGTTGCTTTTCTTTTTTCTGTCAGCGTTGCGATACGCCTGTCAATTAAAGAAATAAGCCTGTTGTCTACATGCTCCACTTTTTCGATGTTGCTGATATTTTTTATGATCTTATCATATTCATTAAGTACATTATCGGACATGCCTGCAGTATCTCCGCTGCATACCATCCGGGTACCTGTTTCACGAAATTGTTTTTCATAAAACATCAGCGAGTTCCAGGAATCTACAGTTGCCTCTTTTCTTACCCTGACCTCTTCCGTATCCGCATGATCGCCATGAAATCCGAGAAAATAAACAATTGCACTTGCGAGCACTGTTGTAGCAACTCCGATTCCGATATTTTTTAGCGGATGACCGCCGGGAGAACCAGGTGTGACTCCTGCCATATAAAAAAATTATTTAAGACATCAATTTACAATTTCGGCAGTAATTAGAAAAGAAATTCGTTTTTGAATGAAAATTTACGGGCAAGCAGCCCGTTCATACATGCTAATTTTTGCTACGAACAAAATCATAGCGATTGTAAGGCGAATCCACTAAAGTAATCGAAAGTGCATCAGTAGTCAGGTTTGAAATATTGTACACCCATCGGTGACCGGCACCATAGTATTGGTTGTAATAATGGTATAACTGATTGTTGTAAAGTTCCCAGCTTCCGTATGTGCTATCACCATTACTGAAGTAGTAATACATCTTTCCATCCTGGTACTGGTACAGGTAGTTGTTTCCTTCAATCCATTTTCCAATGAGCATCCTCCAGTCAAATGATGAAGAGGAATTACCGTTGTTGGTATTATTTGTACTTCCCGCATCTGTACCGGAATTGTTGCTGCCTGTTGAATTGGTAGCCTCATTCGTTTGCTGATACATCACCAGGTTTGTTTTGATAAAGCTTCCGGAATATTTGTCTGTAAGCGTTTTGCATAGTTCACCAATGCCATTTTCAAACAATTGATCCCGTTCTTTTCGCTCATCAATGAATCGTTGTGTTTCCGCATTCAGCTTATTGTTTCGTTCCGTGGGATCAGTAATACTTTTAGAAATTGAATCATAATTATCGAGGTATTGCCTGTATTTATCTTCTGATTCATCATTGATCTTGATGCGCTGTTCCAGCATCGATTGAAATGATGGGTCGAGGTTTTTAGTACTTTGTATTCGTTTAAGATCAGATTTGAAATGTTCAAATTCTCCAAGTGTGGCTTGCTTGTAATGATCAAATCCATTGATAGAATAATTGGCCTGGTAGGTTTGCATGTTATTAAAAAAAACATTTTCTGCCGATACATAAGATTTCCAGGCATTGGTGGTAGCTTCTTTTATCACGGGGAAACTTGCGTCAGAATTATCGCTGCTTTTGTTGAATTTTAAAAGATATAATGCTCCAGCTCCCACAACAGTGGTGATCACCCCGGTAATGATATTTCGTATCATGGTGGCGCTATGAGCGGACAGGCTGGTCTTTTGCGGTGGAAGCGGAGGAGGTTGAGCGTCTGCCATAAACAAACTTTGTAAATACCAATTTACAATTTTTCGGAATACCCTTAAAAAAGGGGTTATTTAATTTCTTTGATGGTTCCTTCAAACAATACAGAAGTGTATGGGTCGGCAATAACCGAAACTGGTTTTGAGGAAACAGGGAATACAAATATTTGCTTTTCCTGGCTGATATAAATCGTATGATCCACTGAGGCTTCTGTATTTACATTGATACGAATATCTAATGGAAATTGAAATGCTTCAGAAGTTTGCGTTTGCTCCACCGTCAATATAATTTTCTTTTCGCTGTCCGAATAGTGCCAATTTATCTCCAGTTGAGGAACGGCGGCCCGATATAGCCATTGATTGAAAAAAGTGTCTAATTTTTTTCCGCAGACTTCTTCAGCTACTGATTCAAAATCCCTGGTGTTAGCATTCTTCCCTTTGAATTTTTCATAATAAGTTCGTAGTATCTGCTGAAAAACAGAATCGCCGGATTGCCGGTGTAACATATGCAACACCCAACTCCCTTTTTGATAACTATTAGGATTTAATAAAAATCTTGGTTGGGAAATAGAATCAACTACCGGATGTCCCGATGCTTTTGCAAACGAAATGACCTGCTGCCGGTCATCTTTCATTTCACTGTTCATGCTATCGATGCCATATTTGTTTGAGATATACAGATGCGTCATGTAAGTGGCAAATCCCTCACTGAGCCATAAATGTGCAAACGTTTTTTCTGATGCCATATCTCCAAACCATTGATGGCTGATCTCATGAGCCAGTAAACTTTCGGCGCCCTGCGGAGAACTGGCAGATGATTCAGCATAAAAAATACAACTGGCATTTTCCATTCCGCCAAAAATTGTTTTGGATTCTACATTCGCCAGTTTGTTGTACGGATAGGGGGCGATATAATTGGAAAGAAAATTTAAAATGCCCGGTGCAACAGAATAATTCCGGAAACCGGTTGCACTGTCTTGCGGATATACCCATGCACTTACAGGAATACCCGGCGGACTGTCTTTATATTCTTTTACAGAAAATTTTGCTACGCCTATCACCATGACCTTTGTGGGAAGCGGGACATTTTCTACCCAATGGGTAAGTTTTTCACGGCTACTGATCAATTTTTCTTCTGTTTTTTCCCCGTTGGAAATAACATCATAATGCGACGGCGCTGTAACAATGAATTCAAATGTTGCTTTGTCATCCGGCTGATCTTTGCATGGGATCCAGTTATGTGCACGGGTAGGCCAGTTATCAGCAAAAAAAGTTCTGTCACCATACCTGTTTTTTGAAATGATCAAACCATCTGACGGAATTCCTTTGTAAGTGATCATAGCATCTGCTGTGTCGCCTTGTTTGAAGGAAGGAGGAAGAGTAATGGTTATTTCATCCTTTGCCTGTTGAAAAGAAGCTTGGGATGAAGAAGCCAAAGAAACATTTGTTACGATCATTCCTTTGCCTTTTCCATTTACACCTGACAGATCGAAACTGACAGTCCCATTCGATTCTTTTATGATAAACCGGATCGTTGCGGTTCCTTTGATCGTATCATTCTGGTCATTCAGTTTAATTGCAAACTTATAATGCAGCACATCGATTGTTGATTGTGCAGATATAGAGGTGAAAAAAGCAATAAAAAAACAGGTAAAAATTCCTTTAAGCATAGCGTACAAATTAAAGAATTTATTTCCCCAAAATCCTAAAAATCATGAAAAAGGGTTTTATAATTTTTCCAGCATATCCACCACTTTTTCTTTTTTAAGGATGAAATAACCCAAACGATCGTTGCTTATTCCTTCCCTGAGTTGATAGGTAAATTCCAATTGATCGTCCCTGACGTTGGTTTCAAAATACCGGAAACTGATATTGGGATATACTTTTAATTCGTCGCCTATCTCATAAAGATGCGTGGAAAGAATGAAGAGAGTGTTTTTTATTTTAATCAATCCTTTGATCACCTCGCTGGAGCATTTCATGGCGTCCTGTACATTGGTTCCTTTGAATAGTTCATCAATCAGCACCAGCCATTTTTTCCCGTCGTTGATTTTTTCTATGGTCGTTTTTATACGCTGCACCTCATTGAAGAAAAAGCTTTCGCCTTTGGCAATATTGTCCACTACATTGATATTACTCAAAAGGCCATCAAACAATGTAAGTCTCATCTGTTGCGCCGGTACGCCCATGCCGATATGAGCCAGGAATACTGCAGCACCCACCGATTTGATCAAAGTACTTTTGCCCGCCATATTAGCGCCGGTGAGAAAAAGAAAATTATGCTGCGGGTTCATCTGGAAATCGTAGGCAACCGGTTTGGATAACAAAATATGGTATAACTTTTTTGCTTCCATCAATGGATATTCCTGTTCTATAAATTCCGGGAAACTGAGAGCATACGTTTTTACCGCAACGGCCATCGAATACCATGCATCGAGGCGGCCAAAAATATCGATCAGTTCGAATGTTTGCCTGCGGAAAGTATAATAGAGGTGATGTCCTAAGTATAAACTTTGTGATAAAGAAAACTTTGCGTCTTTGGGAGCATCTGCCAGTTTTTGCAATGCCGGGTGATTCAGTAATTGCAGGGTTCGCTCAATATAAAGTTTAGAAAATGGAGGAAGCTCCTCTTGTGACAATAGTAGCGCAAGTCTTTTTATGCCCCGGAAAAAATCTGCATAATGTTTCAGTGAAAATTTCAGTACGGAATAATCGGCAGGCCGGAACCATTTATACAACAAGCTTCCTACCAGGCCGGGGTTTGCTGAAGGTGCATCAAGATCGTAGTCCAGATATTTGTCAATCATCATAATGGTCCCGTTGGTCACATCTTCCGGCAAGTTTCCGACATGGGGAATGAAAGCCTTAATGACCTGCTGGGTGCCGATGATCTGGTGAATATCGTCAAACGGGTGGGAGAAATAATTTTTCAGCCATTCTTTACCGATGGAAGTTTGGGTAAAATTGAGTTTATGAAAAATGGAAAATTCTTCATCAACACTGAAAACAGAAATATCATTGTATGTTACATTGTCGATCTGCATAAAAAATCACAAACTTCAAATCCCAAATATCAAAAAAATAGGAAACTTCAATCGTCCTTTCTATTATTCAGGATTGCTGTAAAAATTAAAATAAATTCTTTTGCCTCCTGCCTTAAAGCCTTTCTTTCATTTTCCATTGCATCCGACCCATCGGTTATGACCAATCTAAGCCAATAAGAAGATTCTTTTGATTCCTTCCTGCATATTTTTATTTTCATTTTAAAATCTTTGTTGCCGAGGCTTTCATTTGCTTCAATGTAATTGGCGCCAGGGGAACTTCCTGCCCTGATTAATTGAGAAATATATTCATAATTTGCAGCATTCTTTGGAAGCTTTAAACAAAAATTTCTGATTCTCTCAGCAAAAATTGCTGTGCGTTCCTCAAGGTCATATTTTTTATTTTCCTTTTCCAATTCTGATTTGTTTGGATCTTGAGATTTGAATTTTGGAATTTATCTCTCAAATTTCAACCGTTGTCCCTTATTAGATTCAATGCATATGCCGTTTTCATACACCAGATTTCCGCTCACAAACGTATGACTAATAGATGCAGGGAATTGAAAATTCTCTAAAGGACTCCACCCGCATTTGTATAAAATATTTTCTTTGGTCACTTTTACCAGCTTGTTCAGATCTACGATGACGAGGTCGGCAAAATATCCTTCACGGATGTAACCTCTTTCTTTTACCCGGAAACAATCCGCTACTGCATGGCTCATTTTCTCCGCAATTTTTTCCAATGATATTTTTCCTTGTTTGTAATAATAAAGCATCAATAATAACGGATGCTGAACCAACGGTAGTCCGGCATAAGCCTTTTCGTATGGAACATTTTTTTCTTCCCATGTATGCGGTGCATGGTCGGTGGCGATCACATCCAGGTGATCATCCAGTAATGCTTTCCATAAAGCCTCTTTGTTATTCGGAGTTTTTATGGCGGGATTGCATTTGATCAGGTTGCCGAGCCGCTCGTAATCATTGCTGGTAAAATGCAGGTGATGCACACATACTTCAGCCGTGATCCGTTTTTCTTTCAGCGGGATCATATTGGTGAAGAGTGCCAGTTCTTTTTCTGTAGAAATATGAAGTATGTGCAAACGGGTATTATATTTTTTGGCGATCTGGATGGCATACAGCGACGATGCATAGCAAGCTTCTTCAGTGCGAATGAGCGGATGATCCGCAGTTATCAGTTCTTTTTTTTCAGCTTTCAGTTTTTGAAAATTTTCTTTGATGATCTTTTCGTCTTCACAATGAGTAGCGATCAGCAGTTCACTTTCACTGAAAATTTTATCGAGAGTGGTTGGATTATCCACCAATAAATTTCCTGTGGAAGAACCCATGAATATCTTGATCCCGCAAACATCTTTCTTTTTATCATTTGCCTTCAGCACTTCATCGGCATTGTCATTGGAAGTGCCCATGTAAAAAGAATAATTGGCCAAAGATGTGTTTCGGGCAATCTCGTATTTATCTTCCAGCAATTGCTGTGTGAATGCAGGTGGAATGGTATTCGGCATTTCCATAAAGCTGGTAACGCCACCTGCCACCGCTGCTTTTGATTCGGTATAAATAGTTGCTTTATGTGTCAATCCCGGTTCCCGGAAATGCACCTGGTCATCTATCACACCAGGAAATAAATATTTACCCTCCCCTTTAATCTCCGAGTAATTGGCGCCCATTCGAGTAATTCGTGGCTCCACTCTTTCAATTCGTCCGCCACTGATCAACACATCTGCGATTTTAATTTCACCTTCGTTGACAACCTGTATGTTTTTAATCAGATATTTTTGCATATTTTGTTACCGGAATCAATTCCTATTTCATGCAAATTAAAGAAACCCTTGTAAGACTGACCCTGATTATTTTCCCTATTGCCTGTTTTTCGCAAACTACTTATTTACCCAAAGATGATAAGGCCTATATTCTTTTGGACCGGCTGGAGATCAAAGCCCAAAAGGATTCAATACTGAATTATTCCAAGACCAAATTTCAAAGCCGGATCACGGCGATGAATGGTGTGAATGATTATGTAAAACGTTTCGGGAAAAACTCTTTATCTAAAACAGATCTTTATAACCTGGACGGATTTTACAGAAATAACCTGGAATATCTTTCACCGGAAGAGCGGTTGAAGTACAACAGCAAAAAATCTATTGCTAAAAATTTTTACAGAACACCGGCGAATTTATATGAAGTGCATGTGAAAGATTTTGACCTTATCGTCAATCCCGTGATCCAATTCATGGTTTCGAAAGAAAAAAATAATGATCAACGACTTTTTCTGAATACGAGAGGATTGTATGTGAGGGGAAAAATTGCCAACAAACTCGGCTATTATGCTTACCTCACCGATAACCAGGAACGGGATCCGCTGTATGTGCAGCAATGGATCAATGACCACAGATCAGTGCCAGGAAATGGATTTTACAAAACCTTCAAGGCGGCGGGTGGCGTGGATTATTTTGATGCGGAAGGATATTTTACTTTCAAAGCCGCGAAATATATTGATGTAACTTTTGGGTACGACAGGAATTTTATCGGCAACGGTTATCGCAGTTTATTCCTCAGCGATTTTGGCAGCCCCAATCTTTTTCTGAAACTGAATACAAGGATCTGGAAGATCAATTACCAAAATCTATTCATGGAATTGCAATCAGCCACCATTCCGGGTGGAGATAAATTGATTCCAAAAAAATATGCAGCCATTCATCACCTCGATATAGCATTGAACAAATGGCTGAACATGGGATTGTATGAAGCGGTGATCTTTGGCAGAAAAGATCATTTTGATTTCGGATACCTGAACCCGATCATTTTCTACCGCTCCATTGAGCAGCAGAACGGAAGTTTTGATAATTCACTCGCAGGGTTGGATCTGAAAGCGAATGTGGCTCATCAATTTCAGTTCTACGGACAATTCCTGCTGGATGAATTTGTATTGTCAGAAATAAAAAAGAACCGTGGTTCCTGGGTGAATAAGTGGGGCATACAATTAGGCGGAAAATATATTGATGCATTCAACATAAAGAATCTTGATCTGCAGTTGGAAATGAACCGTGTTCGACCGTTCACATATTCGCATGGAGATTCCGTGGCCAACTTTACGCATTACAATCAACCGATGGCGCATCCGCTGGGAGCAAACTTCCAGGAACTTATTGGCATTGCCCGTTACCAACCGGCGTCCAAATGGCTGATCGAAGGAAAACTGATCTGGTACATGCAGGGCAGGGATTCAAATAATGTGAGTTATGGAAGCAATATTTTCCTACCTAATGGCGCACCATACCGAACTTCGGATTTTGGTTTCAGCATCGGCAGCGGATGGAAAACAGATGTGACGTATGCTTCGCTACTGGTTTCGTATGAGCTTCGTGAAAATTTATTTTTAGAATTCAATGGTGTCTATCGCAAGCAGCAAACCAAAACACCGCCGATCACTTCAGGCAATACTTCAATTGTTTCTTTTGGTATAAGATGGAATATGCAACGAAGAGAGTTTGCGTTTTGACAGGCTATCCTATTGCTTAAAGCAATGAAATATATCTTCGAAACTGCAAGTTTCGAAGAGCTTGGGCTTTGGTAATTGAGTACCAATAACGGCGTAAAAATTCATATATGATTAAGGAAGAAACCTGCTTTATAATACTTTTGATGAGTGGTTTTTTTATAAGCTGTCAAATTACACAAGATAGAATAGAACAGAAAAATAAATGTTTTGCCGAAAAATTAATTAAGATAAAACAAACTAAATTATATAAAACTGTTTTTTCTGCATTCGAAGATACTTTCGAAGTTTTAAAGCAGAACAAAGAAAATTTTGGCACAAGTTCTTATGTTGATACCAAAATTGATGATGCCGTTTTCTTTAAACAGGATAGTACCGAGTGTGTATTAATTGTGTTAGAGAAAATAAAGGATAGTTTAGTTTTTGGATCTGCAAGAACAGTTTTAGGAAGTAATAATGACGGGCATTGGAAATTTGAAATCGGGGCAGAGTATAACTTTGAAAAGGACTTTTTTAAAGATTATAAAGAGAATACTTTCGAAAATATTTCCAAGCTTGCTCGTTATGGAGTCTTGGTGGCCGGGAATGCGAATAAGGAAGATTGTGAAATCAATAGCAAATACTGGTTTTCCGATTTAAAAAAATGAAGGGCAACCTGAATTTTTTGAAGTAAATGAATCTTCATCCCTCAATATGAATGCAGATAGCGATCATTCTTGATTGAATGCGGTCGAGTACGTTGGAGTAGATCAGGTTCGGGTCACGACTATGAATGTTCCTGATGCCGTTGCTTATTTTGATCTCAGGAGAAAGAATAAAACTTTCAAAGAAGAAATTGAAGCCAAGTCCTAATTCAAATCCATAATCATATTTGTCGATCTTCACCAGGTCATCAGCTTTTTTTGCACGGGCATTACTGGCGAGGTCAATATCGCCTTTGATGCCGGTAAACACATACACCCGGAAATTATCAATGCGGTCAGATTGCAGTTTTATCTGGAAAGGAAAAGTGACCAATACCGATTCTATTTTTTTGGATACATCTGTCGTGCCGTCGAAGTCAGGATATTTCAATTTGTATAAAATATCCCGTTCCATAAAAATGAGTTGCGGATTGAAACGGGCCTGGAAGCGATTGGTTAATCTTGCAGTTGCTGATAATCCAAGAGAAAATCCACCCGAGTTTAAAGGTTCTGCTGTATAAACGCTATCATCCTGTAAAAACTTTGGATGTTGATCCACCTGGAAGCGGGCCAGGTTGGTACCCAGTGTTATTCCAAAATAAAATGGTTTGCTATCATGATCCCAAAGGTTAAGATCAGTTATATTTTTTTGCGCCAGCGAAGTTTGAGAAAAAAAGAATAAACCGAAAAGCAGGAACGATCCAGTTCTTATTACAATGGCCTGCCTGTTGGCAAGGCGGGCTTTCTTCCGGTGTAGATGCAACATATTCCTAAGCTTAAGGGTTTGAACCCGGTGTCGGTGTACCCCACTTTATTTAAAATGTCAACAAAAAGGCGGCGGTTAGGAAATGAATTTGCCGATTCACATAAATACTGGTAGGCTTCTTTATTTTGCCGGAACCAGTGAGCCATTTTCGGTGCTACAATGCTCATATACCAATTGTACAGACTCCGTACTGCTTTATGTTTTGGCTTTGAAAATTCAAGAATGACCAGCCTGCTGCCTGGTTTCAGCACCCGAAACATTTCTGAAAGGCCTTTTTCGAGATTTTCAAAATTCCGGACACCAAAAGCCGCTATCACCGCATCAAACGAATTTTCTGGAAAATTTATTGCCTCTGAATCACTGATTTGCAATTCAATTACATTCCCAAGCCCTTCTTTTTCAATCTTTTTTTTTCCGATCTCCAGCATTTGGGCTGAAAGATCAATGCCCACTATTTTTTGGGGTTTCAGAATGCGGCAAGCCAACAGAGCCATATCGGCTGTGCCGGTGGCCACATCCAGAATGGTTTTTGGAGCATCTTTTTTTAGTTTTTTGATAGCTTTTTTTCGCCAGATCACATCAATACCTGCTGAGAGAAACCGGTTCATAAAATCGTACCGGCCGGCAATGCGATCAAACATTTCTGCCACCTGTTCTTTCTTATTCAGGTCTGAATCTTTGAAAGGTACTATATGGTCGTGAGGTAGTGGATCCATTTTGGGACTGCAAAGATAAGCCGGCGCTGCCAGTCGGGCTATTCATTTGTTGAATCGGATTCATCCCGGATTTTCGTGGATGCATTTTATAACAAGGTATGGCATACCTTATTTACAAAGAGAAATTTTGGGATGAGCCCCTTGAATCTCCAGATCAGTATTTGTGTTACCTGTATCTTTATTTTATGGAAATAAAATCCGCTTCATATCTTATCAGCAATCCAGATCAAAAAAATTGCCCCAAACCAGATCGTCCTGAGTATGCATTCATTGGCCGCAGCAATGTTGGCAAGTCGTCGCTCATCAATATGCTTTGCAATTCTAAAAACCTGGCGAAGACATCATCCACACCCGGAAAAACACAATTAATCAATCATTTTGAAATTATTTCAGGCGGTAACGGTGATGACAGAAAAGATCTCAAATGGTATTTGGTGGATCTGCCGGGCTATGGCTATGCAACGGTTTCACAAAAAGAACGAAAGAATTGGTCTGCCATGATCGAAGAATATATCCGGAAAAGAACCAACCTTGTTTGCCTGTTTGTATTGATCGACAGCCGTCATGAACCGCAGCCAATAGATATTGAATTCATAAACAAACTAGGGGAGTGGCGGATCTTTTTCGTTCTTGTTTTTACCAAGGCAGATAAAAATAAACCGGGAGTAACCGAAAAAAATATTGCGGCTTTTTTTCAGGTTTTATCAAAAACATGGGAAGAACATCCGCCATATTTTATCAGTTCTTCTGTGAACAAAAACGGGCGCAAAGAATTGCTGGACCTGATCGGAACTTTGAACCGGCAGTATTTCCAACAGCATAAGAAATAAGAGGTGGCTGGCTGATTTAATATTTGAAATTATTACATTAAATTGCAGCCGTTATCAAGCCATCTATGAGGAAGTATCTGTCCGACAGGAACCTGGTTGTCATTTTATTCGTATTGGTGCTGATCACTTTTTCATTTGCACATGAGGATAGCAAAAAATTGCAACAGTTCTCTACGGAGCAATCGCTTTCTGCTGAAAATAAAACAGTGACCACACCTGAAAAGATCGTACAGATCGCTCCAATAATTTCTGCCAAGAACACTTCCGGAGCTGTTTCAAGATAAAATACCGTGCTTCAGGTATGTTTGATGTCCCAAGTTTTAATACTTTGGAGAAAAGAATTCATGCGTAAATTGTTTATTGTATTTGTTTTCTTCTGTTCACTGCATACAGTGGCGCAGGATTCTGCAATAAAGAAAAACGATACCAATTCTTTTTCCGATTTTTCTTTAGTACATGACAGTCTTAAAAAAGTACAGGAGGATAGTATTTTCAAAGAAACAATGGAACAAAATTCCCGCAACCTGAATGATTTTTTAAAATACCAGGAAGAACAGAAAGCCCGTCAGAAGAGAAACGCCTTGATCCGGATCGGCATCGGGATATTTTTTTTCATAATACTCCTGGTCGGCCTGAACCGGCAAAGAAAAAAGAGGCAGTAGTGTTAATTCACGATCTTATTGGCGCAACTGCTGCTGGCAAAAGCTTCCGGTTTTGCTTTGAAGGCAAAGCCCATTCCGAGAATGTAACCCATAGCTTCTTTTAGTGCATCATTACTTTTGAAATGCGGATTAGTATTGATATCCGCATGCACTTCCATATCCACATCATACACTGTAAACAGGCGGCAGAGATCGTAAGCGATCTCAATGCTTTTAGCAACTTCCATCAGCATTCTTTCTTTGATGGTGAATTGCTGGCGGGTCTTTTCATTATGAATGAACATGAATCCTCCGTGACCTTCTCTCAGGAATACGATGACCGTAGCAAATTCAGTTTCCTGTCCTTTTACCTGTGAATCGGTGCCGATGCAAACTTTGAGGCGAAAACCTTTTTCAGTTTCCCGTTTGATCGCATTCTCTACTGCCTGGATAATGGGAACATCGATAGGGTCGCCATTAAATTTTCTCCAACGCATAAAAAGAGGTTTTCCGAAATTATCGAAAAACCTCTGATTTTCAAAAGGGGGCGGATTAAACTTCTGTTATTACAACAGAATGAAACTTACTGTATCATTAATTTATCGGTCCATTGATGTTGGGTATCTGCAAAACGGATCAAATACATTCCATTTTTTAATCCATAAGAATTGATCATGTTGACACCGTTGGTGAGCATGCCTTTGTTGACTGTTTTTCCGGTGAGATCGAATATCATGTACGTGAAATTTCCCGGGCTATTTACTGTAATCGTACCGGAAGTGATCAGGTTTCCTGCTAACCTGGGTCTTTGTATTATTGAATTTTGTTTTAAAACGACAACATTGGAATAGTATCGATGGCCATTATCAAAAGTTACATTCAACCGGTATTGAATATTTCCATCGGTGGTGGGCAAATAGCTGAAACTTCTTGCAGAATTATCAGGTTGCACAAGCGTTATGAAATGCACACCATCTGTTGAAAATTCCAATATTTGCGTTTCAATATTTTCATCAGCATCGATCTGCCAGCTCAATTCATGTTTATCATTATTAACGGTTCCATGCAACTCCAGTGTTCTTAGCGCTAATAGTGAATTGGCAACAAATCCACCTCTTAAAGAATAGGAACCAAGGCTGGCATAATTGGGTGCATATATATTTCCTTTGCCTTCGATTTTCATATAATAAATTCCTGCACCCAGCGCTGTATCGATCACAGAACTCAGTAAGGTGCCCGGATTATATACATTTATGAGATTCTGGGAATAGTCGTACAATGAAACCTGCATGTCAAGATCGGAACCGGCGTCATTGTTTCCTACATTATACGGAACAGCGTCTAATGTAAACTCGCCAAAGGACGGAATAACGAATTTAAACATGTCCTGATCTGTGTTTCGCTCAATGATACCGTTTACATCAAATTGATCGTTAGAAAATGTAGCGGCGGTTGCGCCGGAAAAATTATTGCTGAAATCATCTGTCCTGTAAGTAAAGCCATTTACGGAAGTGATAACATCCAGGTCACTTTGATAATTAGAGCAGCCAAAAGAATTGGGGCCATTATTCCATAAAGTAAAATTCTTGGAATAACCTACCCCCATGATGGGTGCCCATGCGATCTCCCCGGTACCCTGCCCGGAATTGTAATCGCTTATTTTATTACAATTGGCATCATAAGAGGCCTGGTGATACAAACCCAGGGTATGGCCTGCTTCATGTGCTGCTGCCTCGGCAATATTTTTTGTATTGTAGTTTAACAGTGCGGTGAAAACAAAAGCAGGTGTATTATCGCCCCAGGTGAATGAGCCAACAAATGAAACTCCGCCGGCAGAACCATACCAGGACGAAGTGACCGTAAGGATCACTCTGATTCGCATATCAGACGGGGCGGCCCAATAAACTGTAGAGTCTGTTGTAATATTGACATTAAAAGGACGATAATCTTCTGATACCCGATTAAAAATTTCTGTGATCTGGCTATTGGTCAATCCTGAAGCACCGCAATAAATCGGGCCGCTGGTATTCCAGCTGGTATTGTCAACAGTTTGACCATCGAAGTCAAGAAATATTACAGCACTTGCAGAAGGGTAGCTGCTGAGTGCAGGGACTTGCGATTGGGCGATCAGCATACTACTGTTTAGCAACAGTATTACCAGGGCAATTCGGATCAGGTTTTTCATAACAAGGCGGATTTAAAAATGTTTTTCATTGGGTCATAGGGTACGGAATTAAAAACGGGCTTTCAAAGTACAGTCGATAGTTATTCGTTTACCAGTGCATAATAGTCTTTTTTTACCATCACTAATTTCCCGTTTACGTTTTGCAGCACGAAAAGATCTCCACTTTTAAAGTTGATGATCCTCCCTTTGTACTGAACGGTTCCATCAGGGTTGGTTATTTTTGAAATTGTAAAATTGGCGCCATTATAATCAGTCAGTTTCAGGATCATGCTGTTAATGGCTCCATGGCCTGCTGAGCGGGCAAGACCATTCGTCGGCGTATTGTCGCTTTTGGAAACTACTTCTCCACGCAGCTGAAAATTAGCTGTGGTGGAACGATTGGAAAATGATGGTGCTATCGTTGCTCCTTTTGCTAAATTAAAAAGACCGGAAATAGTAGCAGCATCAACTTCAATGCTGTCCGGGAGATCCCCGAAGATTTTTGGTTTGTTATAATCCGGTTCATTCAACGGGATCTTTTCGGTTTGTCCGTTGGATACAAACGCAGACAGTACAAACAATAGACAGAGTACGGCGGTACTTGGGTTTTTCATAAACAGATATTGTTTTTTAAATAGGGTAACAGTTGCAGCCGAATTTATCTTCTGCAGTTTTCAGGGAGGGACGGAAGTACAAGTTTTGTGAAAATTTTCAGTAAATGCAAGCAATGAAAATCGAATTCATTTAAAATTGAGGAGTAATACTCGGCAGGGATAGTAAACTAAAGATGGGGTTACTCGTAAAATTCCGAGCGACTAAGAGAAAATCAATATTGTCCCGTACTCAATAAAACTAAAGTGCAGGCTTCCACGGGTTGAATGCCGTTCTTTTTAGCGAGATCATACAATTCATCATTTTCAGCGCCGGGGTTGAAGATGATCCGTTTGGGTTTTAGTGAAAGAATATAAGTATAGTATTGTTGCTGGTGCATCGGGTTCAGATACAAAGTAACTGTGTCAACATCATCATCAGCAATCTTTTCATTGGTTATAGGTACATCAGCCACTTGTGTCTTTTTTTTACCGATAGCAATTACCGGATGTCCATGATTGCGCAGGCGATTAATAGCAAGGAAACTATAGCGTGACGGATTATCAGATGCACCTAGAACAAGGGTTTTCTTTTTTTCAATCATGATGTAAAACTAATGAGGGATACAATTTCTAAAATAAATTTTAATTATTTACGTCATTTAAAAAATTTCATCATCGTTCCCAAAAACCAATGTTCATCAGCTTTTACCATTATATCCAGCGTTTTGTCGGCCTGCTTGCCTAATTTCTTAATGCCGCTGACCACATCAATAAATGCTTTGACATTTTTATCCCGTTTATCGCCTTCAACATTTTCCAATTGGTCTAATAGCTTGAGCATTGGCTCCAGCTCTCTCTTCTTTCTTTCCTTTACTATTTGGCGTACCACTTTCCAGATATCTTTTTCAGCAGAAAAATATTCTTTGCGTTCGCCGGGTAATAAAACTCTTTCCACCAATCCCCAGTCAATAAGTTCCCGGATATTCATATTGGTGTTGCCCCGGCTGATATTGAGTTCTTCCATGATATCGTCCTGTGTAAGCGGGTCAGGACAGACAAGTAACAGTGCATGTATTTGTGCCATGGTGCGGTTGATCCCCCAATGAGTGCCGAAGGCGCCCCAGCTGCTGATGAATTGTTGTTTCGCTTCTGTGATTTTCATAGAACAAAATTCTGCATAAATATTGAAATTTCAAAAAATATTGAAAATATAATTTAAAAAAATAAAATCTCTGGAAGATCAGAACCGGGGGCAGTCCAGCTTTTTTCTTTCTCTGCGACTCAATTTCTGATCATCATCTCTTGATGATTTGTCGTGAGAAGAACCGGGTCGAAGCGTAACGGCGAGGTAAAAACCGCCGTTTTGGGTGGAATTTTTCAGAAAGACATTGGCCAGGTTATGTATCCCCAATAGCAAAGGCCCTGCTTTGAAAGCGCCGCCGATCCAAAATTGTTTCACCTGGTTGAATTGTACCGGCAGGTACACACCAAATTTTCTTTTTTCCCATCTTGGGGTGATAGCCAGGAGATTCATTTGCTTCAGGTATAATTTATTCTGAACGGCAGCAGGAGAGACGGGAATAGTAAGTTCGCTATTCAGAAAAAAATTACCGGAAAGATGCTGGTCCACATTTACAATAAAACGGGTTGGTTGTGAAATAAAAAAATCTCCGCCAAGAGCTGAAATTGTATTGGCAACTGTAGCCATACTGTCGTTAAGATCATTAAATGAATTAATGCTTCCGAAAGTATTTTGCAAAAGCGAATCAGAAATGTTATTCTTTCCGGCAATGACGATCCGACTGTTATCACCATGTCTGAAATGTACATGGCCAATATCCATGAGGGAAACGCCTATTTTGGTATTGTACTCATAATCATTATCCGTCCCGGAAAGCATGATGTATTCCATACCAGCATCAACACTCACACTGGAGAATGTTCTCCGCATAAAATTTTTGACATTGCCTCTGAAACTGGAATTGTTGTTGACATCATCCAGGTTGGAAGAATATCCGTATTGAACGCTGCCTTCTTCCAATAAATATCCCACTCCAATGTTCGCAATATTGGGTAGGTAATTTATACCCTGTGCTGTAGCATACGCTCCGGCTAATCCACGATCTACTTTAAACGTGACACCGGCATTCAACACATTGTTGCCATCATCTTTTATTGTTTGTGCATAGGTGCCATATACTTCCGCCCATGATGCGCCGATCGTTTTTGCGGAAAGTGGGGTGTTTGAAATATTTGCGTCGCCAAAATCCCGAAGCGTTGCAATACCGTCTTTCCATGTGTATGTACCGGTTTGTAAAAATTCATAACCCCGTATATTCACTCCAAACGCAATGGCCATTTTGGAGTTTATAGAAATCCGGGCATTCAGCAAATGAATATTCTGGTCTGCATATCCTACTCTTTTTTTGGTGCCATTTAAAACTTCTACTTCAGCATTCGTAGCTTTTCCTAACAATGAATAGTTTTTGACTTTAATAGCGTTTGTAGCTTCTTTGGATTGTATGGCGAATAGTGTTACATCCCATGCATATGGCACATGAACTATTGAAGAGGGATTATTGGCAGGGCTTAGGCTGCCGGCATAAGATGATCCGTGAATGGCCTGGTAATTTTGAGACCAAACTCCGATGGAAAAAAACAATAATACCGATGCTAAGAAATTATTCCTGAACACTCTCATATATATACTTTCAACGGAAAGCTTTGGATTTATAGTATTGATCCATTTATAAAATTAACAGGAAAATAAACCCAAATTTATTCCATTTGAACATTATTGTGAAGGATCGAATGTTCACTAACAGTACCGCTGGTACATATTTTTCAACAGACTAAATGTAACAATGGCAAAAAAATCAGAATTCAGTTCTGTTTACTAAAAATTTGACAAAAACTCGCAGGCTTAAAATACCGAGAAGTATAACACCAGTCCAAAGAAGTTTGTTGCCTAAACTGTCATCCATATTTTTCAGTATGACCCCGAAAATTGTGAACAAGAATGCCTGCATGGTAACCAATAGGCGGAATGATGATTTGCTCATAGAAGTAAGTTTTGAGTTATAAAGATACAGCTGTCTTATTATTTTAATTAATAAAAACCATACAAGAATTACTTAGAAAATTTACTAATTGGCCTTTTGTTAAATGAGCAAGTAGGGTCTCAGTTAATTGATGAAAGTGTTTACCCTATGCCGAAAGGTTACATACAGAATTTTTATAATGACTATTTATAACTCTCAATGATAAGATTGCCGGTTAGTATTTGCATCAAATACTTTTCTTGGAGCCTGGAAAAAATCATATTTATATCTAACGAAAAATGGACGGTTTGAATTCGCTGAAATATTAAATATAGACTCAGGCACTACTTTATGCAGATCATCACCAATAAAAAAAGTATTATTTGAAACGAAGAAAAATTTTATAGCAACATCATCACCGGGTTTTCCAGGTATTTCTTGAATGTTTGGAGGAATGCTGCCCCTGTTGCTCCATCCACACTGCGGTGATCGCAGCTCATGGTGATCTTCATGAAATTGCTGACGCCAAATCCTTCGGGTTTTCTGACTACAACTTCTTTTATTTTTCCTACGGCCATAATGCAACTGTCGGGAGGATTGATGATTGCTGTAAATTCATCAATATCCATCATGCCGAGATTAGAAATGGTAAATGTATTGCCGGTAAATTCGTTAGGTTGTAATTTTTTATTCCTTGCTCTTCCGCTCAATTCTTTGCTTTCAGCAGCTATTTGCGGAAGTGTTTTCTGATCAGCAAAACGTACTACTGGCACGATCAATCCATCTTCAATTGCCACTGCAATGCCGATATGTATGTGATGATAACGCCTGATCTTGTCGCCCATCCATGATGCGTTTACAGCTGGGTGCTGGCGTAAAGCCAAAGCTGCTGCTTTCACCACCATATCATTGAAACTGATCTTTACGGGACTTACTTCATTCAATTGTGCACGGGTGGAGATCGCATTGTCCATATTGATCTCCATGGTGAGATAAAAATGCGGAGCAGCGAATTTACTTTCCGCCAACCTTTTTGCGATCACACCACGCATTTGTGAATTAGGAATATCTGTGAAGCCTTCTTTGTCTGTGGCAACAAATTGCTGAACTGTTGCTGGTTTTACTCCTGACTCCTGACTCCTGACTCCCGACTCCTTAAAATTATCTATGTCTGCTTTAATAATTCTTCCTCCGTCGCCAGAGCCATGTATTTTGCTAATATCAATTCCTTTTTCTTTAGCTAATTTTTTTGCAAGAGGAGAGGCTTTAAGACGACCGTTCTCCGTTACTGGTTGCTGGTTGCCGGTTGCAGGTTGATCTGCACTGATCACTTCTTGTTTTGTTTCATTAACTTGTTGTGATGGTTGATTCGCTTCACCTGTTAGACTACCCACTTTTGCAGCTGCCACAATCGCATTCACATCTACTTTACCTTCATCGCCAATGATGCAAAGCAGTGCATTCACTGCGATCTTTTCTCCGTTCTTAGCGCCGATGTATAATAATTTTCCATTCTTATAACTTTCCAGTTCCATCGTTGCTTTATCGGTTTCTATCTCGGCCAACACTTCGCCTTTCTTTACGGTATCACCAACATTTTTGTGCCATGCAGCGATCACGCCTTCAGTCATGGTATCACTTAATCTTGGCATCAGCACTACTTCTTCGATCTTTGAAATATCTATAGCAGCAGTTGCTGTTTGTGGAGCAGCAGTTTCTTGTGGCTTATTTTCGGTTGCTGCAGTTTTTTGTTTATTTGCTTCTTGTTTCTTGTCACCCGTTGCCGGTACTTTCCCGCTTATCAATGAAGAAATATCTTCCCCTTTTGCACCAATGATCGCCAGCAGATCATTTACCTGCAGTTTGCCGCCTTTTTCCACGCCTATATATAATAATGTACCGTCCTTATAGCTTTCCAGTTCCATGGTAGCTTTATCAGTCTCTACTTCAGCCAGCAGATCGCCCTTTTTTACGGTATCGCCCACTTTTTTGTGCCATTCGGCAATCACACCTTCGGTCATCGTATCGCTCAGGCGGGGCATTAAGATCACTTCAGCCATGCGGGATAAAAAATTTTGGCCGAAATTAAGATAAAATGGGGAATGATAGATCAGAAGGCAGATTCGGGACAGGCGGGATCGTATGGGAAGCTCCTCAGAGGTTTCTTTGAATTTTATCAAAGTAATAAAAAAGCTAATCTAAATACATTACTTAAAAGAAAACAGATTCAATGACATCATTTAAGTTTGTTGTTCAAATATAATAGCATGAAAAAGCTAAGCCTTTTCTTTTTTGTGGCAACATTTTTATTTGCCTGTAAAACTTCACAAAAGATAACTGTAATACAACAAAGTCAATCATCCGTTCTTGTCACAAATGGAAAGCTATTTGCAGCGGCATATATGCAACGATCTGCAGAATATCATGCATTATGCCTGCAGGCTTATAATATTGCGACACTTCGTTTAAATGAATCATTACAATTAGCTTCCGCAAGACCGAAAGCGATCATTACGGATATTGACGAAACAATACTCGATAACAGCGCTGATGAAGTGCATCATGATTTGCAGGGAAAAGGATTTGATCCGCAGGAATGGGCGCAATGGACGGCAATGGCCGCAGCAGATACAGTAGCAGGAGCATTGTCATTTTTGAAATATGCGGCTTCGAAGGGGGTGGAGGTTTTCTACATAACTAATCGTGATGAGAAAGATAGGGAAGGAACATTGAAGAACCTGCAGAAATTTGATTTCCCCAATGCAGATAATGCTCACTTAATTGTCCGTCAAAATGTTTCCAGCAAAGAAACCCGCCGCCAGCAGGTGATGAGTGATCATGATGTCATTTTATTATTGGGCGATAATCTTGCTGATTTTTCTGCATTGTGGGATAACAAAACAGTGGGACAAAGATTGGAAAATGTACAGCAACAGGCGTCGCAGTTTGGCAACAGGTTTATCGTCATTCCGAATCCTGTATATGGCGATTGGGAAAACGCATTATATCAATACAAACGATTAACTCCTCCACAACAGGATTCTGCGATCAAAAACTGGTTGAAGAATTATTGAGAACGGATCAGGCATCCTGATCTATGTAGCTGCTCACCGGTTCACATGTGCAGATAAGATTTCTGTCGCCATAAGTATTATTTACTCTTGCAACCGAAGGCCAGAACTTATTTTCTTTTACATAAGATAAAGGAAAAGCGGCTTTTTCCCTGCTATAGGGATGTTCCCAATCAGAGTTGCAGATCATCGATTGTGTATGCGGTGCATTTTTCAACGGGTTATTTTTCTTATCCATTGTTCCCTCCTCGATTAATTCAATTTCATCCCGGATCGCTAACATTGCATCACAAAACCGATCTAATTCTTCGCTATCCTCACTCTCCGTCGGCTCGATCATAATCGTACCAGGTACCGGGAAGCTCATCGTAGGAGCATGAAAACCGTAATCAATCAATCTCTTTGCTACATCTTCCGCTTCGATCTCAGCAGATTTTTTAAAAGGGCGAAGATCCACAATGAATTCATGAGCACATTCACCATGATGGTTGGTATACAAAATATCAAAATCTTTTTCCAATCTTGCACGCATATAATTAGCATTGAGAATAGCGTATTCACTCGCTGCTTTCACACCTTCATTTCCCAACATTCTTATATAACCATAGCTGATGAGAAGAATGGATGCAGAACCAAAAGGAGCAGCGGAAACAGCATTGGCTGCTGGTTGCTGGTTACTTGTTACCGGCAACTGTAAACCGGTAACATGTCCAGGTAAAAAATTAGCTAAATGATTCTTGACACAGATTGGTCCCATACCCGGACCGCCGCCGCCGTGCGGAATGGCGAATGTTTTATGCAAATTCAAATGGCATACATCAGCGCCGATCAAACCCGGAGCAGTTAATCCAACTTGTGCATTCATATTGGCACCATCCATGTACACCTGTCCGCCATATGAATGAACGATCTCAGTAATTTCTTTTACTGTTTCTTCATAAATACCATAAGTGCTCGGATAAGTGATCATGATACCAGCCAATTCATTGGCATGTTGCAATGCTTTTGCTTTCAGGTCTTCAATATCTATGTAGCCATTATCTAATGCTTTTACCACCACCACTTTCATTCCTGCCATCACAGCGCTGGCAGGATTGGTACCATGCGCTGAAATTGGGATCAACATCACATTGCGATGCGTTTCTCCATTTGCAATATGAAAAGCACGAATGGTCAATAAACCGGTGTATTCTCCCTGGGCGCCGCTATTGGGTTGCAAACTACAGGCATCTAAAGCGGTGATCTTGCATAAATATTTACTGAGTTCATCAATGATGAAACGGTAACCCAGTGTTTGTTCAGCGGGAGCGAAAGGATGTATTTTACTAAAATGAGTCCAGCTCAACGGTATCATTTCGCTTGCTGCATTGAGCTTCATCGTACAACTGCCCAATGAGATCATTGATGTGTTCAGAGAAAGATCTTTATTCTCCAGCATTTTTATATACCGCATCATTTTTGTTTCACTATGATGCATATTGAACACCGGGTGCAAAAGAAATTCTGAATTGCGGGTTAGTGTAAGAGGGATATGATGCAGTTCTGCATCTTCATGTATATCGAAAGCTACCGGGTCAGTATCATTTTCAAAACAATTGATCAGGTCATACAGATCTTCGATCGTTGTAGTTTCATCCAGCGAAATTCCGATATGTTTATTATCGATATATCGAAGATTGATCTTTTGTCTTTCTCCTTTTTCTTTATACGCAGCAATGTTGTCAACTTGAACAGTGATGGTATCAAAGAAATGATCAGACACCAGGTCAAATCCTCTTGTTTCAATTGCTTCAGCGACTGTTTGTGTAAGCAGCGCCACTCTTTTTGCAATATCGGTCAATCCCTTTGGCCCATGATACACTGCATACATGGCAGCCATATTGGCCAGCAATGCCTGTGCGGTACAAATATTCGAAGTAGCTTTTTCTCTTTTGATATGCTGCTCTCTTGTTTGCAATGCCATGCGCAGGGCACGGTTGTTTTGTGCATCAATGCTTACTCCGATGATGCGACCGGGAATATTTCTTTTAAATTCATCTTTGGCTGAAAAAAATGCGGCATGCGGTCCGCCGTATCCAAGTGGTACTCCAAAACGTTGTGCAGAACCGACAGCACAATCAGCGCCTAAGTCACCGGGAGGTGTGATCAATGTCAATGCTAACAGATCGGTGGCCATTACAACATAGGAGCCTGCTTCATGAACTTTATTTATGAAATCACGATGATCTTCAATAGCGCCTTTATTATTCGGGTATTGAACAATTGCACCGAAATAAGATGCATCTATTGAGGCAGAATGATAATCGCCAATAACTATTTCAATTCCTACCGGAACTGCCCTGGTGATCAGGACATCAATAGTCTGCGGAAAAATTTCTTTATCTACAAAAAACTTCGGACGGCCGATATGATCATGATCTTTATTCAGCATATTAAAGAACATGGTCATGGCTTCGGCGGCAGCAGTGGCTTCATCCAATAACGAAGCGTTGGCGATTGGCAATCCGGTAAGATCACTCACCATTGTTTGGAAATTCAACAGGCTCTCCAATCTTCCCTGTGAAATTTCTGCCTGGTAGGGTGTGTATTGAGTGTACCAGCCCGGGTTTTCAAAAACATTTCTCAGAATTACGGAAGGCACAATGGTGTCATAATATCCTTGTCCAATATAATTTTTATAAACTTTATTTTTTTGCGCTACTTCAAAAACATGTTTCAGGTATTCGCTTTCACTCATGGCAGATGGAATATCCAGCGTTTGACTCATGCGAATAGAAGCGGGAACGGTACGATCGATCAATTCGGAAAGATCTTTAACACCGATCGTTTTCAGCATTTCCTGTGTTTCTGTTTCATCGGGGCCGATATGCCGGGGAATGAACTCATGCTGTTGTTCTTCAAATAGGTTCATAATTGTAATTCCTTTTACCTTATTCCAGGTAATTGTTTTAAAATTTGCGGCAAAGTTATGGAGTGGAATGCAGAAAAAAACTGAAATAGGGACGGGTGGAAAACTCAGGAATTTTATGAAGTCGCCTGCCTGGTTTTTTCCACTAAAGTTTCATTCGGGCCTTCGGCTTCGATGCGGCGCAGTTGCTGACTGGTATGACGGCTGCCATCATGGCTCCAGCCGGGTAAACCAAATAAATAGTTCCAGCGTTCTTTCCAACTGATACCTTTTCTAAATACATCTTTCCACAATTCCCGCCATTCATGAAAGACGAGATTTACGGGATTTTCATTTTTCAAAGGAGTCGTTAATCCGTACTTAATGGGCTGGTAGGCTGCTGCCGGCAGTTCGGGTTGAAAGGTTCTAAATAATTTATCCCAAATGATGAGGAACATGCCCATATTTTTATCAAGGTACTTTGCATTGGAACCATGATGCACCCGGTGATGCGAAGGCGTGACGAGGAAATATTCCAGGAACCCGAGTTTGTTGATCCGTTCTGTGTGTACCAGTATTCCCCAGATCTGAGTGGCAGAATACATAAAAGCGATATCTATGGGTTGAAATCCTAGTGACGCTATAGGAATAAAATAAACGAAACGATAAAGTGGTTCCATGACTGAAGAGCGAAAGCCTACAGTGAGATTGAAATTCGGGGAAGAATGATGCGTGACATGTGTGGCCCAAAACAACCGGCAATAATGATCCACCCGGTGCAGCCAGTAATACATGAAGTCTTCAAACACGAGCAAAGTGATCCAATACAACCACGGATTTGAAATAGGGCCGGCAACACGATGTTCGAAAAAGAAAGTGAGGACAATGCCGATATAAATACTGCGGATCAGCAAGTCAAGTCCGGAATTTAACAACATCAGGTAAACATTCTGAAATGTATCTTTCCAGGTATAACTTTTTTTGTGTTGGAGATGGCTCAACAATAATTCTGCTCCGATCACAATAACATAGATCGGGGTACTCACTAACAATAATAGTTGCTCAGAAAAGGAGCCCATAGAGGACAAAAATAAGTGGGTTTTTTGGGTATGGTTAATTGTTTATAGATGAAATTTGTTATTCAATTGAAAATATGGGCCAGGATAATAATCATATTGACGGAGTGCCGCAGAATTGGGAGCAACGGTCGGCCGAGCATCAAAAAGAATACAAACGTTTTCTGCAGAAGGCCGATAAAAATAAAGTACTGAAACAATTACCCAATCTGCATGATGAAGCCTTTTCAAAAATTGATTGTCTGCAATGTGCTAATTGCTGCAAACACTATTCACCACGTTTCAAAACACCAGATATCAAACGCATCAGTAAATATTTAAAACTGCGGGAAAGCAAGTTTATAGAGAAATATTTAGTAGTAGACGAAGACGGGGATTTTGTGGCAAATGTCAAACCATGTCCTTTTCTCGGCGCCGATAATCATTGCAGCATTTATGAGCAACGGCCTTCAGATTGCCATAGATTTCCATATACAGATGAAGATGTATTTATTAAACGACCGCAACTCACTTTAAAAAATTCTACTTTTTGCCCGATTGTTTATTATGTGTTAGAAAAAATGGTAAAAAAATAATACGACAAAATGGTTATATTTTGACCAGAATGTCATATATTTGGTATATGAAAAAAATTACCAAAAAATCAAAACCCTATTCCAGGACAGAAGGACCACAATCAAAAGTGGAAGAGGCAGCACTACAATATGAATCTCTCCGGGTAATTTTGGGAGGCAATAAGGACATAAAAAAAACAATTGCCGGCGATTTTGATCTGATCAACCTTACAAGAGAAGGCATAAAAAAATCCACGTTGAAATCTCTATCGTCATATTTAGGGATTTCTATGGAAACAATGAGCAGGTTGCTACATACTTCTCACCGAAACATACAACGCAAGCACGAAGAAGAATTACTTGATACGTTAAAGACTGAAAAAGTTCTTGAGCTTGCCGCATTTGCACAAAGAGGCATAGAAGTAATAGGAGACAGGCAAGGTTTTATTGAATGGCTGCATAGCCCCCTGATTGTTCTTGATAATAAAACACCGATTGATTTTTTGGATACTTCGTTTGGCATCCAGATGGTTACAAAAATATTGGGCCGCTTAGAGCAGGGAGTGTATTCATAGTATATGGAACTATACCGCATTGCACAGGAAAAGTATGCTGATGATCTTTCAGGCAATGGGGCAAGAATTTTTGGTGGCAGGTGGAACAGTGAGGGCCTATTTGCCTTATATACTTCAACTTCCCGTTCATTATCATTATTGGAAATATTGGCGCATACTCCTGCGAAAATGCTGAGGATGAGAATTTATATGCTTATTACGTTGTCTCTGCCTGATACTGTCCGGATTGAAACATTAGATAAAAACAAACTTTCTCCCGGATGGGACGCTCCGGATACAAGACCACTTACAAAAAAGTTAGGAGATAAATTCCTGAGAAGTAAAAGCAGTTTATTATTAACTGTTCCCAGCGTATTGATGCCTGAGGAAAATAATTATTTAGTTAATACAGTACATCCTGATATAAAAAAGCTGAAAATAGTTTTTAAAAGAAGAATATATTTTGATGCCAGGCTGGCAGCAGGATTATAAATCTTATTTTTTCACTGAATAAATTATTTCGTCGTCATCTCTTCATATGCCGCCTGCAGTGGTCGTTGAATACCATCGCCTTTCCATTCAGTATTACCCGGTATTTCAGTATTCTTCAAAAATTCTTCTTTTGATTTACCGGCTTTGATCTCGCTTTCGGCAAATTGCAATACCTGTCCAAGATAGTCGCCAAATTTTTTCAAATCATCAGCATTGCCGGTTACATCATATCCATCCAATGCATGGCCGTATATGAATAGCGTATTCTTATCAAATTTGTTTACAGCTTTATTCAAAACTTCTATCCAGCTTTTCATGCTGGCGCCTGCACTTCTATCCACAAACGGATGACGACGATTGAATACTAAATCACCCATGTGAACAATATTGGCATGTTCAAAATGGATCATTGCATCTCCATCGGTATGCCCCTGGCCAAAATATGATAATGAAATTTTTTCTTTTCCAAATTTCTCTGACCAGGTGGTTCCAAACGTTTGATCGGGAAACAATTGTTTGTCCTCATTTTTCTGCGTTGCTGCTACGTTCTTCTGATTTTTCAACGAATTCTCATGTGCCAACACATGTTCTACAATTCCTTTGAATGAAATATTTCCGGCTGTATGATCCAAATGATGATGTGTATTGATCAGTTTCACAAACGGTTCTCCGGATTTCCTTTTTAGTTCATCAATCAGGTGCTGCGATGTATCGGGAAATTGGGCATCGACTACTACCATTCCTTTTTTAAATAACATGAAAGCGATTGTGCCGCCACGTTCAGTAAAAATGCCAATATCGTTGCGCAGCATTGTGATCTTCCAGGTTGGATCTGACATAGCAGAAAAAATATGTTGTTGGGTCAATGTCAAAGCGCCTAATGCCAATGATGTGTTTTGAAGAAAGGAACGACGATTCATTGCAATGAGTTTTAAATTGAGGTTTAAAATAAAACGAATAAAAATATTTTCAGGTTGCCATTCAGTATTCGAATTTACGTAATCCCGGCGCTTTGATCCAGGTGGTAATTACAACTAACAGGGTCATACAACCTCCAAAAACAACGGAAGGTACCACGCCCATGATCTTTGCCGCAAGCCCGCTTTCAAATTGCCCTAATTCATTGCTGGAATTGATAAACATGGAGTTCACCGACATCACTCTTCCCCGCAATTCCATCGGCGTTCTCAATTGAAGTATCGTTCCACGTATGACAACACTGATGCCATCCAGCATGCCGCTGATCAGTAATGCAGCGAATGACAACCAAAACCATTTGGATAAAGCAAAAAATATTATGCAACATCCGAAACCTGCAACTGCTAATAATAATTTTCTTCCCTGATGTCTTCTGAATGGAGCCACTGTAAGCAGTACCACGATGCAAATAGAACCCATATCCGATGCTGCATTTAACCAACCAAATCCCTGCGGGCCTACTTTTAAAATATCTGATGCATATACAGGAACCATGGCTACAGCCCCGCCAAATAATACTGCAAAAAGATCCAGTGATATGGCACCAAGGATCACTTTTGTTTTGAAAACAAACCGTAATCCTTCTTTCACACTTTCCCATGTTTTTTTCTCGCCATGATTGGCTAAAGGCTTTTTAGGTTTTATCAACGATAATACCATCACTGCAGCTATCATTAAACAACAAATAGCAGTCAGTGATCCCGAAATTCCAAACGCTGCAATCAAAAAACCACCGGCTGCATGCCCCATTACCGATGCCGACAGCCAGGTGCCCTGGTTCCAGGTAGTGGCGTTTTGCAAAACTTCTTTTGGAACAATATATGCCAGCAATACTGCAAATGCCGGCCCGGCAAATGCACGAACAATGCCACTGCAAAAAATAACACTGTAAATGCACAGCGTTATCCAATGCTTGCCTAAATGATGATCAGCAAAATTTCCAGATAAGAATAAGAGTATTGAAGCGCAACACAGGTAAAAGAAAACGCCTCTTAATAATAATTTTCTTTTTTCACTCAGATCAATGACATGCCCGGCATATAACGCAAATGATAAAGCGGGGATGATCTCCGATAAGCCAAGTAATCCGATAGAAAAGGGATCATGCGTCAATTGATACATCCACCAACCTACAGAAGTGGCCATCATTCTTAGCGCCATTACGAAAAGAAAACGACCCGTCATCAGGTTGCGGAATTCAGTGATCTTTATTGAAACAAATGGATCGTTTTTTTGACCGGGGCCGGGGATCATAAAGCAGAAAACAGTATTTCAGTTTTTTGTAAAAATAAGTAAGAAAAGCCAGCTAAGCGTATCGTGTTATTTTCTCAGGGCAGTGTGATGTAGTGTTGCCCATTATCGTATTCTTTTTCCAGGGCATCATAGATTACCTGTAAATGTTTTTCATTACCGAGGAAATCTGCATTGCTGGCATCGATAAACAGTGTTTTGATATTATGCTGTTTGATGTAGTGAGTGTAAGTTTCCTGCAGGCTGAATAAATACTCATCCTGTATGTTTTGCTCATAAGAGCGTTTCCGTTTTTTAATGTTGGCCTGAAGCTTTTGCACCGGTGCATGCAGGTAAATAAGAATATCCGGTTGTATCAGTTGCTGGTGAATGATCTCAAACAATCGTTGGTAAAGTCTAAATTCATCTTCCGGCAAATTCACTTTGGCAAACAACAGGCATTTGGTAAAAAGATAATCTGAAATGGTGAGGTTTTGAAACAGATCTTTTTGCTGCAGTAATTCTTTTAATTGTTTGTACCGCTCTGCCATGAAAAACAACTCTAACGGGAAAGCATATTGCCCGGGATTTTCATAAAACTTGGGCAGGAAGGGGTTATCGGCAAACTCTTCCAGGATCAATCGGGCATTATAATGTTTGGAAAGCATGTGAGCCAGCGTGGTTTTTCCAGCTCCAATATTTCCTTCTATGGTTATAAAGTGATAGTTCATGTGCACCGGATGCTGAACCGCAATGCTGAATAAGAAAAAAGTTCAGGAAGTGCAAAATAATCGAAATGAGTGTTGGTCGCTGTTCATCTTTGCGCTTTGTGGAAAAAATCAGGAATACTTTTTTACTTCCAGTTCATCCTGGCAATCGTTCAGCAATTCAGACACAGTTTTCTTAAAGATAGGGTGCATGTAGCCGGGAGCGATTTCTGACAAAGGCATGAGGGCAAACCTTCGATTCTGCAGTTCCGGATGTGGTATAGTAAGAAAAGGAAGCCTGTATTGTTCCTGATTAAAAAACAACATATCGATATCAATAAGCCGGGACCCGTATTTTTCATGACGGATACGGCCCATCTGCTTTTCGATCTTTAAGAGCCGGCGGATAAGTTGTTTTGCATTTAAGGAAGTGGATAATTCTAATGCCTGGTTTAAAAAAGCAGGCTGATCCGTTTTGCCCCAGGCTGCTGTCTCATACACAGATGATTTATTAATAATTGTACCGCATTGCTCATTGATCAGTTGCGCTGCCGTCGCAATATTTTTTGTCCGGTCTCCCAGGTTTGTTCCCGTAAGTAAATAGGCTATATTCATAATTAGAGTTCGTGAAAGTTCAAATATCTCAGTTTTTTTATACATGAAGTACAGTCAAATGTATAAAAGGACAGCAACGAAGATATTCATTGCAGTATCCCTGTGCATTTGTTCAATATTTTTAGGATAAGATGTTTTTAATTTTTTCATTTTGTAAATAATACATTTGCACATCAAATAAGCAAAATGTCCGGTCAGTATAATCAGCGCAAAGCATTATGGGCGATCACTAAAGCAAGTTTCAGAGCAATTTTCCGTAATCCCAGCGCCATAGTATTCAGTATTCTTTTTCCTATCATCTTTATCATGATCTTCGGTTCGTTCGGGCAGGGTGGGCCCGGCCGTAATAAAATTGCTTTTGTACCGGGAACGGATACCAGTTCTGCTCTTTATGATAGTATTGTTGCTGATCCGCTGATCAAAGTGATCTCATATAAAACTACAAAAGGCACTTTTGATACCACGAAAATGCGGGAAGACCTGGAAAAAGGAAACCTGGATGCCAAAGTGGACTTACGTCAATACATAGATTCAAGTGGTCAGCCGCATTACATTATTCATTTTACCACTACCACTGCCAGTGGCGGCGCTATCGCTGCACTGAAACAAACTTTTGATAATCTTTCTTTCAAAATGGAACGACAAATGGCCGGTGTTCAGTTCAACCATTTCCAGATCGTTCCTGATATTTATGAAGTCAGGCCATATCACACAATTGATTTCATTTTACCGGGACAGTTAGGCTTTTCAGTATTGTTTTCTACACTGTTCGGAATTGCTTTCACTTTTTATAATTTGAGAGAGACACTGGTGCTGAAACGATTTTATGCTTCGCCGGTAAATCGCCTCAATATTTTGCTGGGCGTAGGTGCCAGCCGCTTGTTTTTTCAATTGATAAATGTGATCGTACTGATCGTCTTTGGGCATTTTTTTATGCACTTTACTTTGCTCAATGGATTCGATACTTTTTTGGAAATGATGATCATGACCATCTACATGCTTTTCATCCTGATGGGAGTTGGATTGATCTTCAGCAGCGTAGTGAAAACAGATACATCCATTCCGCTTCTGATCAATTTATTCGGATTTCCTCAAATGCTTTTATCAGGAACATTTTTTTCCATCGATGTTTTTCCGAAGTGGATGCGTCCATTTTGCGAAGCATTGCCCCTTACCCAATTCAACGATGCCATGCGAAAGATCTCATTTGAAGGAGCCCATCTTACCGATTGCTGGAAAGAGATCGGCATCCTGGGTATCTGGGCTGTGGTTATTTATGTGATCGCTGTCAGGGTATTTAAATGGGAATAATTTTTTTACTGAATTCAAATAATTTTTGTGCGCATCATTAAGCTGATACTGGTAAGTCTTTTGATTTTGTCAACGGTAGTTTGTTTCATTTCTTTTTTTCTTCCTTCCAGGATACGTATTTCCAGAACCATTCGCATTGATGCCAATAGTGAAACAGTGATGAACGAGTTAAGGGATCCGGAACGATGGAAAGATTGGTATCCTGGTGCAGATTCTGCTGAGTTCTTTTATCAATCCGGCATGATCAAAGGTTTGGTTTTGAAAAAAAATCCTTTTCTTTCTCTTGTTGTCAGTGAAATAAAAGAAAGCGAAGTTCTGACAACGTATAACAAAGCAGCCAGCCGTAAGTCAATACTTTCAACATGGCGGGTATTTCCTGAAACAAGCTTTAATCATGTTACTGTTCAGTGGTACCTCGATTTTCATATACAATGGTATCCGTGGGAAAAATTTTCAAGTTTAGTGTACGATAGGTTTTATGGTTCCCTGATGGATCAGGGGCTTGAAAATCTCAAAAAAAAGGCAGAATTGAAGTAGGGAATTCAGATTACCGGAGATAAAATGCAATCTCCGATCAGTTCTGTTCCCATAAAGTTTCATTTTTATACATGCGGCTTTGTGCGGGGATTAAAAAGAAATCTTGCATTTTTTTGCGAGAATATGCATTTTTTTGTTGGTTTATTTTATAAATTGCCAATCTATTATTAAAATAGAATTAGAGGAAGTAATAATAATAGGGCGATTGTTGTGCAAAGATTTACCTGCGGCAATACTCCAAATTATTATCTATTACGGGAAGCGGACAGCATAAAATTTTATCCTTTTAAAATTCAGAGCGATTGAAACGAGGTTTATAAAGTATTGCACTCATTTCAGAAAAACAATTTTATACTTTTTTATTAACCTTAAAAACTGCTATATGAGAAAGTTCCAACAGATGGGGCAATCGAAATGGAAGAACATTTTCTTTGTCCTGATCCTGCAGCTATGTACACTTATTAGTTTGGCACAAGTTCGTATCAGTGGTAAGGTAACTGGCCCAGACGGAAAAGGCATTCCATCCATTTCTGTTTTGGTTCATAGCACCACCTATGGTGCAGTTACTGATGCCGATGGTATATATGCCATACAAGCCAATCTTCGTCCGGGATCTTATACACTTGATTTTTCCGGTGTAGGATTCAAATCTCTTTCACAATCCATTCAGATCAGTAATGCTGCTTCTTATACTTCCGATGCTCAGTTAGCTATTGATGCATTAAGTATGGATGAGGTGATCTTAACCGGTGTATCATTAGGAACTACCCGTAAGCAATTAGGAAGTTATATCAGTACTGTAAAAGCCGATCAATTGACCAAAGGAGCAACTTCCAACGTTTTATCTGCATTGCAGGGTAAAACAGCCGGAGCACAGATCATTCAAAACAATGGAGATCCGGCCGGAGGATTTTCTGTTCGTCTCAGAGGTATCAGTTCAATTTTATCTTCTTCAGAACCGCTATATATCATAGATGGGGTGATCGCAAACAACTCTACCAACCGGGTGACAAATACTCAGGGTTCTTATGATGGAACAAATTTCGTAGGCACCGTAGGTCAAAACAGGTTGGCGGACATCAACCCTGCAGATATTGATCATATAGAAGTACTGAATGGCGCTGCGGCTGCGGCTATTTATGGATCAAGGGCTAATGCCGGTGTAGTGCAGATTTTTACAAAAAGAGGATCCAACGGTGCTCCTGTAGTTAGTTTTTCGACCGGTATCATGATGAACCAACTGAGAAAAAAATTGAAAGTAAACCAGGCGCCTCTCAAATACGGAGGACCTACAGATGGTCCCGGCGCATTTACACAAGATTTGATTTCTTTAGTAAATGGAGCATTATTAACCAATACTACTCCCGTAACCCGGTATGATTACCAGGATTATATTTTCGATACCGGCCTGGGTACTGATAACAATGTATCGGTAAGTGGCGGAACAGATAAAACGAAATATTATGTTTCCGGATCTTATTTCTATAATGAAGGAATAATTAAAAACACTAATGCACGACGTTATAGTTTTCGTGCAAATATTGATCAAACACTGAATCGCTGGCTCAGTGTAAGCCTTGGGTTGAATTATATCAACTCATCTGCAAATGAAAAGCCGGATGGTAATTCATTCTATTCTCCGATGAACTCGGTGACGATCCTGGGTAATTTTCATAATATCTGGCAACGGGATGCCTTAGGCAATTTGCTGGCAGTGGGCAATTTTGGCCGTGTAAATCCTGTATCTGTAATAGAGGATTTCAAACAACGTGAAGAAACCAATCGTATCATTGCAAATCTTGGTGCCAAGTTGAAACCTATGAAAGGCCTGACAATTGATTATACTTTGGGTATTGATAATTATGGACAAAATGGAACTACTTATATGCCACCGTTTGCCTATAATGTTAATACTGCATTTTTTGGAGGTGCAGCATCTTTAGATCCTACTTTGAATGGATATGCAAGCACCGGCAGTAATAATTTCTTCCAGATCAATAATGAATTGAACGGAACCTATCAGTTTAATATAACGCCGGACATTGGCTCCACTACCCAGGTAGGTTATTCTGTACAATATGAAAGGAATCAATATTCTCTTTTGCAAGGCCGGGGAATGGCGCCCTTCGTTCAGACTGTTAATGGCGCCAGCACATTGCTTCCATCTGTTGACAGCAGAAGTGAAATTTCTGTTTCCGGAGTATACTTGCAACAAAATTTTAAATATAAAAACCAATTATTCATTACCGGGGCTATCCGCCGTGATGGTTCTTCCGTATTCGGAGAAAACCAACGTAACCAGGTTTATTACAAAGCAAGCGGTAGTTACCTGATTTCAGAAACTGAATTCTGGAAAAACGGAATGAATTGGTGGAATACATTTAAGATACGTGCTGCCTATGGTCAATCAGGTAACCTTACTGGTATCGGGGCGTATTCCCGCTTCAATACGTATACTTCTAATTCTTATCTGAGCAGAACAGCACTCAATTCCAGTTCCACCCTGGCCAATACCAATATAAAACCGGAAAGACAGGAAGAACTTGAGATCGGAACAGATATGTCTTTTCTGAATGACCGCATTGGTTTGACATTTAACTGGTACAAAAAAAATGTTACAGACCTGTTGTACACTAGAACGATCGCTCCGACAAATGGATTTTCCAGCCTGACCGATAATTTAGGCTCTTTACAAAACAAAGGGTTTGAAATTTTATTAACTGGGTCTCCCATCAGCAGGAAAGATCTACAATGGGATGTGACACTTATTTATAATCATAATCGCAACAAAGTGCTGGATGTTGGTACTGCATTGATCCTGTTGAGTACAAATGCCGGCGCTCCGGTTTCATTATTACAAGGATATCCTGTTGGTGTATTTTATGGAACTTTCTTTGCAGTAGATGCCAATGGCAACCAGGTAAAGAATACTGCCGGAATTCCACAAATTGAGAAGGGGGTACAAGGGAATACCAATTACCCAAACAGCCCATTCTTTTATACGCCTCA
>DASZPW010000093.1:0-2893 GCA_035550155.1 Chitinophagaceae bacterium | reverse complement strand
AAAAGTGAATAGTGAATATTTTTTTGATGTCGGCTGCATTACTACTATCATCGTTCCTTGCGTCGCACTCTTCATCGTTCCGTTCATTATTCAGCACATTAATTCGTGAAATTCGTACAATTCGTGGCCCACTTCGTGTTAAACCTTTTCACTACCTTTCTTATATGAAATCTATTGTATCTGTTCTTAGCATTTTTCTTCTTATTTCCTGTTCATCTACAAAAAAAATGCATTGGGTGGAAAGAACTTCATCCATGACCGGCAATGAATTTTACCACGAAGCATTTGCCATGAAATGGCAGGCAAGAGATTCATTTGTCTTAAAAGAAGTATTGGCCGGAGATGTGCCTTCTTTTCTTAAAAAATTTGTGGCTGTCCATACTTCCATTTTAGATTCTGCAACGGGAAAAACAATAAAAGCTATTTATTACGTAGCGCCGGATTATTTAAGTGTTGGCACTGATAAAGACTGGGCAAGGATCAACATCACACCGAAAGCTGCGCAGCAGATCGCTGATAGCTTCAATTGTTTTTTACCGACACGCAAAATGGTGGATGATATTTACAAAGCTGCGAAAGTGAAATTAGAACCGGTGCCTATGTATGCATTTCGGGACAGTACGCCTACCATGTGGCAACATCATTTGATCATCGAAGGACAACGACGTGGTAAAAAGGGATTGATCGCCGGCATTCAGAAAGATGTGGTCATCAGCGGAAAGATCTCCCGTGATCCCAAACCGGATCGGGTGGCTATTTATGGCTGGCATAAATTAGACGGCACACCCATTCAACCATTATATACAGGACATATTTTCTGGTGGGTGGATTACAGCCAGGGTATCCGTTTGATCTACCGGAAAATAAAAATGGGGAAGAAATGGATGGATTATATTGATGTATTGAAAGATCCGGTTCTTCAAAAACTTCTATGTGATGAGGAATACTGCGATTTTTACAGGTATACTTATTGAAGGTTGCCACAGACAAATAGGAGTTGCCACAGATTACACAGATTTTCACAGATATTAATTTAATTCGATTACCATCGAACCGACAAGAAATATTTTCATCTTAAGAGTTTTAAGAAGAACAATAACCTTTTTAAAATAATCTTCTCAATCTGTGCCCATCTGCGTAATCTGTGGCAAAAAACATTCTTGCTATTTGTGTAATTCGTGACCAATACTTTTCTGTGTCCATCTGTGAAATCTGCGGCCAATATTATTTTATCTCCATTCGTGCCCATTCGTGTAATTCGTGGCTAACAAAGTTTATATTTGCCGCCCTATAAATTTTTTTATGGCTAAACCGATGAAGCAATTAAAAGAAACAGCAAAGTTTTTGAAGAAACAGTATAAACATACACCCCGGATCGGCTTGGTATTGGGCAGCGGCCTGGGAAATTTTGTGAATGAAATAGAAGTAGAAAAAGAAATAGACTATCATGATATTCCTAATTTCCCGGTATCCACCGTGCCGGGACATAAAGGCAAACTCATCTTTGGAAAATTATCCGGTAAAAGAATGGTAGTGATGGCAGGCCGTTTTCATTTTTATGAAGGATATGATGCAGGAGAAGTTATATTTCCCATTCGTGTGATGAAATTATTGGGTGTGGAAGTGCTGCTGCTTTCCAATGCAGCTGGTGGCGTGAATCCTGATTTTAAGATTGGCGATCTCATGATCGTCAGGGATCATATCAGTTTAAATACGTTTAATCCGTTGATTGGAAAAAATATTGATGAACTGGGTCCACGTTTTCCTGATATGAGTGAACCGTATAGAAAATATTTGATTCAAAAAGCAAAGGATGTGGCGGCAAGATTGAATATTGAAGTAAAAGAAGGAGTGTATTATGCGGTGACAGGCCCGACCTTTGAAACGAAAGCAGAATATAAGATGATCCATATTCTTGGTGGCGATGTAGTGGGTATGAGTACGGCACAGGAATCCATTGTAGCCAATCACATGGGCATGCATGTATTTGCTATGAGTGTGATCACTGATATTGGTTTGCTGGAAGGGACGAATACCATCACTCACGAAGAGGTGTTAGAAGCTGCCAAAGCTGCCGAGCCTAAATTTGCAGCGATTTTTAAAGGATTGATAGAGGCCATTTAATTCTTCAGGGCTAAAGATTTATTTGCTTTTTTTTGGGGGGAGGGGGGATATCTAACAGGTCTGAAACTGATACTTTATAAAAGTCTGCGATCGAAAAAAGCCGCTCAATATCAAGCTTTGTTTTTCCTGTTTCTAAAAGAGAATAGGCATTCTGGCTCATGTTTATGGCTTCATCAACTGCTGCCTGGGAATAGCCATGTTTTTCTCTTAAGGATTTTAGTTTCTCACAAATGAAGTTCCGCATTGGAAAGGTTTATAGATTAATGGTATTTCGAAGCTACTGAAAATATTTTGTAAGCAAGCTACAGTTTATCTTATCAGAAAAACGGTTAGGAAAAGGCTCTTAATTAAAGGAACTTGCCTTTGATCAGTACATTTTATCAAATCTAAATTTATGTTTATGAGAAAATTATTTTTCCTCTTATTAGTTTTGCCTTTGGCATTTCTGACTAATGCAACTAAAAGTGATTTACCTAAGAATGGCAACACACACATAATTAAAGGCGCCAAAACACAAGTCTTTAAAACCGGCAAAACCCTTGTCAGGAAAAGCCTGTTACACGCCGGAAGGAAAACTATTTGAGCGGTCTCTTTTTTTGATTATTGTCTAACTTATGAATGGATGTGGTGTGACACTCATTTGTCTACGATTTCCTACTGCGGCCCATACAGTTGGCAAGATGCCTATAATTGGCAGGCATCAGCGTATGATTCAAATGTTTTCTTTTTAGACCAAACTTGCCATGTTGCCCCGAATTAATTTGTAATA
>DASZPW010000092.1:0-2235 GCA_035550155.1 Chitinophagaceae bacterium | reverse complement strand
GAAGTAAGATGCCGGAATTCCTATTCGGTCGTTGGATACAGTTAGATCATCAGAATATTTGACATGTAATTCTTAGGTAGTGCAGTTGCGATTAGCTGGTTAAAAATACCGAAGAAGTTTTTAATACCATTTTTATGAAGGAAAAAAAATTATATTCCCAAACCGCACTTGTTACAGGAGCAAATTCCGGTATTGGAGCGGCCGTGGCAATTGCTCTAGGAAAAGCAGGCGCTACGGTCATTGTGAACTATGTGGTGGACCCTGAAGCAGCCAATACTATTGTTGAAAAAATCAGATCATATGGTTCAGAGGCTTTGGCCATACAGGCAGATGTGAGCAAGGAGGACCAGGTGATCAGCATGTTTCAGCAAGCTATTCAAAAATTCGGGACGATCGATATCCTGGTCAATAATGCAGGTTTGCAGCGGGATGCTGCGTTTCATGAAATGACGCTGGAACAATGGCAGTTGGTGATCGATGTGAATTTGACCGGACAATTTTTATGTGCCAGGGAAGCGATCAAAGAATTTTTAAAAAGAGGCATCGTCCCGGAACGATCGGTGGCATGCGGAAAAATTATTTGTATGAGTAGTGTGCACCAGGTGATACCATGGTCGGGCCATGCCAATTATGCATCGAGCAAAGGAGGAATAAATATGCTGATGCAAACTATTGCACAGGAATACGGACGTCAAAAGATCCGGGTAAACAGTATTTGTCCCGGTGCAATAAAAACTCCGATCAATACTGCAGCATGGCAAACCCCGGAAGCATATAACCGCTTAATGGAATTAATACCTTATGACCGGATCGGAACTCCGGAAGACATCGGGAAACTTGCAGTTTTTTTAGCCAGTGATGACAGCGATTATATCACTGGCGCCAGCATTTTCATTGATGGCGGCATGACATTGTTTGAAGGATTTGCCACCGGCGGGTAGAACTAAAAGAATTTTATCAATACACATGACAAACTCGAAAAATGTTACATCCGAAAGGGCAAGATTAATTGCCAATGCACAAAAAGAAGTTCCGCTGGAGAAATGGGGGCCTTATCTGAGTGAGCGGCAATGGGGCACCGTGAGAGAAGATTATAGCCCGCAGGGTGATGCATGGAATTATTTTACACATGAACAATCGAGAAGCCGGGCATACCGATGGGGTGAAGACGGCATTGCAGGCATCAGCGATGTACATCAAAATTTGTGTTTTGCAATTGCCTTGTGGAATGGCAAAGACAGGATATTGAAAGAACGCTTGTACGGACTGACCAATACGGAAGGTAATCATGGTGAAGATGTAAAAGAGTTGTACTACTACCTGGATAATATTCCCAGCCATTATTATATGGAGTATCTGTACAAATATCCGCAAGCTCCTTTTCCTTATGAGCAATTGGCTGAAATAAATCATTCACGAAAAAAGACTGAACCGGAATTCGAGATACTGGATTCTGATGTTTTTCAAAAAAATAAATATTTTGATGTACATGTCACCTATGCAAAAAACAACTCAGAAGATATCTGCATTGCTATAAGTATTTCTAACCGGGGTGATGAGGAAGCGGCAATTATGTTGCTACCAACACTTTGGTTCCGAAACCGCTGGATGGCTGGTGATGTTTCTGAAAAACCTGTGCTTGAAATTCTTAATTCAAATCGCAATATTGGGGTAGTAAAAGCTTCCAACGAAAAATCAGGAGATTATTTTTTTTACTGCACCGGTGCAAATGATTTGCTGATGACCGAAAACGAAACTAATACAGAAAAAATATTCGGCGTCCCCAATGCATCACCTTTTGTTAAAGATGCTTTTCATGATGCCATTGCCGGAAACGATAGCAGGTTGTATGATTTATTAAAAAATAATCACAAGGGCACCAAATTTTCCCCCGTTTATCGATTAACTATTCCTGCTGGAGAGACACAGCGGGTGATACTGCGGCTTAGCAAGGATGAATTGAATGATCCGTTTGATGATGAGTTTGAGCAGATCTTTGAAAAAAGAAAACGGGAAGCTGATGAATTTTATAAGGAATTGATTCCTGGAAACTGTTCAGCTGATGTAGCAAACATCCAACGACAGGCATTTGCCGGATTGTTGTGGAACAAACAATTTTATCAATATGATATTGAACGTTGGTTGCAGGGAGATCCGGGAGAATTTCCTCCTCCACCCGAAAGAAAAGAAGGCAGAAATGCCCCATGGAAATATTTGAAAGTTGCCGATGTTCTT
>DASZPW010000091.1:0-3352 GCA_035550155.1 Chitinophagaceae bacterium | reverse complement strand
CGAAAGCATGTGCCCAAGGCCTTTTAAAGTTTGACCAGGATGACTAAGTGCATTCACAGCACCCGTTATAGACCCCCCTATACCTGCCATTATGCCCAAAATTTTAGCCGATGTTCCGTTAGGGTTTTTAACTGTGTTTTCAACCAGCTTCGTCAATATTCTGAAGTCTAATCCTTCCGCCCCGTCTAAGTCAACATTTTTAATCGGATTATTAGAACAATATTGATATGCGGATAGTTCATAAAATTTTTCACTGATTGGGTCAACCCGAAAGAAACGTCCTATCTGTTGGTTGTATTCTCTCATACCGTAATCGTACCATTCAAGTCCGGAGCCATCTGAGAACTCTTTATTCTGTAATTCTTTTCCAAAAAGTTTGTATTTATTTTCAGGCGTTCCGAAGTTAAGTGCCTTAGATGATATTCCCATCATAGTTAACCCAAACGGGTAGTATGCCTCATCTTCGATCAGTGGACCTCGTATATGCGTCACCTGCAAGTTGTCAAAGAACACATCAATGTTTGGCGTTTCATTGCTTACGTAAATATACAAATATCCGCTTTTACTTAAAGAAATTCCAGTCTCGGTATGTGTGGTAAACGTATTACTACTACCTACCTGATCAAACCCACTGCTGTTACTAACGTAATTAAACTGTTCATCAAACAACACCCAGTTAACAAAAGCCTTTGGCCTGGCACTGTTGTATCCGCTATGGCTATTCAAAAAATTTGTAGCGCCGGGATTCAATGCACTGGCACTACTCAGATCAGTTGTTGTGTAGTGTCCGCTACTTGCTCCCGCTACTCCGCTATTCAATGCACTTAGTAAATCGTTTAGAGGATTAACCGGTGTTCCCGGTGTGTTGTTACTGTTCCACCAACTATTTACCCTAAGATTAAATTTATCTCCTGCCATTACCTTCAACACTATTCCCATTCCAATTCTCGGCCCGTTTCCATTCAGCTTTTGAATATAATCGTTGGGATTGGTGTAGGTATCAGTTGGGTATCCTGATACTGTACTTTTATTTACTCTGCCGGTATCCACTCCGGAATAATAAAGTCTTTCGTTTGCAATTGTAGCGGTTTCTAATGATGCATCAGGATAGAAGCTCGTATCCTTTTGCTCGGTCAGTACCATTCTTATATTTCCTAAATGATCTTTAATAAAGTAATCGTATTGCAGGCTACTATTTGCTACGTTAAATCTTATTCGTCCTTCTTCCGTTGGTAAAAACTGTAGTGTATCATTTACGAAATTGCCAAACAGGTAAAGCGTTGTCGTAACCTTACTTCCTTCGGTGGTTACTTTTTTCAATTTATTTCCGGCAGCATCATATGTGTAAGTAATGTGTCCTTTATTCGTAACTATAATACTGTCCGGTAAATTCAAATAGTTGTAATGAATCAAAGTAATATCCTTGTTTTTGTCAATACTCAGGTTTCCATTGGCGTCATAAGTGTAATCTGTGGCGCTTGTTGTCTTGTTATTACTCAATGAATTCATATAAGCAGTAGAGCTTCTGAAATCTCCCAGCTTAGTTGTAGTATCATTTTTCCGGTCAATCACATTGAGGAGTTTATTACTATTGCTGATATAGGTATAAAGTAAAGAATCTATCGTGGCACTTCCACCTAATTTCCAGCCCTTCTGGTTCATAGATAAGATGTTTCCGTTGGCATCATAAGTAAGTCCGCTTACACTAAAATCTATTTTGGCTGCCTTACTGAAACTGTTACTGTTTAATTGATTAAAATCGGCTCCTGTCAATCTATTTACTGCATCATAGGTAAAATCATATTTGCGCAGCATATCATCTTGTCTTAACCCCTCATAACTTAGAGAGATTTTTCCAAACAGTTTAGGTTGGTTTGAAAATGTTTTGTTGTCAAAGATTGGGTTTTTTGAGGCATGGCAGCAAAGATGTTTTCCGGGGAGGAAGGAGCGTTGTACACTCCTTCCAAAACTTCTCCGCTGATCAGGTTATTCCTGGCAGGTTGCTCCCCAGCATTGCCTGCTTCCGCTTCGTCTGATTTTACAAAATTAATTTTTTCATATTCAGTCCATGCCTGCTGTGGTGTTTTATATTCTACGCCGCTATGTAATCTCCGGTTGTTGTAAAAATCTACATAGGCTTGCATCGTCATCCGGGCTTCATAATAGCTGGCAAATTCAAATCGTTCCACTATTTCTTTTTGTACAATACTGTGATAGGCTTCTATGTACGCATTTTCCTCAGGGGTAGCAATGTGAGTGAATTCCTGATTAGCCTCCGCCATCCGCAGAAACTGCTTTACATCATTTGCTATGAACTGAGATCCGTTGTCGTTGCGAATGTTGACTCCTTTAATGCCATACTGCAGATCGATCAACCGAAACAAATTGATTACATCAATCTTCCTGACACTTTTTTGCAAAACCCACTGTAATACTTTTCTGGAATACACATCCAAAATGGTGAGCAGGTAATACCAGCGCTGTTCTCCCGATACCCACAAATATTTTATATCCAGGCATAAATATTCCATCGGCCGGCAAGCCTTGATCTTTCTATGCTTCACCCACTGCCGCCTGCCATTTGTTTTGATCACTTTACCCAGTAATAAATTATTTTCATCCATCAGCCGGTACACTTTTTTGTGATTGATGATATACTCCAGATTCTTCAACTGCACAGTTACTTTCTGATAGCCATAGCAAACAAACTCACCGCTGAGAATGGATTTTATTTCTTCTATCACGGCATCGTTGCTCACACAGCTTCCATCTTTTTTGCCTGTCGTCACAGTGGGTTTAAAACCCTTTTTACCACCCGAGGGTTTGTAATAATAGTTGCCGGGCGCAAGGTCCACCCATTTGCATAATTGCCCGATTGTATCTGTATGCTGAAATTTTTTCACCATTTCTATTTTATCTTGTTTGGAACATGAGTTTTTTTTAAAAGCTCAGATTTTACTTCCAGCTCAAGAGCTTGCTTGGCAATGATGCGTTTCAACCGCTCATTTTCCTGCTCCAGTTCCCTGACTACAGGATCAATCCGTTTGTAACGGTTCTTTAATCCCTCCATCCCATCAGAGAGATATTTCTTTCGCCATCGGTCAAACAGCGAAGGGGCAATGTTGTATTTGCGGATCGTTTCAGGGCGACCTTCCCGCTCAGCTTCCTGAAGAATTGAAAGCCGTTCTTCCGGTGTAAATTTTCTTCTCGTTCTCATGTTTGTAACTGTAATTTACACCTAAACTGTTTTGAAATTTTTATCCAACTTTACTGGGGGCTATGACAATATTTCCCGCATAAATCGTAGTTCTTTTGTTGTCATACATAAGGATCCCGTAAAAATATACCGGCA